>JBMYMD010000004.1:0-46536 GCA_049596955.1 Flavobacteriaceae bacterium
TCAGTAAGTATTGGTATTAATTATATGAAAATCATATTCAAGTTGTGGCTGCCCTGTCTTTTTTATTAGATTTAGTGTTAAATACATTTAAAACCTCTGACCTATTTTTTGGTTTGTTTTTACCCACCTTGGTCCATGTGTGTGTTTTTCAGCCTGTTATTTGTGCTTTATGGGATTCGCAAGTCTAAAAATAGTTGGGGCATGTGAGTGTGTTTTGTGTTTTAATCTACACTGTTCTGCTTTGGCTTTTACCTTATAATACCATAAAAAAGTAACTAAATGCTCCCTTAATTTCATTTTTGCAACACATCAATTGTATGCTTTACCCATGGCATTATCCAATATATAATTCACACGCCACGACCTTTTTTACCCCGCTCATCCAAGTTTAAGAAAGTTCATTATGTTTATTTCATTTACTTATTGTTATCATTATTAAATTAACTTTCCAAAACTATTGCCATCAAAAGGCACATAAATATCGATTTTGAATGCGGTTCATTTTTGCTTACAATTTATACCTTCACCATAAACTTGGACACAATTAATTTTAAACTCGGTTTATTGATTTCTATATTTGGAAGTTTTTTACACGTCATTTTGAAATTTCCACTTAATGATTTAAGCTTAAAGAATTTCAGATTAAAATCCTTAAATCCATAATTTAAAAACCATTTCCTGTGTTTTTTACTACTGAAATCACTTCAAAAAAAAATCATTCTGACCGCGTATTATACCATAGAACCACCAAAGCTTATTCGTTAGTTTCAGCCTCTTTAAAAGGAAAAGTACTTGAAATTGGCTGTGGTGAGGGGTATGGAATTGAATGGCTCCAAAACCCAACCCTAGATTACACCGGAGTTGATAAGAACCCTTTTGTGCTTTCAAATTTAAGAAAAAAATACCCCGATTTATCATTCATTGAACACACCGCTCCTCGGCTTGAAATTTTTGAGAATCAATCTTTTGATACTATTATTTGCTTTCAATTTGTGGAGCATATTGAAGATTATACCCTTTTGGTAAATGAATTGTTGCGTATTGTGAAATCCGACGGCATTATTTTTTTAACTACACCAAATAAAAAATTCACACTCATTCGAAATCCTTGGCACTTTGTGGAGTTTGATGCCATGAAATTAAAAAATCTTTTAAACACTTTCCCATGTACATATGACTTGATGGGTATCAATGGTTCAGCACGGGCCATGCATTATTTTGAACAAAATTTTGATCGAAATAAAGCTTTGCTTCGATGGGATATATTCAATTTTCATAGGAAATTACCGTCTAATATATATAAACGCCTTTACGAAATAGGAAATCGCATAAATAGATACATTCTCTACTTTTCTAATAAAAAAATTGTGAATGAAATTACACTTGAAGATTACACCCTTGGGGCGGTAAATCCCCTTACATTGGATTTTTTTGTAAGCATATGTCCCACTACAAAAAAGAAGATTTAAAAGGATATTGATCTAAAAATGAGGTTGTAGTAAAGATTGCGGAGTTGACCTACTCTTTGAATAAGATGCGCTCAAGAAGCTTCAATCATTATGCTTGAACTTGGAACTTCTGTTTCTGTTCTTTTAGGCATTAATAAGCACAGGTATAAGTCCTTGATAGTTTACTGACAGCATTCCTTGGTAGCCTTCACTTATAAGTTCAGGAAAGACTTCTTGTATGTCTTGGGCGAGTACACCTATCTTTTGTGTTCCGTTTTTCTTTACCGTCTATGTTTAGAAGTTTAGATAGGGCAGCAACAAGCCATAGAATGTTCACTTTCAATCTTGCGTCAGAAGGTACGGTGACATCTCAGTTAACCTTTAAATCATTAATTACGACAGCATCTCCGTTGAACATCGTTTAAAGGCGTCAGAACGATTGTCGCCATTTGTACCCTAATTGGCACCCTTTTCCTCTTCTAAAGTGACAATTCTAGCCTCTAGGGAGTAGACTAATTCTATTACCTTAAACAACTCTTCTACTACCTTTTTGTTTAGTTCATTTGCATAGGGATAGTTTACTGTTTTCTTAAGTATTAAGGGACTCTTATGTACCTTTATTGCAAGATTCTTGGTGATTTATGTACCTCTGTACAATGCAAGAATACTTAACCTTACAAAACCTTTTTTTGTCTGTGGTGACAGTTTAATCATAGTTACTATGTTTGTTACCTAGCATTTCAAAAAGTAAACAACATTGTTAATAGCAAATTATTCAAGTGGTGGTGTGTTTTAGTTTTATGCCTAACTTTGTTCTTTATGAGTTTTTAAGATTAAATAGTCCCTTAAACAAGGACATACAAAATCATGAATACCATCAATAACAACCAAGATACCGTAAAGCGAGTTTTCACCAAATACCTTGAGGACAATGGACACCGCAAAACTCCGGAGCGCTACGCAATTCTTCATGAGATATACGCAAGTTCTGACCATTTTGATATTGAGTCTCTGTACACTAAAATGAAAGAAAAAAATTATCGTGTTTCTAGGGCTACTCTGTACAATACTATCGAATTACTACTGGATTGCAAACTCGTTCGGAAACACTTATTCGGAGGAGCACAAGCTCAGTATGAAAAATCGTATTTCGATAAACAACACGACCACGTTATTTTGACAGACACTGGTGAAGTTATTGAATTTTGTGATCCAAGAATCGAGTCAATAAAAAAAACTATCGAAGAGGTATTTAACATCAACATCAATAACCATTCACTCTATTTCTACGGTGAACGAAAAGAAAAATAAAATGATTGACCTGCTTTTGGGACTCCAATGGGGAGATGAGGGAAAAGGAAAAATAGTTGACGTTTTAACGTCAAATTATGATATAGTGGCAAGATTTCAAGGTGGCCCTAATGCCGGTCATACCTTAGAATTTGATAATAAGAAACATGTACTACACACTATTCCTTCTGGAATATTTCATGAAAATTCCATGAATATTGTAGGAAACGGTGTGGTTATAGACCCCGTAATTTTTAAAGCGGAGTTAGACAAATTAATACCGCATGATTCTTCAATAATAACAAAACTGAAAATTTCGCGTAAAGCACATCTCATTTTACCCACCCATTCACTGTTGGATAAAGCATCTGAATTGCAAAAAGGGAAATCAAAAATAGGCTCAACATTGAAAGGAATAGGTCCTACTTATATGGATAAAACGGGTCGAAATGGTCTGAGAATTGGTGATTTAGAATTTGATACCTGGAAAGATAAATTTCACGCTCTCAGTCAAAAACACCTTGAATTAATCAGTAATTATCAAGTAAATCTTGATTTTGACATTGAGAAGTTAAACGCCACCTTCTTTGAAGCTGTAGAATTCATGAGAAGAATAGAGTTTATCGATAGTGAAAATTACCTCCATCAAGCTATAGATCAAAATAAGAAGATTTTAGCAGAAGGAGCCCAAGGCTCTTTATTAGATATTGACTTTGGAACTTATCCCTTCGTGACCTCTTCAAATACAACGGCAGCAGGTGCTTGCACAGGATTAGGAATTGCACCTAATCAAATTAAAAATGTCATAGGTATTTTTAAAGCCTACACAACAAGAGTCGGAAGTGGTCCCTTTCCAACTGAATTATTCGATAAAGACGGAGAAACTTTAGCAAGAGTTGGTAATGAATTTGGGGCAACTACAGGCAGACCAAGAAGATGTGGTTGGTTAGATCTAGTCGCTTTGAAGTACGCGATACGAATCAACGGAGTGACAGAACTCAATATGATGAAAGCGGATGTTTTAAGTGGTTTTGAGAAATTAAAAGTATGTACACATTACAATTATAAAGGAGAAGCCATAGGACATTTCCCATTTGATATCGATGAGAATTACGTCCAGCCAATTTACAAAGAGATTAGAGGTTGGAGCCAAGACATTACTGCTATTTCAGATTCTGCGGAATTTCCAGAAGAACTTAACGAATACATCGCATTTATTGAGCAAGAACTCCAAACTCCTATCAAAATCGTATCTGTTGGTCCCGACAGAACTCAAACGATCTTTAGAGATGTCATTGGCTAATAAGCATTCTAAATATAGATGGCTGGTATATCTTTTTATCATTGGCTTAAGTACAAATGCATTTGGACAAAACCAAAAAATCGATATTCTCTACGGAGGAAACTTTAAAAAAGATGAAGCTCAATATCCTGGAGCAAGTATCTTCACAAAGGACTCAAATGGTCAAGTGCAATTCAGGCATCAAGGTGCAGACATGTGGTGCGATCAAGCCTTTCTATACGCTGACGAGAACCGAATTTACGCAGAAGGTAATATTTATCTGGAACAAGGGGACACCTTAAAGTTATGGAGTAATTCCATTTCTTATAATGGAAATTCACGTCTTCTCAAATCAATGGGGAATGTACGTATGTTAAAAGACACTACTTCTCTTCAATCAGATACCTTGTATTTTAATAGAGAAGACCAAATGGCCTATTACAATACCGGAGGAAAGATTATAGACAGTAAAAATGTACTAACCAGTAAATTCGGAACCTATTTTATTGATGAAAAAAAATACCAATTTGATCAAAAGGTACATATCGATAATCCAGAGTACACTCTTGATAGTGACAAACTCACCTATTATACAGACACGAAATACGCCTATCTCAATGGTCCATCGACCATCGTAGGAGAAGACTATCAATTTTACTGCGAAAAAGGATTTTACAATACTGAATTGCAAAAAGGATACGGAAATAAGAATACTGAAATTCATTACAGCGACCGGATAATCAATGGAGATTCGGTTTATTTTGAGAATGCAACTTCGTTTGCATCTGCCACTAATAATATTAGAGTTTTAGATACCATAAACCAATCTATAATTCGATCGAATTATGCCGAAGTTTGGAAAGCCATTGATTCTGTTTTCGCAACCAAAAGAGCGGTAGCTATTAATGTACTTCAAAACGACTCTCTATACATTCATGGTGACACACTGTTTGTGACAGGCACAAAAGAAAATCGCGTTTTAAAATCCTACAGAAATAGTCGTTTTTTCAAAACGGGAATGAGCGGCATCTGCGACACGATCAAGTATATTCAAACAGAAGACGTAACTGAACTCATTGGTGAACCTGTTGTTTGGAATGGAGAAAGCCAACTAACTGGAGATAAAATGTGGATTCTTTCTGATCCAGAAACGCAAAAACTAGACTCCCTGATCGTAGAATCTAATGCCTTTGTGGTATCGAAAGACACCATAAACAATCTCGGATTCAACCAAGCAAAAGGTGTAGATTTAGGAGGCAAATTCATTGATAACGCCCTAAATCAAATTAAACTACACAAAAACACCGAATTGATTTACTACATGTACGACGAGAATCAAGAATTGCTCGGAGTAAACAAAACAATTTGTAGTGAAATTGAGCTTCAGCTCGAAAATGGTGATATCACAGACATCATATTTAGGGTAAATCCCGATGGTACAATCTATCCAATAGAACAATTTCCTGAGGAAATGAAAAAGCTTGAAGGGTTTATTTGGAGAGAAGAGGAAAGAATTTATAGTTTGGATGATTTAATTATTGATTCCGAAAACTAAATGCTAGAGGTCTTTAAAAAATATCAAGCACAGACCACAGAAAATCCTTTAGGCCTTGCAATAAAAAAGGCAAAGGGTTGTTACATATACGACAATAAAGGAAACAAATATTTGGATTTTGTAGCCGGGGTCTCAGCGAACGTTCTCGGTCATTCAAACAGAAAAATTATTCGTGCAATCAAGTCACAAGCAAGATCCTATTTACACGTTATGGTCTATGGGGAGTTCGTTCTCAGTCCTGCTGTTAAATACTGCAAAAAGCTTTCAGAAGTGCTTCCTGAGCCTTTGAACAACACTTATCTTGTAAATTCTGGTACAGAAGCTATCGAAGCAGCTATTAAGTTAGCGAGAGCATATACGGGGAGAACCAAGATTATTGCGGCCCAAGACGCCTATCACGGTAATACTATGGGAAGTCTTAGTTTGATGAGTTTTGAGGAGCGAATGACCCCTTTTGAGCCTTTAATTCCAGACATCTCACATATACGATTCAACAACGAAGAAGACATCTCGACTATAGACGACAACACAGCCGCTGTAGTTTTAGAAACCATTCAAGGAGGAGCTGGATTTATTACACCAAACGCTGATTTTCTGAAAAAAATCGCTACTAGATGCAAACAAACCAATACCCTATTGATTTTAGATGAAATTCAACCAGGATTTGGTAGAACTGGGAAATGGTTCGCCTTTGAGCATTACAACATACAACCGGACATTTTAGTTATTGGTAAAGCAATGGCTGGTGGACTCCCATCTGGAGCCCTTATAAGCAGTCAGGAGATTATGAAAACTTTTAGTCAAAAAATTCCTTTGGGACATATAACAACTTTTGGTGGTAATCCTCTTATTGCAAAAGCGGCTTTGGCCACTTTAAATGAAATAACCCGCTTAAAACTCCCTGCTAAAGTCAAGGACAAGGAAAAGCTCTTTCGGACTGAATTAAAACATCCATTAATTGAAGAAATAAGAGGAAAGGGCTTAATGTTGGCCCTTATTATGCAAAACAGTTCAGTCGCTAATGATTTGGTTATCAAGGCAAAAGAACAAAAATTAATTCTGTTTTGGCTTCTATTTGAAAAACGAGCTGTAAGAATAACCCCTCCCTTAACTGTGTCCGAAAAAGAAATTAAAAGAGGATGTCAAATCATCATCTCCATTTTAAATGAGCTACAACCAAATGTTGACTAAAATGTTAATAACATAAGAGGGATCGAAAAAATATCAGATATGACATAGTTTAAATTTAATCCTAACAATAGTGAAGGAATAAATTTTACTTAATGCATTCTGAGTCAAATAAATCACCTCAAAATACGATTCATAAATTCGAATCCATGCTCAAAACGGATGACGTTTATTTTTTTGACGCGGAGGATTTTGAAGACATTGTTCACCACTATTTAAATAATGGCAAAATTTTACTCTCCAAAAAAGCTGTGAAGTTAGGCCTCGAACAACACCCTCATTCTATAGAACTTAAACTGCTCCAAGTTGAGTTACACGTTTTTGATGACGAATTTGAAAAAGCACTCCAACTATTAGAGGAATTGGAATCATTAGAACCTTTGAACGAGGATTTATATATTCAAAAAGCAAATATTTGTTCCAAACAGGATCAACACGAAGAGGCTGTTAAACTCTTGGAAAAAGCACTCCAAATAGACGATAATAATTTCGACATACATGCACTAATTGGAATGGAGTATTTATTCATTGACGATTACTATCACGCAAAAATTCACTTTTTAAAATGTGTCGAAATTGATCCAACTGATTACGGTTCCCTATACAACTTGGTATACTGTTTTGAATTTTTGAACGACCAAAAAGGAGCGATTCGATTTTTAAATGAATTTGTAGAACAAAATCCTTATTGTGAAGTTGCATGGCATCAGCTGGGTAAAATGTACCTGGACACCTCTATGCTCAAAGAAGCCTTAGTGGCCTTTGATTTTGCAATTATTTCTGACGATCGATTCGTGGGTGCTTATTTCGAAAAAGGCAGAGTACTTGAAAAACTACACAAGTACAATGAGGCCATAATTTGCTACGAAACCACACTCGAAATTGATCAACCTACCGCATTTGCTTATTTGCGGATGGGACAATGTCATCAAAAACTGAACAACCTCGTTTTAGCAAAACAATATTATTACAAAACCATTCACGAAGATCCGTTGCTAGACAAAGGGTGGATTGCCTTAACACAATTATATTTTGAACAAAAAAATCTCGTTAAGGCCGAAGAATATATCCACAAGGCTCTAAACATTGATAATAACAATCCTAAGTATTGGAAGAATGCAGCAGCAATTTATTGCGAAAACAAAGATTGGCATCAAGCCGATTTCGCATTTAGAAGGTGTATAGATTTAGGAGATTTGAATAAAGAAAATTGGTTCAATTGGATATTAGTCCTATTACATTTAAAAGATTATTACGAACTTATAAGCGTGCTTGAGAGGGCGATTGATTTATACCCTAACGAAGTAGATTTCAACTATTTACAGGCTGGAGTGCTCAGTAAGACAGGGCATATGACTAAATCAAAACATATATTTGAAAAAGCTTGGAATACTGACCCGCAGAAGAAATCAATCGTATTAGAGTATTTTCCCGAAATATTAAATAACGCTTGGGCACAACCCTATTTTATTCCATTCGATAATCGCCTGCAATAGATATAGTATCTTTATCTCTTTGAACACAGGGTTATAATAATGGACAAAAAACTAATTTTTACCTATTTAAAAGGACTTTTAATGGGAGCGGCAGACGTTGTACCCGGGGTCTCTGGCGGCACAATTGCTCTTATCACTGGCATCTATGAAACCTTAATCAATTCGATTAATTCGTTTTCATTTGGATTAATTCAAGTGTGGAGATCCTCTGGAATAATTGCTGTTTTTAAAAAAGTAAATGGACCTTTTTTGGTAGCCCTTATAGCTGGAGTTTTAACGAGCATCTTTAGCATTTCAAAAGTTATTAGTTTCTTGTTGAGTGAACAAGCTGTTAGCACCTGGTCTTTCTTTTTTGGGTTAGTTATCGCCTCAACTTCGGTAGTTTCAAAAGAAATTAAAAAATGGGATTGGAGTACAATTTCACTGCTTCTTATAGGAATAATTTTGGCTTATTTCATTACTCAGTTTACTCCTGCTGACGAAAGCAACTCTCTTATTTATCTCTTTTTTTCTGGGGCCATAGCAATCTGCGCGATGATTCTGCCAGGTATATCCGGCTCATTTATTTTGATTATTCTAGGCAGTTACGAAAGTGTCTTAAATGCTGTTGATCAGCGAGATTTTAAGGTGATCCTAGTAGTTGCCCTCGGATGTATTTTTGGGATTTTGAGCTTTGCTCGAATTTTAAAATTTTTATTCCGAAAATTTAGAGCTCAAACAATGGCTATAATGTTGGGATTTATTATTGGTTCTTTGGTGAAGATTTGGCCTTGGAAAGATTTAAATCAACAAAACATTTACAACTTTGAGCAAATGCAAGACTTAGAATATGCCATCGGTTTTTGCCTTGTTGGTTTTTTAGCTGTGATTTTGGTTGAACGAATCGGAAGATCTACCATGAACAAAGTTTAAAGGGGATGCGACAAAGAGCAGAAGACAATTTTTTAACCGTATTCATTCATGGAATGATTATGGGCATTGCAAATAAAATTCCAGGAGTGTCAGGAGGCTTAGTGGCCTTCGTTCTTGGATTTTACGAAAAATTTATTCTATCATTGAGCCGCTTAAACATCAAGAGTTTTGGCCTACTTTTTAGAGGTCGATTTCGAAGTTTTTTTAACTATGTTCAACTTCATTTTTTGTTTTTTTTGTTCCTAGGTGTATTGGTAAGTTATTTTAGTCTGGCTAAAATTTTAGACTATCTCTTAAACTTTTATGAATTGCATGTATGGAGTTTATTCTTTGGTCTTGTTTTAGGGTCTATTTATCACATCTCAAAACAAATTAAGTATCCCAACATCAACGCCTTTTTACTATTGTTCTTGGGGTTATGCATAGGTTATGTGCTTGTCAACCTTACTCAAGCAAGTCAAAATGACAATCTGTGGTATATATTCCTTTGCGGGATTGTAAGTGTTTCAGGAATGACTCTTCCAGGCCTATCTGGATCTTTTCTGCTTATTCTTATGGGTAATTATGTGTTATTATTGGTAGACTCAGTGAATATACTATTTGATGCTCTTAAAATTGTATTACAAGGAGACATAAACATCCTATGGTCAGATGAAAAAATTAGATCTACAAACACTGTTCTACTGGTTTTTTTGATGGGTAGTGTCACAGGTTTGGTAGCCTTTTCACACATGATAAAGTTCATTTACAAGCGATATCAAAATCAAACGGAACTGCTGATACTTGGATTTATTATTGGATCACTACAGATGCTTTGGCCTTGGAAAATTGAAGTTTTTCAATTAAAAGAAAACCGTTTTGCCATGGATTCTGACCAACATCTCATTGTTTCGAATTACCTAGATTACTTACCAAATTTAAATCTCAGTGAGAATTGGACAGCTATCTTTACTATTTTGCTAGGGATTTCAACCGTTTTAATTTTAGAGAAAAATGCAGGCATTAAAAGAAAAATCAGTTTACGGATTAATCGGAAGAAATATTGAATATTCGTTTTCACGAAATTATTTCAATCAGCGATTTAAAAAAGAGCAACTTTCTGACCATCAATATGTAAACTTTGATATCGATGAAGTCTCTTCCTGCATAAAAGTATTTGATACTGCTGATCTAAAAGGCTGTAATGTAACTGTTCCTTACAAACAACAAATAATATCTTTTTTAGATGACTTAGATGAAGGAGCCGAGAAAATCGGTGCCGTAAATTGTATTGATTTCAAGAATGGCAGAAAAATAGGTTATAACACAGATGTATACGGGTTTCAAAAAAGTCTAGAAAAACAGCTGTTTAAAAACGACCATAGGGCACTAATTCTAGGTACTGGAGGAGCTTCACTTGCAGTAGGATATTGCTTAGATAAATTGGGAATCGAATACAAAAAAGTCTCTCGAACATCCAAAACCGGCGCAATCACTTATGAAAACTTAAGCGAAGAGGATATCAAAGACACTCAAATTATAATCAACTGCACACCATTAGGAACAAGTCCTAACATTACTTCAAAACCGCCTATTCCATACCACGCCATTTCTAATAAACACTATTTGTATGATTTAGTTTATAACCCAGAACTTAGTTCCTTCTTAAAAGAAGGAAAAACTAAAGGAGGTCGATTTAAAAATGGCTATGAAATGCTGATTTTACAGGCTGAAAGGTCATGGGAGATATGGAATAACAACAGATAAATAACTTTGATTATTTTTGTTTCCAAAGTTTTACAACACCAAACCTGAACCTATTACTGATGAATACACCTGAAACCCAATCAACGGCTGAATCACAAGAATTAGTTCCAGAAAACGTCCAAGAAAACGACAGTAAAGACAGCACAACTCAAGCAGAGGAACTACAAGAAGTCGATTACAACACATTAGGCCTTGAAGCTCTAGTAGAAAAACTACAATATCTTATCGAAAATTATGAAATTCAGAAGATAACCAAACACGTTAGAGACATTAAAGATGCATTTGACTTTGAATTGAGAAAAGAGCGAAAAATTGCGCTAGACCAATTTATTTCTGAGGGGCAGGATGAAACAAACTTTAGGTTCGAATCACCTTTATCAAAAGAATTTGAAAAGCTTCACAAAAAATATAGAAATGAGAAAAGAGTATATAATCGTCAGTTTGAAAAACAATTAGAAGAAAATTTAATTGTTAAAAAAGGAATCATACATCAAATTAAGGCTTTAATTGATGCCGACGAGAACCTAAACTCTACTTTCAAAAAATTTAAAGAACTTCAAGAGCAGTGGAAATCAACAGGACCTGTTCCAAAAATCGTGAATGATGACCTTTGGAAAACCTATCATCATCACGTCGAACGTTTTTATGATTTTGTTTATTTGAACAAGGAACTGAGAGATAAAGATTTTAAACACAATTATCAAGAGAAACTCAAAATTGTAGAGAAAGCAGAGCAGTTGAGTGAAGAAGTCGATTTTAGACGCGCTTATTCAGAATTGCAAATTCTGCACAAAATTTGGAAGGAAGACTTAGGGCCAGTAGCCAAAGAACAAAGAGAAGAAATCTGGGAGCGATTTAGTGCAGCCACCAAGGTAATGCACAATAAAAAACAAGAGTTTCAAAAGGTTCTTGATTTAGAATTCGAAGAAAATTTAACTCATAAAAATAAAATCTTAGACCAGATTACCCATTTGGTGAGTAATATGGCAAATAATCACAATAAGGTTCAGAATCAAATTAAAGAGTTTGAACAATTGCGAGATCAGTTTTATAAAGTGGGTAGAGTACCAAATAAACGTCAGAAAGAAATTATAAATCGACTTAAAAGTTTAACTAAAAATTTCAATTCCAAAAAGAATCAATTCTATAAAGTTCAAAAAAAGAATCAACAAGAAAATTTAAAATTAAAAAAAGAACTTGTAGAAAAGGCAAATGCGTTAAAAGACAGTGATGATTTTAAAATTGTTACTCCAAAAATGATCAAGATTCAGAATGATTGGAAAAAAATAGGTCACATACCAAGAAATCAATCGGAAACCTTGTGGCAAGAATTCAAAACAGCTTGTAACCATTACTTTGATCGAATTAACAAAGAAAAAAATCAAGTTCAAAGAGAGGAAGACAAAAACTTCAAAGCAAAAAAGAACATACTAGAAGAGTTAAAGAAATTTGCCCCAGGTAAAGAAGAAAAAGAGAATTTAAAGTTTATTAATTCATTAATAATGAAGTGGGATTCTATTGGTTTTGTCCCTCGTCAAAAGATGAAGCAGCTTTCAAGCTATCAACAGTTGATTGAGAAATGTTATGCGAAAATGGGACTCACCTCTGAACAGGCAGAATTCCTGTCATTTGATCAAAAATTTGAATTGTTAACCCAGCATGAGGATGTAAACAGTATTCAAAAAGAACGAATGCGTATAAAAGAGAAAGTCAATGAACTCAAAGATCAAACTCGTCAGTTAGAAAATAATTTGCAATTTTTCGCTAATGCAAAAGATGATAATCCACTTGTAGTAAATGTTTTAAATGATATAAAAAATCATAACGAAGTCATCCAAGGATGGAACGAAAAATCTAAACAACTCAACATCTTGATTAATAAAATATCTAAAGCGCAAGAAGATCAGCAGCCACCTGAAGATTCAAGTGACGCTTAATTACTTTGCGATATTTACAGACCTCGTTTCTCTGATAACCGTAACCTTAACTTGACCAGGGTAGGTCATATCCGTTTGGATTTTTTGTGAAATTTCAAATGAAATCTGGTTAGCTTTATCGTCACTTACTTTATCACTAGATACAATTACTCTTAATTCTCTACCTGCTTGAATCGCATATGCCTTATCAACACCTTTAAATCCTAGCGCGATATCTTCCATTTCCTTAAGGCGCTGAATGTATGAATCCACAACCTGTCTTCTTGCTCCTGGTCTAGCTCCACTAATTGCATCACAAACTTGAACAATTGGTGAAATTAAGGAGGTCATCTCAATTTCGTCATGATGCGCTCCAATGGCATTACAGACTTCTTTATTTTCCTTGTATTTTTGAGCCCACTGCATACCTAATATAGCGTGAGGCGTCTCAATTTCAACCTCTACCATAGGAACCTTTCCTATATCATGCAATAAACCTGCTCGCTTTGCCAACTTGGGATTCAAACCAAGTTCTGCGGCCATTATACCGCAAAGCTTAGCTACCTCCCTAGAGTGCTGAAGCAAATTTTGACCATAAGATGAGCGATATTTCATTCTACCTACGGCTTTAATGAGTTCAGGATGTAAACCGTGTATACCCAAATCGATTATTGTTCTTTTCCCAACCTGAATAATTTCTTCATCAATTTGCTTTTGAGTCTTTTTTACCACTTCTTCTATTCTCGCAGGATGAATTCTACCATCTGTAACCAATCGATGCAAACTCAATCTTGCAACTTCTCTTCGCACCGCATCAAATGAAGATAAAATAATCGCTTCAGGGGTATCATCAACAATTATCTCTACTCCTGTTGCAGATTCAATAGTTCTAATATTACGTCCTTCTCGACCAATAATACGTCCTTTTACATCATCAGACTCCAGATTAAAGACAGAAACACAATTTTCAATTGCCTCTTCAGTTCCGATTCGTTGAATTGTATTGATTATAATTTTTTTCGCCTCTTGTTGAGCTGTTAATTTAGCCTCTTCTAAAGCGTTTTGCATAAATGAGAGCGCATCCGCCTTAGCCTTGTCTTTAAGAGATTCTACCAACTGTGATTTGGCCTCCTCGGCAGATAGACCTGAAATTACTTCGAGCTGTTGCACATGACTTTCGTGAAGTTTTTCAATTTCTTGGGTCTTTTTGTCTACTAATTTATTTTTGTGACTTAATGAATCAATTTGGTTTTCTAATTGTGAGTTAAGGTTTTTATTGGACTTCAAAAGTGAATTGACTTCATTTTCTTTATCTCTTGTTCGTTTTTCAACCTCTCCTATTTTCTTTTCTTTGGACAAAATAAATTTTTCATGTTCAGATTTCAATTCCAGAAATTTTTCTTTAGCCTGAAATATTTTGTCTTTCTTGATTTGTTCTCCATCTTTTTTGGCACTGTTCAAAATTCTTTGAGCCTCTTGTTTGGCCTGACTTATCAATCCGTTGCCTTTATTTTTACTCGCAATTTGCGCAATTAGAAAACCCACTCCGAGGCCTACAACTGCTGCGATAATAAGTAGTGTATTTGCTTCCATTTTATATAATTAAAACCCACATTGGAGGGGTTTTGTACAAACTCCATTTTATCAGGTTTAGGGCTAACCAACTGCTTAAAAATCTCAATCTAGTTGAGCTTGTTCGCACAATCGAAACTCACCCTTTTTAATTGAACTTTCGTTGAGTTTGTCAAACTATGACCAATGTGGGAAATTTTAAGAAAGAGTCGTCTATACTATTGTAACTCCTTCTCTACTATTGTTGTCATCAACTTTAATTTCTCGAGACTATCATCGTATTGTCTCGAATCAAATTTTGAATCTTCTAATCGTGTCGCAAATTGGAGCAAACACATAGCTAAAACATCTTGCTTATCAGATACAGCATAATTTTGTTCAAGGCTTTTAATCACCTCTTGCGCCTTACGCGCTGCTCTCTGTATAACTTCTTCACGATCAGCGTCTACTGTCAGAGGGTAAACCCGTCCAGCAACATTCAATTTTATTTTAATTTTTTCAGTCATTAACCTAAGCATCCATGTGATCAATACACCACTCCAACTCAATTAGCATTTGATCAATTCTATTGATTACAGGGCTGCTCGAATTTATATTTCCCTTGTTCAATTTGTTTTGTTGGAGACCTTCTTTCAATTCACGCAATTCATTCTTTAAATATGCGTTGTCATTAGTGAGTCTCTTATTGTCTAATATCAGCCTGTTGTTCGTATCTTTTAATTGTTTAAGATGTTCAGTAAGCGATATTAACTTAGACTCTAAATACGTGATTGATTCAAAAAGCTCTTTCAAAACATATCAAAAATACGAAAACTCTGTTTAAAAACACTTTAACCTAAAACCGCTTTCAATTGACCCTTAAAACTTACAATAGCATTTATTTTTTTCTATGGTTATACACACTGCAGTTAACATGTGTATTTGCTCAGCACAATGAAAACAGTTTTCAACTCCATAATCCTATAAATAAAGAATTACTTCTAGCAGGAACCTTTGGTGAACTTCGTTCAAACCATTTTCATGCTGGAGTAGATATCAAAACCAATGGAAGAGAAGGGCTGTCCGTTTATGCAGCAGATAATGGTTTTGTCAGTAGAATTAAAATTTCAACTGGAGGCTATGGTAAAGCGCTTTACATAGAGCACCCTAATGGTCTCACTACAGTATATGCGCATCTAAGCCGTTATAGTGACAAGATTGAAGAACTCATTCGAAAACATCAATACAAAGTAAAAAAATACGAGGTTGAATTGTTCCCCAAACGAGATGAAATACAAGTAGAACAAAACGAGGTAATCGCCTATTCTGGAAATACGGGAGGATCTTCCGGGCCACATTTACATTTTGAGATAAGAAAGACAGCAGGGCAAATTCCAGTGAATCCTCTTAAATATGGAATTCATATTCAAGATAAAACACCTCCCAGTGTTCGAAGTTTATACGCCTATCCTGTTAAAAGTAACAGCATAATTAACAAGAGTCAAGTACCTATTAAAATACCCATCAAAAGAACTGATAACAGTCATTTTAGCACAGATAGTGTTTTGGTTTCTAATAGTCTTGGACTAGGTCTGAACAGCTTTGACCGCCAAGATTTAACCTACAATAAAAATGGTCTTCATCAAATCAAGGTGTGGCACAAGGAGAGACTTATTCAACATTATTTATTCGAATCTTTTACGTTTTCAGAAACTAAAAAAATCAATGAACTCATCGACTATGATCGTTTAATAAATACCAGAGAACGCGTTTTAAAACTATTCACCTCGAAGGAGTTTACAGGCTCTAGTATAATCCAAAAACAAAACAATAACGGGAACATAGAAATCAAAAATGGTGAAAAAGGGATAATTAAGATTGAACTTATTGATTTTAATGAAAATAAAACTACAATTCGAATTCCATATAAAGGGATGACCCAAGAAGTCAGTATTCCAAAACCTACAATAGAATTAACACCCTACTTTGTAGATCATCAAAAGGCATTCAATTGGAAAAAAAATGATTTTGAAGTTCGTTTTAAGCCAAATAGTTTTGTAAAAGATACCTATCTAAACTTAAATTTAGAGGATGATGTCATTGAAATAGATAGAGAAAGCAGGTATTTAAAACAGCGATTTAAAATCTTGAAGTATGGTGATGAAAAGGATAGCTTAAGAGGAAAAAAGTACTTTTTTAGAAAGGCTAAAAACAATAGAGAATATCCAGTAATGACTAGAGAAGTAAATGGAGCTATTGTAGCTGAGAGTTCAATCTTAGGCGTATACGGTATAAGTATTGATACCATTAAACCCACACTCAGAACTGTTAATTTTAAGAAAGATCAATCCATCCGAAATTACAAACTTCTCAAACTAAAAACCTCAGACAGTCAAACGGGAATTAAATCTTACAATGCCTACTTCAATGGTAATTGGATTTTAATGTCCTACGAACCTAAAACAAGTACCTTAACGATTGACACCGACGAATTGAGTTTTATCGAACCTCAACAAGAACTGAAGGTCATTGTTGAAGATTTTAAAAACAACAAACAAGAACTGATTCTAAATATCAAAAAATAAACGCGTAAATCGTTAAAATTCAATTACTTTTGAAAAAAATTGTCGATGAAACGATTGCTTTTAATTTTCATAGCTCTTTGGAGCATTCCTCTTGCCGTATTCGCTCAAAAAGACATATTTCTCAGCCCGAAATTCAATGAGCTCACTAAAGAGCATAAAGTATTGGCAATCATTCCATTTAAATCAGTTCTTGATTTAAACACCACACAAAAAGCTGACAGCGAAGAAATTGAAGGAAAGGCAGTGCAGACGGGTTTGGAAAATTATTTCAACCAGCGAAAAAAAAGAAAAAAGTTTACTGTTGAATTTCAAGAAATTAAAACCACAAATCAAATACTAAATGATCAAAAAATCAATTATGACGACATTGGCCTCTATTCTTCTAAAGACCTCGCTAGAATTTTAGGAGTAGATGGAATTATCTCTGGATCAATACAGTTAAACGTGTTGCTTTCACAAGGAATAGAAAAAGATTCAGGTCTTGGAGATTTTCTTTTTTTCGATTCAGATTTTGGTAGAATCGCTGTAAAAATAAGTGATGGTATGACAGGAAAATTATTGTGGAAATACGACAAAGCAATTACCCGAAAAGGAGGCAAAAACACCATTGAATTCATAGACAGTATGATGAAAAAAGCTTCTCGAAATTTTCCCTACGACAGAAATTGAGCCTTTATTCGTTGCAAAACTCACTCAATACCTCCACCACATAGTCTATATCTTCTTCGGAATTAAAAATCGAAAAAGAAAAGCGCAATGAAGGATATTGCATTTGTTCTGTGGTTAATACAGCTGATAAAACATGCGACCCTTTTTGACTGCCTGACTGACAAGCACTTCCTTGAGAACAGGCAATACCCTTTAAATCCATATGAAACAAGAGCATTGTCGCTTTAGATTGAGTCAATGGCAGTCTACAGTTAACTAGTGTATAAGTACTACTTTCTGTATCCGCAGAAAGACCGTTAAAAGCAACTCCCTTAATTTTTGAAGTCAAACCAGCAATGAATCTCTTTTTTAGTTTTAAAACGTATTGTTTTTCATTTTCAAGATGAGCATTTGCAATTTCAAAGGCTTTTGCCATACCCACAATATTATGTGTCATTTCAGTTCCAGCGCGTATACCTTTTTCTTGACCTCCACCAATAATCTGAGGACATAGCTTACAATTCTTATTCATGTAGGCAAAACCAACTCCTTTTGGTCCATGGAATTTGTGTGCAGCTGCATTGAGAAAATCAATTTTAACTTTAGAAACATCCCATTTGTAATGACCAACTGATTGCACAGTATCAGAATGGAATAATGCTTGATATTTCGCACACAAATCCCCTACCCTTTGAACATCCAGTAAATTTCCAATTTCATTGTTTACATGCATTAAGGTCACCAGTTGTTTCGTAGAAGATCCTTCATCTAACAAAGTTTCAAGATGTTCATAATCAATAGACCCATCTGAAAGAATACGAACAAAACAAACCTCGATTCCTTGGGATTTCATTTTTAGAACAGTGTCCAAAACAGCGTGATGTTCAATTTCAGAACTAATAATACGCTTAACCCCCAAAGATTCACAAGAAGACTTAATAATTAAATTATCTGCCTCTGTACCTCCAGAAGTGAAAATAATTTCGTTAGGGCTTGCACCAATAAGACTTGCTATCTGTTTTCGCGCTAACTCGATATGAGATCTTGCTTTTCTACCAAAACTATGCGTTGATGAAGGGTTTCCAAAATCACTCCCCAAAACAGTCATCATTTCTGAAATGACTTCTTGTCTTAACGGAGTGGTCGCCGCATTATCGAGATAAACGGTTTTCATAAATTCACAATTAACAGTGCCTTGCTAAGCTAAGTATTTAAAGTATTAAGCTAAAATATCTAGTTAAAAATTAATGACATTTAATATCTTTGAGGCTGTAATGAGCAATTCTAAAACAAGTAGAACCCGAATCGTTTTTTCTTTGTAAACTCCTTATCATGCTTAAAAAAATAACTGCACTTTTCATTTCATTTGCAAGCTTCATCGCCTGTAATGATGGAGAATTAGAGGTAGAAAATATCGATTTTAACGGCATCAATATTTCATATTGTGGAACATTAAACCTGGAAGAAGAACTCCTTTTTAAAATAAATGATAGAGAGGCGTTAATCCTTGAACTTCCCAATGCTTTTTTTACGCTCGAAGAAAAAAACAGAGAATACACTATACCTTCTGCTGCTCAATTGATCTATCGAGTTTTTGACGACAAGGTAACATCTACATATTTCTGTTCTCTTATACCAGAAATCAACCCAAAAGTCGTTAATTCTTATGATGCCGTGGGAGGTAAATTATTGGTGACAAGCACATTGAATTCTGAAACTGATCAATACGATTATACTATAGAATTGCAAGAGGTCAGTTTTGCACTTAATGAAGACCAGCGAATAACTAATCTAAGTATTGAAGAGTTTGGTGCCCTCAGCTTCAATGCAAATTAGAGTTTGTAGCTCACTAATGTAGCACCAAGTCCGTATTTGTAATAAGGTGCATCTTCAAATACCAGAAAATCGTATCTGCCTAAAATAGTGTGAAGCTCTTGTCTTAAAACACCCTCACCCACTCCATGAATAAATACAAAATGAGGAATTCTTTTTTTTATGGCAAAATCAAGCTTTCCCTGTGCGGCGCTAATTTGATAATTCAAATAATTTGATTTATCTAGAGTTTTCCAATTGGGATGAAGTTTATCAATGTGTAAATCAAACTCGATATAGGTTTTTTTCTTGGGAGATTTCGATGCCTTTTTGGGCTTAGGATTATCGTTTTTCTCTCGTTTTATATGATTGATATTAGGCATAGAGAAACTGAGTTCATGATATGGAACAAGTTGCAACACTTCGACCTCCAAATCAAAACCATCTTCAATAGCGACTAAAACACGATTGTCTGTTATAGCCTTAATAGTACCATTGAGGTTTTCATCTATTAATGACACCTTATCTCCTATTTTAAAATCCTGTTTCATTTGTGCGAAAATACGATGTTTGTTATTTTTAACGATTACTTGATTACATCAGAGTTTTATGAATGATATTATCCCTTTTTTGGAGTCAAAAATGCTACCGTGTACAACGAAATACTGGTTGGGATTTGATTGTCCTGGATGTGGCATTCAAAGAGCTTTTATCGCCCTTTTAAAAGGAGATTTATTAGTGAGTCTTCAGCTTTATCCGGCATTAATTCCACTTCTACTCTTTTTCAGTTTACTTACAAGTTCTCTTGTTTTTTCAAACCAACGCCTTTTAAATTTGACTCAAATAACCGGAAATTTAAGTGGTATCTTAGTAGTCATTAGTTATATTTATAAGGTAGTAACCCACTTTTTTTAAGCATGTCACAACTCAAACTTCCCAATGTCAACGTAGCTTTAGCCTTAGCTCTAATTTCTTATATATGCTGTTGTTTTAGCGCTGGAATTGGTGGAATTATACTTTCAGCTAGTGCACTTATCTTAATTCGTAAAGATCAACAATTATATAGCGCCAATCCCGAACAATATTCTAATCACAGCACTTTAAAAGTAACAAGAGTAATAAGTGTTATTGCGCTATTATTAAGTGTGTTCGCCACCTTATTAGTAGTCAATGCAATAATCGAAGCTGGGGGTTGGGACATGTATATTGAACAGCAAAGTGAACTCTACGAAAATTTTGAACTCTAAAACCTTAATTCGCCAACTTACTTAAGAATGAAAGCCTAAAAAGGTTGAGTTCCTCATAGTCAAAATCTCCATCAAATTCTTCCATTGCGGAATCTAACGAATCGGTTTCTGCTTCAATAAAATAGTCATGTAATTCTTCTTGTTGATCTTCATCAAGAATTTCATCTATCCAATATTCAATATTCAATTTCGTGCCCGAATAAACGATTTGTTCCATCAATTGAATCAATTCATCCATTTCCATCCCTTTCGCATCGGCAATATCGTCTAATGGTAGCTTTCGGTCTACGCTTTGAATAACATACAGTTTTAATGCAGAATTCAATCCTGTTGAGCGAATGACCATATCATCGGGTCGGGTAATATTATTTTCTTCAACATAAGAAGAAATCAATTTAAGAAATGGTTCACCATATTTCTTAGCTTTTGTCTCACTCACACCGTGAACATGAGAAAGCTCGTCTATAGAAACTGGATATTTACTGACCATATCTTCCAAAGAAGGATCCTGAAATATGACATATGGAGGTAAGTTTCGCTTTTTTGATTCCGTTTTGCGCAGTGCTTTGAGCTGATTTAAAAGTTTATCATCAAGTACACCTTTAACTGCGTTAACCTGTGTTTGAGCAAATAATATTTTATCAAAATCTCGATTTAGACTCATCATAAAAGAGATGGGATTTTGTAAATAATCCATTCCTTTTGCAGTCAATTTTAGAACACCGTAGGCTTCCACATCTTTAGAGAGCAATCCTTCGATAATAGATTGTCTAATCAAAGAGTTCCAAAAATTATCTGATTGATCTGATCCGCAGCCAAAAAAAGTTCTTTCATGTGTTTTGTGACTCGAAAGAATACTATTTTTTTCTCCACGCATCACCAATACGACCTCTTTCGTTTTAAATTTTTGAGCTGTATCACGAACTACTTCAAGCAGGCTAAGAAGCTCCTTTTGTGCTTCGAATCTTTCTTTAGGAAAACGGGTATTATCATCCATTTGTGCTCCCTCTCCTGTATTTTCATCAAAATCTTCTCCAAAGTAATTAAGAATAAATTTTCGGCGTGAAATCGAAGTTTCCGCATAAGCCATAATATCGTTTAAAAGCGCCAATCCAATTTCTTGTTCAGCTACAGGCTTATTGGCCATAAATTTTTCAAGCTTTTCAATATCTTGAGGAGCATAAAAGGAGATACATTGACCCTCACCCCCGTCTCGACCAGCCCTGCCTGTTTCCTGATAATAACTTTCTATACTCTTTGGCATGTCGTAGTGAATTACAAATCGCACATCGGGTTTATCAATACCCATACCAAATGCAATTGTCGCTACCACAACATCTACCTCTTCCATCAAAAACATATCTTGATATTTCGCTCTTGTCTTATTATCAAATCCTGCGTGATAAGGAACAGCACTAATAGAGTTGACCTGTAGCGTTTGGGCTAATTGTTCTACCGTTTTACGACTAAGGCAATAGATAATTCCGGATTTACCTTTTTGTGAAGAAATAAACTTAATAATGTCCTTATCTACATCTTTTGTCTTTGGACGCACCTCGTAGTAAAGATTGGGACGATTAAACGAAGCCTTAAATGTTTTGGCATTAGTCATTCCCAGGTTTTTAATAATATCCTCTTGAACCTTAGGAGTAGCCGTCGCGGTAAGGCCAATAATTGGAATCTTTACATCTATTTGACCAATGATAGATTTTAAATTTCGATATTCAGGTCTAAAATCATGACCCCATTCAGAAATGCAATGCGCCTCATCGACAGCTACAAAAGAAATTTTTAATTGACTTAGAAGGTTTATGTTATGTTGCTTTGTTAAAGATTCAGGGGCAACATAAAGTAATTTTGTTCGAGTATTCTTAAGATCGTCGATTACTGTATTTAGTTCGCTTTTGGTCAACGAAGAATTCAAAACATGAGCTACGGCAAAATCATCGGAATAAGCGCGTATAGCATCTACCTGATTTTTCATCAAAGCAATTAAAGGAGAAACAACAATTGCCGTGCCTTCTGAGAGCAAAGCAGGCAACTGATAGCACAGTGATTTTCCACCGCCGGTAGGCATAATGACAAAAGTATCCTGCCCCCTTAAAATACTCTCTATTACGGGTTTTTGTAATCCCTTAAATGTTGAAAATCCAAAAAAAGAAAACAATGCCTTTTCTAATGAATCATCAGAAATTTCAAATTTCATTCGGCGATAAAACTAAGACTATGATTAAACCTAACTAAACTCATACTAATAATGTTAAGGAATTAGTACTTCATTTGATTAACTTTGAGGTCTAAAATTAATTTATTTTTATCAATTTCTCCCTATTGGACTTGAATCAAAAAATAACAGAGAGTGTTCTTAACACCTTAAAAATCACAAAACAAGGAGTTAATACCTTAGAAAAAATTGACACAGATGACTTTTCAAAAGCCATCGAAGCACTATTAAATTGCAAAGGTAAAATCGTAGTGACAGGTATCGGTAAATCAGCAATTATATCATCTAAAATTGTAGCTACCCTAAATTCAACAGGCTCACCTGCTGTTTACTTGCATGCTGCGGACGCCATTCACGGCGATTTAGGAATAATTCAAGAGGACGACGTGGTAGTTTGCATCTCTAATAGTGGAAATACTCCAGAAATCAAAACACTTGTTCCTCATCTAATTCGAGATAACAACACCTTAATTGCAATAAGTTCAAACCCTTCATCGCATTTGGTCAATGCAGCCCAACAACGTATTATTTATCATTACGCGAAAGAAGCATGTCCTCATAATTTGGCTCCCACTACAAGTACCACCCTTCAACTAATTATCGGAGATGCTATAGCCATTGCCCTTTTGGAATGCAAAAATTTTCAAGAAAAAGACTTTGCGAAATTCCATCCTGGAGGTTCTTTAGGAAAACTCTATCTGCGCGTAGGGGATTTGATCAAGGTAAATAAATGCCCTAAAATTGAAACACATCAAAACATAAGAGAGGCTATAATAAGCATAACCGAAAATATGCTCGGATGTACCGTTGTTCTCGAAAATAGTAATATAGCTGGAATCATAACAGATGGAGATATCCGAAGAATGTTGAATTCTGAAGAAATGATAGATTTAAATTCAATGCGGCTAAATGAAATCATGAGTACTGATCCAGTTACCGTTTCAGAGGATGAAATGGCGAGTGAAGCACTTAAAAAAATAAGACAAAATGAAATTTCTCAGCTCGTCGTAATTGATAAAAACAATAATTACAAAGGTGTTGTGCATATTCACAACCTGATAAATGAAGGCTTGATATGAGTACTACTGTTGAAGAAAAAGAAATGTCATTTTTGGATCATCTCGAAGAATTGAGATGGCATCTCATTCGTTCCATAATTGCCATATTATTTATTGGAATAGTGGCATTTATAATGAAGGACTTTGTTTTTGACACAATTATTTTTGGTCCAAAAAAAATGAGTTTTCCGACCTATCGTTTTTTCTGCAACATCAGTCAATTCATAGGAATCGAATCTGAATTTTGTGCGGATTCCTTGCCGTTTACTATTCAAAATAGGACTATGGCAGGGCAATTTTCAGCTCATATTTGGACATCTATTTGGGCAGGGTTCATTATAGGATTTCCTTATTTACTCTTTGAATTATGGCGGTTTATCTCTCCTGGTCTCTATGAGAATGAACGAAAGTATTCTAGAGGATTTATTTTCGTGGCTTCCTTTTTATTTTTTTTAGGTGTTCTTTTCGGATATTACATTGTTTCACCATTGTCGATTAACTTCTTAGGAACTTACACAGTGAGCCAAGAGGTCAGTAATGAAATCGACATAAGTTCGTTTATATCTACCGTTAGAGCCTCAGTAATTGCTTGCGGTATCATGTTTGAACTGCCTATTTTAATCTATTTCTTAACAAAAATTGGTTTAGTCACTCCAGAAATTTTAAGGAAATATCGAAAAATTGCAATTGTACTCGTTTTATTATTATCTGCCGTGATTACCCCACCAGATGTAGCGAGTCAAATCATCGTTGCAATTCCTGTTGTATTTCTATATCAAATAAGTATTCATATTTCAAAAGTTGTATTGAAAAAAGAAAATCAAAATGAGCCAAAACGAACCTAATCTTGTAGAAGACTTTAATCAATACCGTTCAAAAATGAACGAAAAATTATTGTCAGGAGATCATAAACTCATTAAAAGAATATTCAATTTAGACTACAACGCCTATCAAGAAGGTGCACTAGATAAAAAAACCAAAGAGCTACTAGGGCTTGTGGCGTCAGCCGTTCTCAGATGTGACGATTGTGTTAAATACCATTTAGAGGGTGCCAGAGACAATCAAGCTACCAAAGAAGAAGTTATGGAAACCTTGGGAATCGCTACCTTAGTAGGTGGAACAATTGTAGTTCCGCACTTGAGAAGAGCCTATGAGTACTGGGAAGCTTTGGAAGGCAAACAACATTAAGAAAAGAAGAATATGAAGTTAAGAGCCGTAAATCTCTCCAAAAAATACAGTGGTCGACAAGTTGTCAAAGAAATTTCAATAGAAGTAAGTCAGGGAGAAATTGTTGGCCTACTCGGACCTAATGGTGCTGGAAAAACAACCTCATTTTATATGATTGTGGGTCTAGTCAAACCCAATGGAGGTCAAATTTTCTTAGATTCAACAGAGATTACAAAATTCCCCATGTACAAGAGAGCACAATACGGTGTGGGATACTTAGCTCAAGAAGCTTCAGTTTTTCGTAAACTAAATATAGAAGATAACATTCTTAGCGTATTGCAAACCACAAGGCTCAGCAAAAAAGAACAACTTAAAAAATTGGAGTCTTTAATTGAGGAGTTTTCTTTGGGTCACATCCGAAAAAATCGCGGAGATTTATTGTCAGGTGGTGAACGTCGAAGAACTGAGATTGCAAGAGCCCTAGCTACAGATCCAAAATTCATTTTATTAGATGAGCCATTCGCCGGAGTTGATCCTGTAGCTGTAGAGGACATTCAACGCATTGTGGCTCAATTAAAGAATAAAAATATCGGTATACTCATCACAGATCACAACGTTCAAGAAACTTTAGCTATTACGGAAAGATCATATCTCATGTTCGAAGGTGGCATTCTTAAAGCAGGTCCACCGGAGGAACTTGCCAAGGACGAAATGGTAAGAAAAGTGTATTTAGGGCAAAATTTCGAACTTCGAAAAAAACAACTAGATTTTAAATCTGAGTAGTGAAAGAAGAATAAGTTCAAGGTAAATCAAGGTAATAGCATAAGAAGGTACTAAAGTTAAGGTCATAGCAGCTAGAACAATTAAAAGATATCTCCACTTATTGGTTCTGTATTCAAACCCCTGAAACTTAAGGTTTATTATTTTCAATTTAGAAATCATCAACAACGACACCAAGACGGTTAAGCAAGTAACAACAATGGCGTGGAATTCAGTGCTTTCTGTATGCAATTCAAGGTTTAGGTGAGTCAAAGACATCATTAATAAAGCACTTATAGGAGTAGGGATACCTGTAAAATACTCGTTTGAACCCGTCTCTTCCAAATTAAAACGCACTAGGCGAATTGCCGCAGTTACAGGATAAATAGCACTGAGTAAAATCAAAATAAAATGGGCATTCAAGGTGTGCAAATAATTCATCAAAAAAAACCCAGGAAGTACTCCAAAACTAACGAGATCTGCAAAAGAATCAAATTGGGCTCCAAAACTAGTCTTAGCATCGAGCATACGGGCAAAAAATCCATCGAGAAAATCAAGAATTAAGCAGGTACAAAGCAGATAAAAGGCTTCTGAAAAAGACCCTTGTGCCACAAACCAGATTGCCATAAATCCAACAACTAGATTGAGAACACTAATAATGTTAGGAATATTACGTTTTATTGTCATCGGGTCGTGAAGTTAGAAAACATTAATAAAATAGCAACGTATATTTGTACCAAGATGAAGTATTTCTTTAACTATTCACTGTTTTATATACTTATAACGTTTTTTTTTAGCGCCAAATTAAGTGGACAGCAACTTAAATATGGATTCGAAGAAAGCACCTCAAATTCATATTCAAAATTCAATCAAACTTTACTGAGCGAACAATCTCAAATAAGTGTGCTCGTCTGCGGTCCAGGTCAAGAACTCTATTCAAAATTTGGTCATGCAGCCATTAGAATCATCGACGATAAAAAAAACATAGACCGGGTTTTCAACTATGGCACTTTTGACCCTAGTATGCCTAATTTTTACACCAAATTCTTAAAAGGTCAAATGCTCTATGAATTATCTGTAACTAATACAGTGCAGTTTCTTTACACTTATCAAATGGAAAAACGATGGGTAAAAGAACTTATTCTGAATCTAGGTCAAGAAGAAAAACAACGCCTTTTCAATTTTTTAGAAATAAATGCGCTTGCTGAAAACAAGTACTATTTATACGATTTTGTTCACGACAATTGCGCTACTGCGATTATCGATGTTCTTCAAAATGAACTTAGTGAAACTGTAGAACACAAATACAATGAACAAGATTACAGCAAGTCATTCAGAAATTTAATTCATGAGTATCTCGAAAACAATAGCTGGAATCGAGTTGGTATCGATCTTGTCCTAGGGTCTGTCATGGATAAAACAGAGAAGTATCCCGCATATGCCTTTCTTCCTGATTATACTGCAGAGCAAATCAAACAGATGAAAGTTGGTCAAGAAAATTTGGTGCGCTCAGAACGCAATCTTCTGCGCTTTACTTACAACGAAATAAGTACTCCATTTTTGTTGGCTCCAGGGTTTTGGATTGGTTTATTTAGCTTGATTATTCTGTTGCTCAACTATATGGATTTTAAAAATGGTATGAGAACCTGGGTTTTAGATCAAATTCTTTTTAGCATTTTTGGTATAATGGGCGTTTTCCTTTGTTTTATGTGGTTTGGAACAGATCACGAATCGACAAAATTTAACTTCAATGTATTCTGGATAAACCCCTTGTTTCTAATTTTAGGGATTGTCTTGGGAAAACATAAATTTGTCAAGTACTGGCATCATCTTGTGCTATTCGCTATTTTAATTTTAATGCTTTCACATTCTATTATATGGATTTCTGGATATCAGGAGCTTAGTCCATTGTTTATACCCTTAAATGTAGTCATCTATTTGAGAGTAATATTTTTACTTTACCACTATTACTTCGTTGAACTCTATGATTGAAAACCTGTTCTTCAGAATCTCTCGTGGGCTTAATTATATTTTAAATGCAAAGGGAAAACACGGCATTCACTCGCCTGTTTTGTTTAACTTTTTGAACCTACATCTCAAGAATACTTTGAAAACCCTTGATCGAAATCAAAGAATTTTAAATGCGCTAATCACTTGTTTCAAAATTCAATCGGTTTGTATGGAAAAAGAAATTCTTCTACTAGACTCGATTCCTGTGCAACTTAAGCATAAAAAAAAAGCAGACCTTGTAATTGTGCATTCTGAATCATTTTTAGATAAAGAACTAATGCAGGCACAAAAAACACAAATCATCGCCATTTTAGGTCTAAACAAAAATTCGAGTAACCTTAAATCTTTTATACATTTGAGAAAGTCTGAAAAAGTTACTTTTTCCTTGGATATGTGGACGATAGGCATTCTCATTTGTAATTATCCAAGTCTAAAACAAGACTTTATTTTAAGATATTTTTAAAATGCTCAAAGAGGTGTCGAATATTTATATCATACTAGGGATTTGCCTTCTGGTATACGCAGTTTTACTATTTGGAATGAAAAAAAACCAAAGGAAGCGCAAAAGACGTAAATTCCTTTCTAGGGAAGAATAAAAAATGAGTAAAAAAGTATACACTAGAAAAGGAGATGACGGCTCTACTTCCTTACTCGACGGACAACGCGTTTCCAAAGATCACATTCGCATTGAAATAGTAGGAGATTTAGATGAGCTCAACTCATGGCTTGGTTTTATAAATTCTGAGGGATTGGCCTCTGCGCAAACAGAGTTTATTATACACCTTCAAAAAGCACTCTTTAACCTAGGAGCCTCCATTGCCTGTCCAGACATTGAAAAAGCAGATGAGTTTTTAAAAAATTGGTACGCACTTCCCGAAGAAATGGAAAATGAAATGGATAGACTTTCTGAAAGCTTAGATGAATTGCAATGGTTCATTTTACCTACAGGAGATCCAATCATCTCTAGAATTCATGTGAGTAGAGCAATTTGCAGAAGAACAGAAAGAAAAATAGCACAATTTGCTAAAGAAGCGACATTAAACCCTCTTATACAAATGATTATCAATAGGTTATCGGATTACTTGTTTGTTCTTGCCAGACATATTCACCATAAAATGGGGGTTGCCGAAACACCCTGGAATAGCCAGTAATCGATTTTTTTTAAATTCTTTAAATAATTTCCTTTGATTTGTTGCGTCATTCATGCAAAAAATTATTTTTGCAAAAATAAAAATTGACCTATGTATTGGACTTTAGAATTAGCTTCTTACCTCAGCGATGCCCCTTGGCCTGCGACTAAAGATGAATTAATCGACTATGCCATTAGAACAGGAGCACCACTTGAAGTGGTAGAAAACCTTCAATCTATGGAAGAAGAAGCTGAAGAAGTATATGAATCCATTGAGGAAATTTGGCCGGATTATCCAACGGACGAAGATTACCTCTGGAATGAGGACGAATACTAAACCTAGTTCACAGAAATAAGCATTGATAATAAAGTCTCGTAAGAGGCTTTTTTGTTAATTTTAGGGTTGATTGCTAAAGCAATCAATCCGATTGAAACAATTCGAAGAATGGCATTACTCAATACTATATTAAAAGCCTTTGTTGGAGACAAGTCTGAGAAAGATATCAAAAGCATCACTCCACTAGTAAATGAAATTAAAGGCTTTGAAAATGCAATGAAAGACCTTAGTCTAGACGAACTAAGAGGAAAAACTTTTGACTTTAAAGCGCGATTAGAAGAAGAGAGCAAGTCAATACGAGAAGAAATCACTGCATTGGAAATTAAAATCAGTGAGATTGAAGATATTGATGAAAAAGAGCATCTCTATTCCGAAATCGACTCTTTAATAGATGATAAATACGCTCAGGAACAAGAAACTCTTAATGCAATTCTCCCTGAAGCATTTGCGGTTATTAAAGAAACAGCTAGACGTTTTACAGATCAGACCTTGCTCGAAGTGAATGCCTTGGATTACGACTATCAGCTTGCTCAAAACAAAGATTATATCAGTATTAAAGACGACAAGGCCTTCTGGAATAATTCATGGGATGCGGCAGGAAAAGAAGTTACTTGGGACATGATTCATTACGATGTTCAACTCATCGGAGGTGTGGCCATGCATCAAGGTAAAATCGCAGAAATGCAAACTGGAGAAGGTAAAACTCTTGTAGCTACCCTACCTGTATATTTGAATGCCTTAACTGGAAATGGTGTGCATCTAGTTACAGTGAATGACTATTTAGCCAAAAGAGATAGCGCTTGGATGGCACCAATATTTGAATTCCATGGGCTCAGTGTAGATTGTATTGACAATCATCAACCCAACTCAGAGTCTAGAAGAAAAGCATACGAAGCGGATATCACTTACGGAACAAACAATGAATTTGGCTTTGACTACTTAAGAGATAACATGGCACATAGTGCTGCTGATTTGGTTCAGAAACCTCACCATTTTGCTATTGTAGATGAGGTAGACAGTGTACTTATTGATGACGCTAGAACTCCATTAATTATCTCTGGTCCTGTTCCCGAAGGAGAACGTCATGAGTTTAATGAACTTAAACCACTGGTATCTGACCTTGTTCAAAAACAGCGACAAATGTTGACAAGTGTATTGTCAGAATGTAAAAAGTTAATTGCAGCTGGTGAGGAGAAAGAAGGTGGGTTCTTACTGTTAAGAGTGTATAGAGGATTACCCAAAAACAAAGCACTCATCAAATTTTTAAGTGAAGAAGGAGTCAAACAACTATTGCAAAAAACAGAAGGCGTTTATATGCAAGACAACAACCGAGAGATGGTTAAAGTCGACGCAGAACTCTTTTTTACTATTGACGAAAAAAACAATCAGATTGAACTTACAGACAAAGGTGTCTCTCACCTTTCTTCAGATGAAAATGAGAACTTCTTTATCCTGCCTGACATCGGAAGTGAAATCGCTAAAATAGAAGCTGAAGAGCTAGCTGTTGAAGAAGAGGCTAAAAAGAAAGAGGTACTGTTTAGCGAATTCAGTGTGAAAAGCGAACGCATCCACACTTTGACACAACTACTTAAGGCTTATACCCTATTTGAAAAGGATGTTGAATATGTGGTCATGAACAACAAAGTATTAATCGTTGATGAGCAAACCGGGCGTATCATGGATGGCCGCAGGTATTCCGACGGACTGCATCAGGCCATTGAAGCCAAAGAAAATGTAAAAATCGAAGCCCTCACACAAACCTTTGCGACCATCACCCTGCAAAATTATTTCAGAATGTATCGCAAACTCTCTGGAATGACAGGAACTGCAGTTACAGAAGCTGGAGAGTTTTGGGAAATATACAAACTCGATGTAGTCGAGATTCCTACCAATAGACCCATTGCAAGACAAGATGAGCACGATTTAATCTACAAAACAAAAAGAGAAAAATACAACGCCATCATTGAAGAGGTTATTGATCTAACACAAAAAAATAGACCTGTACTCATAGGTACGACTTCAGTAGAAATTTCTGAGTTGCTATCTAAGCTTTTGAACGTTCGAAAAATAAAACACCAGGTCTTAAATGCTAAACTTCATCAAAAAGAAGCAGATATCGTTGCAGAAGCTGGAAAACCCGGGGTAGTCACTATTGCTACTAATATGGCCGGTAGAGGAACAGATATCAAGCTTATTCAAGACGTTAAAGACGCGGGTGGACTCGCTATCATTGGAACAGAACGTCACGACTCCAGAAGAGTAGATCGTCAGCTCAGAGGTCGTTCTGGACGTCAAGGAGATCCAGGAAGTTCTCAATTTTATGTTTCTCTTGAAGATAATCTTATGCGTCTTTTCGGATCTGAGCGAATGGCCAAGATCATGGACAGAATGGGTCTAGAAGAAGGAGAAGTCATTCAGCATTCAGTGATGACCAAATCCATCGAAAGAGCGCAAAAAAAGGTGGAAGAAAACAACTTTGGAATCAGAAAGCGACTATTGGAATACGACGATGTAATGAATGCGCAACGTGAGGTAGTTTACAAAAGACGTAGAAATGCGTTGAAAGGTAAACGTCTAAAGGTGGATATCGCCAATATGATTTACGATACAAGTGAAGCTATTGTAGGTCTAAACAAAGCAAATTCCGATTATAAAAATTTTGAATTTGAATGCATTAGATATTTCTCATGTCTTCCTAAAATAGATGAAGAGCAGTTTGATTCTAGAAATCCGGAGGATTTGACAGACCAGATGTACAGTGAGATGATTACTCAATATCGCATGCGTTTAGAAGAAAGTGCCGAATTGGCTTTTCCGGTAATCAAAAACGTTTACGAAACCAAATCGGGGCAATACAAAAGAATCGTAGTTCCTTTTTCTGATGGTGTAAAAACCCTTCAAGTTGTGACTAATCTTGAAGAAGCCTACAATTCAAAAGGAACAAGTCTTATTGATGATTTTGAAAAAAATATTTCATTAGCGATAATCGACGACTCTTGGAAAACCCATTTGCGAAAAATGGATGAACTCAAACAATCCGTACAACTCGCAGTGCACGAACAAAAAGATCCTTTATTGATTTACAAATTTGAAGCATTTGAACTCTTCAAGACAATGATAGATGCAATCAACAAAGAGATTATATCTTTCTTGTTTAAAGGGGTAATTCCACAGGAGAATCAAAATACAATTACAGAGGCAAAAAGGGCTACACCTAAACAAAAACTCAATCTTTCAAAAGAAGAGGTTTTAAATTCTGATCAATTAGCAGAGCAAAATCGTGCGGTTGGAAACTCAGCTTCTAGAGCCTCAAATCAACAAGTGGAAACCATTGTAAGAGACAAACCTAAAATCGGCAGAAATGAACGTGTTAACATAAAGCACTTACTATCCGGTGAGACTAAGGTGTTAAAATACAAACAAGCCGAAAATCTCCTCCAAAGCGGGGAATGGGTGCTTATACAAGAATAAAAGAAATAAGGTCTGCTCATGTTAAATCACAAATCCAAACAAAATCCAATTTTAGGCTTTGTTTTGCGTCTAAACTATCTACTGCTCATCGTAGCTGTAGGGATGAGCATTCATTACACCCTTTTCTATTCAGATGCTATTTATGAACTCGTATTCTATTACGCTGTCACTGCAATTTTAATCGGCAACAGCTATATTATTAAGAAAAGCTGGATCACCAAAAAGGAGGTAGCACACCTAAAAACACAGCTGGACCAGAAAAACATGTTGCTCAAAGAAGTACATCATCGAGTTAAAAATAATCTGCAAACGGTTTCTTCATTGCTCAGCATTCAATCAAGGGGGGTCGATGATGAAAACACAAAAAAACTTCTTAAGAATAGCCAAAGAAGAGTATTGACAATGGCTATGATTCATGAAATGCTCTACAAAAAAGACGAACATGTAGAACTTGTTCCTCTCGCACCATATTTGCAAGAATTAAGTGAATCTTTAATTGCATCAAGCAATGCAAAAAACAGCCTAGATATTAATCTTGAGTTGAATATTCCAGATGTAAATTTAAAGGTAGACACCATCATTTCATTAGGTTTAATTGTAAATGAAATCATAACCAATTCTATTAAATACGCTTTCAATCCAAAAGAAAAGGGGATTATATATCTTAAAATTGAACAACACTCAGAATACACCTATCAACTTAATATTGGAGACAACGGTGTAGGATTTTCAAAAGAAAATTCTGAGAAACCTTCAAACTCTATGGGACTAAAACTCATTGAAAGTCTAGCAAGACAAATCAAGGGTGATATCAAAAAGAGCTTCGATTTAGAAGAAAATGGGACCCACTATACCTTGACCTTCAAAGATCAATAATTACGATCTAAGATTAATTTGGCGATTTCGTATCTTTCTGTCAAAGAACTCAAACATGAAAATTAAACCTTTTTTGATGTGTTGTGTGCTTGCAGTCACCATACATCTACCTCTAACAGCACAAGATTATTTTTTTGGCAAATTCCATCCCTTTTCGTCTCAAATCGAAAGTCCAGAATCTTTTTTGGGATATTCTATTGGAGAATTTCACACCAGACATGACTTAATCGTATACTACTTGAAAAATTTAGATCGACAATCTAAGAGAGCTAAATTGATTGAGTACGGCCGAACTCATGAAGGAAGAAAGCTAGTTGTGCTGGCTATTAGTAGTGAAAAAAATCTAGAAAATCTAGAAGAAATTCACCAGGCGCATATGAAAAGGATAAAGCCTGAGCATGAAATTACCTCAGAAGATCTTGATGTTCCTCTTATTGTAAATTTAGGATACAACGTACATGGTAATGAGCCTTCAAGTTCTGAAGCAGCCTTGCTAACAGCGTACACTTTAGTAGCTTCCAATCACCCGGAAATTGAAAAATACAGAAATGATATGGTTGTTTTTATCGATCCTACGATTAATCCAGATGGTAGAGATCGACATACACAATACGCTAATTCATATAGAGCAAATTCACTAGTGGCTGACCCGCAAGATGCAGAGCACAATGAATATTGGCCAAGAGGAAGAACAAATCACTATTGGTTTGATCTCAATCGAGATTGGTTATTGGCAATCCATCCTGAAAGTAGAGGTAAATTAGATTGGTATCACAATTGGTATCCTAATGTGGTCACTGACTTTCACGAAATGGGCTCACAAAGCACTTATTTCTTTGAACCCATGAAAGACAATGGGTCAAAAGATCCCATAATGCCAAAAGAAAATTACATTGATCTGAACAATGCTTTTGGAGAACTTTTTGCTGAAGCCCTTGACAGTATTGGTTCCTTGTATTTTACCAAAGAAGTTTTTGACGGCACTTATCCTGGATACGGTTCTTCGTATCCAGATCTTCAAGGCGGATTAGGAATCTTATTTGAACAAGCTTCTTCTAGAGGACACAAGCAGACCACCGCCTATGGAGAAATCACCTTTGCCTTTACTATTAGAAACCAGTACACTTCGAGCATAACTACTTTAAAGGCTGCATTAGCACAAAAAGAAGTCTTAATACGCTACCAAAATTCATTCTTTAAATCTGCTTTGAGCAACGCTGAAAAAGATGTAGTTAAGGCCTATTATTTTGAAGACAGACACGATAAGAATAGAGTTAAATCTTTCATTGATAAACTGCTAAAGCACCGGGTAAAACTTTACAAAAGTGGTGAGGGATTTGTAGTTCCAACAAGTCAAAATCAGTACAGAATGGTACAAACTGCTTTTGAAACCTATAAGACATTTCGAGATAGTGTTTTTTACGATGCCTCAGCATGGTCCTTTGCTAATTTTTACAATATAAAGTACCAAGGTGTTAAAAAGTTTTCTCAAGGTGATGAAATCAAATCGCTAAATCAATTAGATCGCAAAATTTCTTTTGAGCCCTCCTCTTACGCTTATCTTATAGATTACAACGATTACAATGCAGTTGCACTACTCCATCGCCTTCAACAAAAAGGAATAGTAGTCGCTTCTTCATTCAAGCCTTTTCAAACCATGACTAATGGTGAACAAAAGTCCTTTGACAACGGAACATTAGTGGTAAGCGTAGCTAACCAAAAACGAAGTAAAGATGAAATCTATACTGAATTAAAAAATGCTGCATCTGAGCTTCAAGTTCCTGTTTATTCGGTAAATACTGGATACCACATAAGTGGAATTGATCTCGGGAGTCGATATGTTCAACCCTTGAGAACACCCAGAGTTGCCATGCTTATAGGAGATGGAACGAGTTCTTACGAAGCAGGAGAAGTATGGCATTTATTAGACACAAGAGTTCATATGCCAATCACCAAAATACCTCAAAGAAACTTTTCGAGAAGTGACTTAAGCAAATACAACACTCTAGTTATGGTTTCCGGAAGTTATCCAAGTACTAAAGAGTTTAAAGCTAAACTCGATAATTGGATATCTCAGGGAAATACCTTGATCACTATTGCCCGTGCGAGTGAATGGGCAGTTAAATCCAAAGTAGTGGATGAAACACTAACCTCATACAAAGATGAAACAGCGAAAAGCAGAAAACCCTATATAGACGCCTACGAAAACAACGGTAAAAAAGCGGTTGGAGGCGCCATTTTTGAAGTGGCATTGGATTTGACTCATCCTTTGAGTTTTGGATATCGAAACGAAAAAATCCCCGTGTACAAGAATAATACAGTGTGGCTTCAACCTTCAAAAAATAGTTATGCCACCGTTGCGAAATACACAGAAGATCCGCATATCGATGGTTTTATATCTCAAGAAAATTACGAGCACAATTTAAAACCCTCTGCCTCATTGATTACCTCCAAAAAAGGAAGAGGTCGTGTTGTATTATTTGCAGATAATCCAAACTTTAGAGGCTCTTGGTATGGAACCAATAGGTTGTTCTTAAATGCTTTATTCTTAGGAAACCTCATTCAAATACCCAATGACCAATGAAAAAATTAAGCTTACTTCTTTTATTTTGTTCAATATCCTTTCTTGGAGTTTCACAGCATGATGATTCCATGTCTGAAGGACCATTTTCACAATTAATTATTCGTGGGGCCACACTTATTAACGGAACAGGAGCTCCACCTAGAGGACCCGTTGACATTGTGATTGAAAAGAACCGTATTACGCAAATCAAGGTCGTTGGATACCCAGGAGTACCTATTAATGACAAAAGTAGACCCCAATTAAAAGCTGGAGGTAAAGAAATAGATGCGCATGGCAGCTACGTCTTACCTGGTTTTGTGGACATGCACGGTCATATTGGTGGAATAGCACAAGGTGCTGAACCCGATTATGTATTTAAATTATGGATGGCCCATGGCGTTACCACTGTGAGAGAACCCAGCGGAAGGGGTATTGATTTTGGCTTAGACCTTAAGAAAAAGAGTCAACGCAATGAAATAATTGCACCACGACTTTTTATTTACACCGGTTTTGGGCAAAAATCAAAAGGATTTAATCCGTTAGACGATCAGCCTATTTCAACTGCTGAACAGGCAAGAATATGGGTAAGGGCCAATGCGAAAAGAGGAGCTGACGGTATAAAATTTTTTGGCGCAGCTCCTGAAATAATGAGTGCTGCATTGGATGAAAACAAAAAACTTGGACTGAGATCTGCATGTCATCACGCTCAAATAGATGTGGCAAAATGGAATGTTCTGAGTTCTGCCCGTGCCGGACTCACTTCAATGGAACACTGGTATGGTTTACCTGAAGCACTTTTTGACGACCGCACGATACAAGATTATCCTGCAGATTACAACTATCAAAATGAACAACATCGATTTGAGCAGGCCGGAAAACTATGGGCCCAAGCTGCAAAACCACACAGTGCACACTGGAATGCTGTGATGAACGAGCTACTTGACCTAGATTTCACCTTAGATCCTACACTTAACATCTATGAGGCTAGTAGAGATTTACACCGTGCAAGAAGAGCAGAATGGCATGAAACCTATACACTACCTTCACTTTGGGAGTTTTATCAACCCAGTAAAATTTCACACGGATCTTATTGGCATAATTGGGGTACCGAACAAGAAGTTGCCTGGAAGAAAAACTATCAACTGTGGATGGAATTTATAAACGAATATAAAAACCGTGGCGGAAGAGTCACTACAGGTTCAGATTCCGGTTTTATTTTCCAACTATACGGATTTGCTTATGTACGTGAATTAGAATTATTACGCGAAGCCGGGTTTCATCCTTTAGAAGTTATACAATCAGCCACCTTGAATGGTGCTGAAGCCCTCGGTATGCAGGACGAAATAGGAAGCATAGACATAGGTAAATTAGCCGATTTAGTAATTGTAGATGAAAATCCACTAGCCAATTTTAAAGTACTTTACGGCACAGGAGCTATTAAATTAACGGACAAAAATGAGGTCGTCAGAGTTGGTGGAGTAAAATACACCATTAAAGATGGCATTATTTATGATGCCAAGAAATTACTTCAAGATGTCGCCCAACAGGTAACTGAAGCAAAAGAGCAGCAAAATTATAAACTCAAACAACCGGGAATAGGTGTTGAATAAACACCTTAAATGAAAAAACCAGCCTTTCGGCTGGTTTTTTTTACACTAGTACTTGGGTATTTACATACCTGATTGGTGGACACCTACTATGTTAGCGTTTCCATTCATAATAGAAACATTTGAAGTATTGCTGATACCCATTTGAGATACAATAACTGTATTTCTAGCACTATTCTCAAAGCGGACTCTACTAAAGTTATCATCACCAGCTTGCGTAACTGTTGACGTATCACGATTTCCAAGCATCACAGTTCTAGAGTCATTATCTAGACCAATTTGTGAAGCTGAAGAAATGTTACCATTTCCTGCCTGATTCACATAAGCAAAATTTCCACTTCCCATTTGATAAGCTGTTGCAGTATTATTGTTACCTGTTTGCACAGCAGCATTTAAGTTAAAAGAGCCTATTTGAGTTAATGTTGCTGTATTTCTATTTCCTGTTTGAACAATACCCGCTGCATTCACAAAACCAGCAACTAATTTACTTTGAGTAATCGTAGCATCATTGTTATTTCCTGAGGCAACAGCAATAGCTAAGTTTCCTACAGTACCGATGTTTTGCTCGATAGAAGCAGTGTTACCTGAACCCCCCATAATATTAGCAGAAACTGCTAAACTAAACGTTCCAGCTTGTTTGATTTCTACTGAATTATCATCAGAAGACATTCCATTCCAAGAAAGAGCCGCATTGTTATCCCCAGGTTGTTTTACTTTTACTGTGTTTCCATCAGCACCAGGTGCTAATACTACAAGTGAAATATTTTCATCCCCTCTTTGTCGAACGCGTACTTTGTTACCATCTGCTCCAAAACCTGCAACCCATGAGAAATTATTCGCTGATTTTTGAGTGACTTTTACATTGTTAGCGTCAGAATCCATTCTTAAGGCAACTCTTGATCTTTGAACATCTCCACTTTGACTTACCTCTACTGTATTTCTGTCTGAATCCCCTGTAGCGAATACTCTCGAAATTTTGTCGTCTTCTGTTTGTGTTACAGTTACTTCATTATTATTTGAATCATCAACATCAACACTAGCGAAATTATCGTCTCCCATTTGTGAAACAGAAACACTATTTCCGTTGGAGTTATTATCTAATTCAATATCATTGATTTCATTTTCATTACCTACTTGTGAAACCATAACTGTATTGCGATCTGAATCGTCTTCAATTTCAACTTCCGCTTCGTTACCATCACCGTTTTGAACAGCTGTCACAGCGTTATGTGATGAGTCTCTTTGAATGCCATCACTATCCCACATATCAAAAGTGTTGTTGTCACCTCTTTGAAGAACTGAAACTGTGTTGCCGTTCGAGTCATCTTTGATATTAATTTTTGATTCGTTACTCATACCTCTTTGCACTGTACGGACAGTATTTCGATCTGCATCATGGCTAACTACAACTCTTGAGTCATTTCTTTCCCCAACTTGTTTTATTCTCGCTTTATTTCCACTAGAATTTCGCTTTACAATAACATTGTTTTTATTGCGTTCTCCTAACTGGGTTGTCTTAACCTTGTTACGACTAGAATTCTTAGTGACCTTAACATCAGAATTGTTTCTTAAGTTTGTCTGTCCTACTGTAATTTTGTTAGAATTAGAGGAATTCAGAACCTGTACATCTGATTTGTTTGTATCCCCTGCTTGAGTTACATTAACCTCATTTCTATTACTGTCTGTAATAGTTACATCTGAAACATTGTCCTGTGCCATAGCCACTGAGACAAAAAGAGCCATCGCTCCAAAAAATAATTTTTTCATGATTAAATAATTTTATTTCCTACAATAATAGAAGAAGTCTCCTACGTCTATTTCAATTGTTTTAAATATTTATCAATAAAAGGCGGGTTTTAATCGACGAAATACATATTTAAGATTGAAATATTAACAAATGCATAAAATATTGCACGTTTATTCTGACACAATAAAGTCAGAAAAATCTTCATTTTTACTCTTTTATTACCTACCAATTAGATGTTGTATGTTTGTATAAAATTAAGCTCATGAATATTTTCAAACTAAATCTCATCGCAGTAATAACAATGCTCTCTAGCTGTTACGAGGTTCCAAAATCCAATGATCAAAGCATTCAAAACCCAACTGAAATTCAAAATTCAGAGATGAGCACGGCCTATTTTGCAAGTGGATGTTTTTGGTGCGTAGAGGCTGTATTTGAATCTGTAAAAGGTGTTGATAAAGTTATTTCAGGTTATTCCGGTGGCAGAGAGAAAAATCCTACATATAATCAAGTTGCTGCAGGACGTACCTCACATGCCGAAGCCGTTAAGGTGATTTATAATCCCAAAGAAATAAGTTTTCTCCAACTCCTAGACGTCTATTATGGTTCTCACGATCCTACAGCCTTAAACTATCAAGGCCCTGATTATGGAAGCCAATATAGATCTATTGCCTTTTATCAAAATGAAGTTGAAAAATCACTAATTAATGAATACATCAAAGCGTTAGAGGCTTCGGGAGTATATTCTAAACCAATAGTAACTGAGGTTATTCCTTTTGAGATTTTTTATGAAGCTGAAGAATATCATCAAGATTTTGAACTAAAAAACCCCAACAACCGTTACATTTTAAATGTCTCTGTTCCTAGGTTAAAAAGATTCCAACGCTTATTTCCAGAATTACTCAAAGAAAATAACCAAGACCATTAATCGTTATACCTAAGTATGGCAATCATCACAAACAAACTACTATCTGTTGTAATTCCCGTTTACAATGAACAGGACAATGTCGCCCTACTTACTCAAAAAATTCATGAGAGTCTTAAAGGGTATAAGTATGAAATCATTTTTGTCAATGACTTTTCTACAGATCAAACCTTAAAAGCCATTAAAGCTTTAAAAGATCCTTTGGTTCACCTTATTGAATTGAAAAAAAATTACGGTCAGAGTTTGGCGCTAGCTGCAGGAATTGATTATGCAAATGGAGACTACGTCATTACCATGGATGGTGATCTACAAAACGATCCTTCAGATATTCCAAGTATGCTTAAGGTGGCAATTGAAGAAGATTTTGATTTAGTCACTGGAATAAGACAAAAAAGAAAAGACAGTTGGCTCAAAAAAATTCCATCCAAGATTGCGAATTTCTTAGTTCGCAAAATAACCAGTTTAGATATTAAAGATAATGGTTGTGCCCTTAAAGTTTTTTCAAAAGACATCGCTAAAAATCTCAACTTATACGGAGAAATGCATCGCTTCATTACGCTATTAGCATTTCTTGAGGGAGCACAAATCAAACAAGTTCCAGTAAAACATCACGCCAGACATGCAGGCCAATCCAAATACGGACTAGAACGTGTGTTTAAAGTTATTGCAGACATGCTCCTGCTCTTATTTATTAGAAAATACCTCCAGCGCCCAATTCATCTATTTGGCCTATTTGGTTTTGTAATGATTAGTTTAGGGATATTGATCAACGCCTATTTAGTCATTATTAAATTTGGGTTTGGAGAAGATATCGGTCAAAGACCACTACTCATCTTTGGGTTAATGCTCATTTTAGCAGGAGTTCAAGTCTTTACCATAGGTCTTGTCATGGAAATGTTGATTCGCACCTATTACGAATCACAACAAAAAAGACCCTATCGCATAAAGAAAGTACATGTCGAAAAACAAGCAAGTTCAAAAGAGGTATAAAAAACTCTTATTGACCCTAGTTAAACTAGTGGTCAGTATCGGCCTCATTCTATATGTATTTTCCAAAATTGATACACAAAGTACATTTAGAATATTAAAATCTATTTCACCAATTAACCTCATTTTAGGTTTTCTGCTCGTACTTCTCTCTAAGATTATTGCCAGTTACAGATTACTCAGTTATTTCAGGGTCATTCAAATCCCAATCAAAGCGCAAACTAATCTTCAACTTTACTTTTTAGGTATGTTTTACAACCTATTTTTACCTGGTGGAATTGGGGGAGATGCGTATAAAGCCTACATCCTAAAAAAACAAAACCCGCAAAGTTCAAGTAAAAGAACTATTGCCGTTCTTGTATTAGATCGCATTAGTGGATTATTCGCTCTTTTCACCATTGGTGTCTTTGTCCTAGCCAGTCTACAAATTTCTATTTTTAACATCAACAGCCGTTGGAGTATTTTGCTTTTGGCCCTCGGGCTACTGTGCTATAGGATTGTTATTATCAAAGGGTTTGCCTATACAAAAACCATCTTTTGGAGCACTATTGTATACTCCTTATTTGTTCAAGGACTTCAAGTAATTTCAATTCTCTTCATATTAAATGGATTAAACATAAGTACAGATATGCATCCTTATGTACTGGTATTTTTGTGCTCGAGCATTGTATCTGTAATACCTTTAACTATTGGAGGCATAGGAAGTCGTGAACTAACATTTGTCTATGGAGCTCAATGGTTCAATTTATCTGAAGAAAAGTCTTTAGGCACGAGTATGTTATTTTTTTTACTAAACGCCCTAGTATCACTAATTGGAATTTATTATTACTTTAATTCGATTGAGTTTCAGAAGGATTCAACTGAAGTAAATAACGATAAGAGGTCACCTGCTCCCTAGTCTTAGGATTTAAAAACTTCAAATTCAAGCGACTGACACTAAATTGTGTCTTTCTGGAAATTAAATCATAGGTTTTTCCACTCTCCTTAATCGCATCAAATTCTTCTTGACCTACATATAACAAGCCTTCGAACGAATCAAGATCCGCTGCTTCAAAAAGCTTTAAAGGTCGCTGATGGTAAAAATCCAAGGCCCAACTGTGCTTATCACTTAATTTATAAATCGGAGCTTCAGCGTAAGGTGAGGGATCTAATTCTTTTGCCGTCGTATAACCCGCTTGAAATTCAGCGAGCTGAGGATAGAAGGAGGTATTCAAAATTAGATTTATAAAAATAAGTCCTATGGCATTGAACATTAGTAAACGTTCAAAACTGTGAATTTTAAGATGAATGACTGCTCTTAAACTCCATATGGAGATAGCCAAAAGCAATACAAAAAGAAAGCTATTTCCTCTTTCTTCGAAAATCCCAAAAAACAACAACATCCCAAGGGTAAAATACAGAAGTAAAATCAAAAGCTGAAAGAGTTTCACAGACTTAGGCGTCTTTTCAAGATCAAAACAATAGGTTATAAACTTCGCCGTAGCCAAGGCGAATAAAGGCATTAAAACATTTAAATAATGAGGCAGTTTAAATTGAGCCATTGAAATCAATGGAAAAACGATGAGCAAGACCAAAAAAGGAAATACCTCCATTGCATGGAATTTTTGCTCTTTGCGCTTAATTACCAAAATAAGACTGCCTATAAACAGCACGGTCCAAGGCAAAAATTCCCATAAAAAAGAATGCACAAAAAAGAAATAACTACTGGAGTTTTTTCCTAAACCTTCCCCACTTAATCGCTCCATACTTTGCTCCCAAAAAATAAATTTGAGGCCAGTACGCTCTCCTTGCCCACGGATAATCAATTCAGGGTGCTGATCGAATTGAATGTAATAGGCATAGAGCATTGGAGATATGCATAGTGAAAAGACAAACAAGGCCAACAAAAAGTGATGTGACACTAACAATTTCCATTTTTTTCGAAGACCGAGATGTACCAAAATTGCAATTCCAATAACTAAAAGAGCGATTTGTCCTTTGGTCGAAAACGCAAAGGCTGCAGCCACACTTCCCAGAATTAATGCACTCTTTTTTTCGGTCTCAATGAATGAAGAAAATTGGTATAAAGCCAAACTCACAAAACCCACAAGAATAGCATCCGTTCGAACATCTATTCCAGAGAGAATGATGGTTTGAGCACTGGCAAATAGAAAAGCAACCCATTGAGAAACTTGGGTGTTGTAAAATAGATTAGACCAACGATAAATTGAAATCGTGGCCACTATCAGCATGAGCAAACTCGGAAGCCTGTAGGCCCAGTGATAAAATCCAAAGAGTTCAAACGAGAGCGCACTCAACCAAAAATGCATATGAGGTTTATCTAAATAAGGCTCAAAACCTTTGATCAAATGAAGGTAATCGTTCTCTTGAGCCATCCGCATGGCCATCACAGCAAATTGAGCAGAATCATTTTCGATCAGAGGAGAAAACAAGCCTAGCAGGTAAACCAGAAACAGGCCAACCCACAATAAATGCTGCGGAGTAAATTGAAATTTAGTCAAGAATATATTTTGATCCAAGAATACTTAATCTATAAATTATTAAGGCGATAATACTACCAAATAGCGCTCCTACTAAAACGTCAGAAGGATAATGCGCCGCTAAATATATTCGACTAAAGCTCAATAAAGAAGCCCAAATGTACAATAGTATCACGCTATATTTTCGGTTGAACTTTACGACCGAGGTCACGAAAACTACTAAGGCAAATGCATTAGAGGCATGAGCTGAATAAAAACCATAACGTCCGCCACATCGATAGCCAATAGCTCTTAACCTATCATTTAGAGTCTCCAAGTGACAGGGTCTTAGTCGTTCAAAACCGTTTTTAAACAAATTCGCCATTTGATCTGAAACTACAATTAGTAGTACGATACAAATCAAATAAAAGAAGGCTTCTTTAGGGGGTCGTTTTGTAAAAAGCAGAAAAACAATGAGCAAGTATAAGGGAATGCTATTCCATTTATTAGTTACGAATTGCCAAAACAAATCTAGACTAGAATGTCCCCATTGTTGAACGCTTAAAAGTATAGTTTCGTCAATATGCTGAATAGTATCAAGAATCATATTCTGCTACTTCACTATCGTAAAAAGTCAAGGCCTCTTGAACCAAGTTTTCTGTAATTTCTTCAATTTCTTTTTCATCTTCATTTGAAAATTGTTCAAACCACATGAGATCGTCGTTAGCGACGTTTAAAATAAATCGAGGAAATTCAGTGTGAATAACGTATACCGCATCTTTAACTGCAGAATTATCACCTAATATAAATTTTGGAAGCTCCATTTTAGAATTGCTGTTTACGAAGCAAAAATACAAATCTTAAGTAGAGCATAAGTGCTGAAGCGGTTAAGCCTACCAGTAAACCAATCCAAATACCATTTCCACCCCATTCTAGTTTTAAGGCGAGGATATAACAAACCGGAAATGCGATAACCCAATAGGCAATAAATGTGATAAGGGCGGGTACATTGACGTCTTGAATTCCTCTGAGCGCACCTAATATCACTACTTGTAATCCGTCAGAAATTTGAAAAAATGCAGACCATAACAGCAACATAGACGCAAGTGAAATGACCTTGAGGTTTTCGACTTGATTCAATGAACTCTCCGTATCTAAATAAACAAGAGGTAAATCAAATCTAAAAATCAGAAAGGCTAAGGCAAACACAATTTCAATAAGTAGCGTCATTCCAAATAATGAAAAGGCAACCTCTTTCAAGCGAACAATATCTTTTTTACCTTTTTGGTTACCCACTCTGATCATAGCGGCCACACTTAATCCTTGGCCGACCATATAGGTCATCGATGATAAGTTTAAAGCAATTTGATTCGCCGCCTGTTCGATGGTACCGAGTATTCCACTTAGCCATACGGCCATGGTAAATAAAGTTACCTCGAAAAATACCTGAGCCGAAGTGGGTAAGCCAAGATTTAAAATCTTCTTCACATAACCCCAACTGGTCTTCTTCCAGTTTAATCGGGTAATAAACTCTCTGAAATAGGCAGATCTATAAAGTACAATAACGATAAAGAGTACCATGAGCACTCTAGAAATAAAGGTTCCATATCCAGCGCCTATAACGCCTAAGGCTGGAAAACCCCAATTTCCAAAAATAAACAAATAGTTAAACAAAATATTTAAGGCATTTGAGATCAGCGTAGCATACATTGGTATTTTGGTTCTTGACAATCCGTCACACAAGGTTCTAAATGCCTGAAAGACCATTATAGGAATCAGAGACAGTGATATGATTTGGTAATACGGTACCGCAAGCGCAACAACCTCTGGAGGTTGTTTCATGCTTTCCATTAAAGGACCCAAAATCAGTAAAACACCGAATAAAATAATCCCAGAGCTCAAACAAATCAATGAACCGTGTTTGAAGACCTTTTTAACATTTAGTTTTTTTCCCGAACCATCCGCCTCAGCGATGAGCGGTGTAATTGCCGCTGATATTCCAATACCTACAGCAAAAGCCACAAAAAAGAAACTGTTCCCTAAGGATACCGCCGCCAGCTCTGCAGCACCGAGCTGTCCTACCATAATGTTATCGGCAAAAGCCACAAAGGTGTGGCCCAACATCCCAAGGATAACTGGAAAGGCTAATTTCCAATTGGTTGCAAATTCTTTTTTATAAAACGCCAGAGAATACATCAGTGTTTTTTTGCTTGTTCCCAATAAACATTCATCTCATCTAAACTCATGTCTTTTAGAGATTTACCGAGTGAGGTAGCCTGTTCTTCTAGGTATTGAAAACGTTGAATAAATTTTTTATTGGTGCGTTCAAGAGCCTGGTCGGGATTGATACCAAGAAAACGAGCGTAGTTGATCATCGAAAATAAAACATCTCCAAACTCAGCCTCCATAGCATCTTGATCATTGGATGTAATTTCTACTTTTAACTCCTGAAGTTCTTCTTTTAGCTTATCCAAGACCTGTTCGTCTTTTTCCCAATCGAAACCGACACCAGCAACCTTGTCTTGAATTCGATAAGCTTTAATT
>JBMYMD010000004.1:46546-125778 GCA_049596955.1 Flavobacteriaceae bacterium
GGAAGTGATTTTGGCACCCCTTCTAAAACAGATTTCTTTCCCTCTTTTAATTTTAATTTTTCCCAGTTTTGCTTGACCTCCTCCTCACTGTTCAATTCTAAATCACCATAAATATGTGGATGTCTTTCAATGAGCTTGTTACTAATCGCCTCACATACAGATGTAATATCAAAGTCACCAGTCTCTGAGCCTATCTTTGCATAAAAGACAATGTGAAGTAGAACATCTCCAAGTTCTTTTTCTATTTCGGGCAAATCCATGGTCAATATGGCATCCGATAATTCATAGGTCTCTTCGATGGTCAAATGTCTTAAAGACCCTAGGGTTTGCTTTTTGTCCCATGGGCACTTTAACCTCAAATCATCCATGATGTCTAACAAGCGGCTAAAAGCGGCTAATTCTTGAGCTCTTTTATTCATTCTTTGACCTTTAATTTTATTCGGCTACTATTTATGGTTGCAGGTATCCAGCCGTAGGAAATCCCCAATCGCATCTGATAATTTCCAGGAGTCTCTGGGGCCGACAATTCGAGTTTAATTCTTTTAGAAGCACCTGATTCCAAAAACAAAGAATCTAATACGACCTTAGAACCTAGCTGCTGCTCTCCTCTGAGAAAATATTGAGACAACACTACAGGCATATCCCCTGAACTATTAAGTAATAAAGGGTAACTTCCTCTATTGCTGATAGTGGCTTCTACCATTTTGGTCTCCCCTACGCCAAATACATAAGCCTCATTTTCAGTAGGCTCGTTAATTTCGATATCGACTTGAGCATAAGAACGGTAGTCTGCTACCACAGCATAACGAATTTGTGATCTATTGTCAGCATCAAAAGGGGCTGAAAAGTTAGGATTATTGCGCTTGTGATTTATGAGAAAGACTTCTTTTCCTTGAATGTGTTCTTCATAGTCCCAATAGTCAAATTGGGTGTTGTTAAAGTAAAAGGTGCTCAGTGTGTGTGCCTTTTTTGCTGCGTAATATTGATAACGCGATGCATTTTCATAGGAGTTGACAAAAACAATCGGGCGACCCGCAGAAAGCGAGTCCAGTTGCTCAGACCAGCGCTCCCAGTGGTGAAGCGGACCACTAGAATCCACAAACTGCTTTGGAAGAATATCAAAAGCGAAATAGAGACGAACCGGAATAAGGGCAATCAGTGTAATCTTTCCCAGTAAAATGGTCGTTTTTTGCAATTTTTCTCTCTCAGCTATATAGGGATAAGACAACAAAAACAAAGGAACCAAGGCTATTGAAGTCCAGTGTTTGTGAATAAAAACTCTAAACGACTGTAAAAAGAAAAAGACCAAGACACCAATTAACACATATTTCAAAGCCTTTTCATATAAATCCAAGCCTTTTCTTTTACCCACAGCGATAAACATAGGAATACTCACCAAAGGACCTAAGACTATAGGTTGACTAAAGAGATAACCCAAGACATTGCTCCATTTAAAACTGATATCTGAGCGATCACTTAAATGAAATTTTAAACTCATCCAATCATTTTGGTATTGCCAAAAGGCATAGGGAAGCATCAACAGTACAGTCAAAAAAAGCACCTTGTAAAAAGGCTTTTGGGTGAATAACCTCGGATTCGATAAAAGCGTAAAGAAAACAATGAGAACCCCGTGATACTTGCTGAGAAACATAAATGCAATAGCAAATGCTAACCCTACACAATATTTTAAAGAGGGCTTATCTAAAAAGTGTTTATAACAATAGAAAAACAAAAGCTCTCCAAAGAGTAAGGGTACATCGGTCTTGATTAAGAAACTACCTGCGTGAACTGCGAGCAGCCCCATTGACAAGAACACAAACAATTTCAAATTCTTGCGATCCACCAAATCGTACATTAAATACAACGAACAGCTGCTCATTAGTATAAACAACAAGCGTGCTCCGAGCTCATTTTGAAATAAACGTTCTCCGAGATAAGTGGCAAAGGCAACCATTGGGGGATGATCTAAATATCCCAAATCTATACTTCGGGCAAAAAGCACATAATACGCTTCTTCTCCAGATAAATCCATAAAATAAGACTGTAGAAGGGCTGCGAGAGTCCATAGGCTTAAAAAAACATGAAATCCTGAAAGTGAATAGCCAAAAAGTCTGATGCTTTGCATAAATTGAAAAATCCAACACAAAATAACGATATTTAATGCTCAAATCCGTTGTCATGAAAGGACTTTATTTAGCTCTGCTTACAGCTTTCTTTTTTTCGTGTCAGAACACCACTCCAAAGGCAAATACATGGAGCAGTTATCACGGTGGAAAAGACAGAAACCACTATTCAGAAATAAATGAAATTAACCCCAGTAATGTAGCTCAACTAGAACCTGCTTGGACCTTTACTACCTCTAGCAAAGGGCAAATGCAAATGAACCCCATTGTCGTAGACAGTATGGTCTACATCATTGATGCCAGTTTAAAAGTATACGGTTTACACGCTGAAAGCGGCAAAGAAATTTGGAGTTACGGTGCAAATTTCGATCATGCGCTATCGACATCCAGAGGAGTGAGTTATTGGAAGTCTCAAAAAGGAGAACAACGTATTTTTTACACTCGAAACTATGAGCTTATCGCACTTGACGCCATAAGTGGTAAGCCTGCCAAAGGCTTCGGAGTTGATGGTGCAGTAGACATTCGTAAAGCACTTCCCAGTATGGACAAATGGGTGATCTCTAATACGCCGGGTACCATTTTTAAAGATTTAATCATCTTGCCTTTAAGAGTATCCGAATCAGAGGGTGCTGCTAAGGGAAATATCATCGCTTTTGACACCAAAACAGGTGCTGTCGTTTGGACCTTTGAAACCCTTCCAAGTTTTAAAGACAATCCCAATATCGGTGGCGGCAACAATTGGGCTGGAATGAGTTTAGACGAAGAGAAAGAATTGTTGTACATACCCACAGGTTCAGCCTCTCCTGATTTTTACGGCGCGAATCGTGCAGGGAAAAATGAATACGCAAATTCAATTATAGCTTTAGACGCAAATACTGGTGATTATATATGGCATTTTCAAACCGTACATCACGATTTATGGGATAGAGATTTACCTGCACCGCCAAACCTCATTCAAATCAAAAAACAAGGAAAATCAATCGATGCCTTGGCCCAAATCAGCAAGCAGGGCTATGTTTTTTTATTCGATAGAGAAAACGGTAACCCTATATATGAAATCGAAGAAACACAAGTACCTCAATCGAATATCCCAAACGAAATTTCATGGCAGACACAGCCTATTCCCAGTAAACCCAAAGCTTTTGCCCGACAAATAGACGAACTTAAAGAGGCTGAAATTGGAATGTATTCTGCGCGTAGCGATTCACTCAAAAAGCTATTTAAGTCAATGATCAAAAAAACCTATCACCCGCCTGACACCTCAACAGTTCTGTTATTTCCGGGTTACGATGGCGGAGGTGAATGGGGAGGCGCGGCAGCTGTTCCAGATGAGGGTCTGCTCTACGTCAATTCAAATGAAATGGCCTGGGAGCTTCGCATTGAGAAAAAAGAAATTGCAAATACGGCTAAAGGATTGTACACCAGATACTGTTCGAGTTGTCACTTAGATAACTTTCAAGGTGTTCCCGAGAGCGGGTATCCCAGCCTAGTAAACATCAACGAGCGATTAACAACTGAGGAACTCCACCTTTTAATAAGCAATGGAAAGGGTCGAATGCCCGGATTTTCACAGCTGCCTAAAGCAGAAATAAAAGCCATAAGCAGTTACATAATGGGCTTAGAAGACGGAAATACAGCACTGAATACAGTAGAACCTCTTACCACCTATATTCACAGTGGCTATCAAAAGTTTTTAGATGAAAATGGGCTCCCAGCTATCAATCCACCATGGGGACAATTGCACGCCATCGATTTAAATACAGCAACTTATAAATGGAGTGTTCCCTTGGGCGAAACCCCTGGAATAGGTGAAACAGGAACAGAAAATTACGGTGGACCTCTGGTCACCAAAAACGGATTGCTCTTTATAGCCGCTACTAAAGACGGTTTTATAAGAGCTTTTGACCGTCATGCAGGCGAAGTACTTTGGAAATACAAGTTGCCTTACCCAGCTTTTGCGAGCCCTAGTCTATACCAGTACAATAACAGGTCTTATCTTGTAATTGCCTGCGGTGGAGAAAAGCTAGGAACAGTCGCTGGAGATCAAATTATAGCCTTTGCCTTACCTCAATAATGCCATGTGTTACGATATTAGTGCCCAACTCAAATCACAACTCTCCAGAGCGAAACGCATGGGAGATGAGACGGCTCAAAAAGAAATTACAGCAATCATTGAAGAAAACCATTTAAAGGATATTTATAGGGCGAGTGGCTTTGAACATCCGCACTGTATAGTCTACGATAAGTCTTCAATTTTTGTCGCCAGATGGGGATTAATTCCATATTGGATTCAAGATGAAAAGGCCGCGCGAAAAATTGAAAATTCTACCTTAAATGCGCGTATTGAGAGTATTCAAGAAAAGCCTTCTTTTCATGAAGCAGCACAGCATTCAAGAGCCATACTCTATATAGATGGATTTTTTGAACATCATTTCAGAAATAACGAAGCTTATCCGTTTTACGTTCAAAAATCGGGAGAAGAGCCTATGATTGTTGCTTGCTTGTACGATACCAGCACAAAATTCAGTGAAAGTGTCTCGACTTTTAGTATTGTAACGACGGTGGCCAATTCGTTTATGAAAGAAATCCACAATAAGCCTGAGCACGGAGCGTCTCGAATGCCTTTAATACTCAATTCAGATCAAGCAGAACTATGGTTAAATACCGAAAGAGACATCGATAAGCTCACTGCTCAACTTACAATAGATAATAATCTCAATTTAAAGGCGCACAGCGTTGAAAAAATAAGAGGTAAAAATTCTTTGGGCAACACGGCAAAGGCCATCGAACCTAAACAGTACCAAGCCTTTCAAACCTTATTTTAAAAGTTCTTTTTTTGAGTGGCCAGCTGAAATTCTTTTAAAAAAGTAGTCATAAGCGTTTCCACCGTAGGAATATCGTCAAGCAAGGCTGAAATCTGTCCAATTTCGAGTTCTCCCTCGATTAAATCTCCTTCATAAATTCCTTTTTTAGCTCTTCCCCTACCCAGTAGTGACCTTAGCTCCTCTGTAGAAGCACCTTTTTGATAAAGTTCTACAACAGATGCGTAAAATTCATTCTTGATAAGTCGTACAGGAGCCAATTCTTTCAAGCTGAGAATGGTATCTCCCTCTCCCAGGGATTTTACGAGATCTTTAAAATTTTGATGTGCTGTAGACTCTTTGGTCATCAAAAATCGACTTCCCATTTGAACTCCGGATGCGCCCATATGAAAACAGGCGAGCATAGCAGATCCCGTTGCAATTCCTCCAGCCGCTACTACAGGTATTTTAAAAGGATGTCGATGTAACAATTGCAATAATACAAGGGTCGTATTCTCTTCACGTCCATTGTGTCCACCAGCCTCAAAGCCCTCAGCGATAATTCCATCGACCTCTGCCTGCTCCGCTTTAAGGGCAAACTTTAATGAACTAACCACATGCAATACTTTGATGCCATGGGATCTCAAACGCCCTGTAAATAGATTAGGGTTACCTGCTGAAGTAATGACCACTGGAACTTTGTGCTCAATTACTGTTGTTATATGCTCTTCAATATTGGGGTACATCAAAGGGATGTTCACCCCAAAGGGAAGTGTAGTTTTAGCTTTGCAATTTTCTATGGCTTCTCGGAGTTGTTTTGGATACATACTACCCGCTCCTAAAACTCCTAAACCTCCAGCATTTGAAACCGCTGAGGCCAATTCAGCACCTGATGTCCAGACCATACCTCCTTGAATAATGGGGTACTTAATACCTAATAAGCGCGTTAATTTTGTATCGATTTTCATACTTATGAAATGACTCCTGATCCCAATAATTCATCTTCGCTATACCAAGCTGCAAATTGCCCGGATGTTATTGCAGATTGGGGTTGTTCAAAATCTATATAAAGCCCATCGGACTTTTTGATTAAGGTCGCCTCTTGCAATGGCTGACGGTAACGTATTCTCACCTTCACTTTCATTTGCTGCTCATCATCTAAAATCAAATCAGATCTCAACCAGTGAATGTCATTCGGTTTAATTTTAAGCGCAGAACGAAATAAACCAGGATGCTTGTTTCCTTCTCCTACATAGATGATATTTTCGACAGTATCTGTTCCAATGACAAAGAGTGGTTCTTTTGTTCCTCCAACGGCTAAACCCTTGCGCTGTCCTATGGTAAAAAAGTGAGCTCCTTTGTGCGCTCCACAGACCTTACCCATGTCTTCAAAGTAGTCATGAGCTAATGCTCGCTCTGAAAGGGTCATAGCTTTCTTGTCGAGATTGTAAATTGGATTTGTGGCTGCTATTTCTACAATAGTTCCTTCCTTCGGCTTTAATTGTTGTTGTAAAAAATCCGGCAATCGAACCTTTCCAATAAAACACAAACCCTGAGAATCTTTTTTGCCGGCAGTGACCAAACCTTCTCGCTCAGCTATTGCCCGTACTTCTGATTTTTGAAGATGACCTATAGGAAACAAAACTTTAGAGAGTTGATGCTGATTTAACTGACATAAAAAATACGATTGGTCTTTATTTGAATCTTTTCCAGCCTTCAATTGATATAGGGTTTTGTCGCCATGGGATAGCTCTCCTTTTTGGCAATAATGCCCTGTAGCTACAAAATCAGCACCTAAATCAAGAGCTATGGATAAAAAAACATCAAACTTGATTTCTCGATTACAGAGTACATCTGGGTTTGGAGTTCTTCCATTGCGATATTCATCGAACATATAGTTGACGATACGCTCTTTGTAAACTTCGCTAAGATCAATTGTTTGAAATGGAATATTGAGTTTTTCTGCGACCAATAATGCGTCATTACTGTCTTCAAGCCATGGACATTCATCTGAAATGGTGACTTCATCGTCATGCCAATTCTTCATGAAAAGAGCAATCACATTGAAACCCTCTTTTTTCAAAAGATAGGCAGCGACAGAGGAATCGACACCTCCAGATAAACCTACGACAACTGTGGGTTTGTTCTCAGCCATATCAATGGAATTAAAGTAGTTCGCCTACTTTTTAAGTCTCTTTTTATACTCAGGTTGCGCTTCAGCCTGTTCCATCATTTCTCGCATTCTTTTTTGAAATTTATTTTCCTTACGAGGTGCTTTTTTATTCTCTTCAATTTGCGCATGAATCTTTTCTTCATCTAAGATCACGTTTTTTATCACCAACATAATACCTATGGTAAGCAAATTAGAAACGAAGTAATATAAACTCAATCCAGAAGCGTAGTTATTGAAGAAAAACAACATCATTACTGGAGACAAATACATGATGAACTTCATATTAGGCATACCCGGCTGTTGTTGCATTTGCATGGTCTGACCAGTAGTCATCTGCATGTAGAAAAAGATCGCTACAGAGGCCAAAATAGGAAACAAGCTAATATGGTCACCGTAAAATGGAATAGTGAAAGGCAACTCAACAATGGTGTCATAAGAAGATAAGTCATCCACCCATAAAAACGACTTTTGGCGCAATATGAATGAGGTAGGAAAAAAACTAAAAAGGGCATAGAAAATAGGCAACTGTAAAAACGCAGGTAGACAACCACTCATCGGGCTAACACCCGCTTTGTTGTATATCTTCATGGTTTCTTGCTGCCTTTTCATGGCATTGTCTTTATACTTATCGTTGATCGCTGTAATTTCTGGTCTTAAAACCTTCATCTTCGCTTGGGATACATACGACTTATAGGTCACCGGAGACATGGCCAAACGAACGACTATGGTCATTACTATAATAGCCATACCATAAGGTAAAAACGAGGCTAAAAAGCTGTAAAAAGGATTGAAAATATATCTATTGATCCAACCAAAAATTCCCCATCCAAAAGGAATAGAGTCAGCCAAAGCATAATCCTTATATGCGCTTAGCACTTCTAAATCTGTAGGACCAAAATAAAGTTTCATCGCAGATGATAACTCTCCTCCCATCAGCTTTAAATTCACTTTTGAGCCATAGGCTTTAGTGTATATTTCGTCTTTAGATTCCTCCTCAACTAAATTTTCAGAATTCATGTCAACTTTATCAAAGGCTTGTTCAGCCACTAGCATACTGCTAAAAAAGTGTTGTCGATATGAAATCCAATTCACCTTGTTTTCTGTATCCTCATCAAAGTCGCTTGAGGCAGATAACTTTCTGACCTTTTTATTTTCGTATTGATAAGTTAAACGGGTATACCTGTTCTCATACATCACACTCTGATCGAATCGCTTCGCCTTAAAATCCCAACTCAGATTGAGATCGTCAGAATCGACCAAATAGGAACTTAAATTTTGACTTCTTATAGTATAATCCAGTAAATATTCATCAGGTTTTAATACGTATACCACTTCTAAATAAGCATTTTCAGACGTTTTCGCTTTCATCGATAGACGCGTAACTCCCCCGTCATCTTTGGAGATAGAGGGAATAAAATACAGATCAGTAGTTTTTAATATTCTATTATCTGTTGTTCTAAAATTAACCCTGAGATTTGAGTTGTTTTCGGCAATCAAATGCACCGGCTCTTCTTTATAGTCTGAATATTGCTTTAATTCTAGTCCTTTAATTTGAGCACCTTTATGGGAAATCTCCATTCGCAACAACTCATTTTCAATGAAGGTTGATCCTTCATCTTTAGGAGTAAAGGCAAAAAGTCCGACAGCATTTTGGTAAGCTTGATTTACAATAGAATCAGAAACCACAGCAGGAACAGCCTCTATTTTGATTTCCGTCTCACTTTCAGATGATTTTTTTTCCTGATTGGCCACAAGCTCTGCTGCTCTAGCTGCCTCCAATTCCTCAGGAGTTGGTTGGTTTAGGTAAAACCAAAACATCATAATGGCGAATATGAGAATAAAGCCAATGATCGAGCTTTTATCTAGTTTTCTTTCTTCCATAAAGCGTTAAAATAGCGTATTAAATCCAAAGATAATGCTTATTGCGCTGTCACTACAATTGATTTTTTTTGTGTGTTAAGGCAGCAGCAATGAATGAGACAAATAAAGGGTGAGGATTAGCAACTGTACTTTTGTATTCCGGATGGTATTGAACTCCAACAAACCACGGATGGTTTTCCAATTCAACAATCTCTATCAATTGTGTTTCCTTATTTCTACCCGAAGCCTTTAAACCAGCTTCTTCAAGTTGTTTTTCATACTGATTATTGACCTCAAATCTATGCCTGTGACGCTCGTGAATGATTTTAGCATTTGAATATATTTCAGAGGCTTTACTTCCTTCAGTCAATTCACATTCCCAAGAACCTAAACGCATTGTTCCGCCCAAATGTGTAATCTTTTTCTGTTCTTCCATTAAAGAAATTAAAGGTGATGAAGTGTTTTCGTCAACCTCTATAGAATTTGCATTTTCTATACCGAGAACATTTCGAGCATATTCTACAATGGCCATTTGCATCCCCAAACAAATTCCGAAAAAAGGAACATTATTTTCTCTTGCATACTGAACAGCTTTAATTTTGCCCTCTAAACCTCGTGTACCAAATCCAGGTGCTACTAACAATCCGTTGAGCCCTTTGAGTTTTGATTCAATTTCACTTACCTCTAAAGTTTCTGAGTGAATTGATTGAATTTCAACCTTGACCTTATTTTCAGCACCTGCATGTATAAAGGCTTCTAAAATAGACTTATAAGAATCTTGTAGCTCAACATATTTTCCGATTAATCCAATCTTAACAGTATTTTCAGGATACGCTAAGCGCTCTAAAAATTCTTTCCAAGAATCCAATGCAGGCACACTATCAGTGTTTAGTCTTAATTTTTCGAGAACCACGCGGTCGAGCCCTTCTTCATGCATTAAAAGAGGTACTTGATAAATTGTTGGAGCATCGATAGATTGGATGACCGCTTCTTTTGAAACATTACAGAACAGCGCCAATTTTTTACGCTTGTCCTGGTCAATATCATATTCTGTTCTGCACACTAAAACATCCGCTTTTATACCACTTTCCATTAAGGTTTTTACCGAATGCTGAGTGGGTTTTGTCTTTAATTCTCCAGCAGCAGATAAATATGGAACAAGCGTTAAATGGATAACCATACCGTTGTGCTCTCCCAAATCCCATAGCAGTTGTCGAACAGCTTCAATGTAAGGCAGTGATTCTATATCCCCTACTGTTCCTCCTATTTCAGTAATAACTATATCGTAATTTCCAGTTTGGCCTAAAAGTTTAATGCGATCCTTAATTTCATTGGTAATGTGAGGAACGACCTGAACCGTTTTACCCAGAAACTCTCCTCGACGTTCTTTTTCAATTACACTTTGGTAAATACGTCCCGTAGTCACATTATTTGCCTGAGAAGTTGAGGTGTTTAAAAAACGTTCGTAATGACCCAAATCTAAATCTGTTTCTGCTCCATCATCAGTGACAAAACACTCTCCGTGTTCGTATGGATTTAACGTACCTGGATCGACATTGATATAAGGGTCAAACTTTTGTATCGTTACTCTATATCCTCTAGCCTGAAGAAGTTTTGCTAAAGAAGCAGCGATAATTCCTTTACCTAATGAAGAAGTAACTCCGCCCGTAACAAAAACGTATTTAGTGGTGTTCATGAGTTTTTGATTGTATACGGGATGTAAAGGTACAATAAATCAAAAGGTTTGAGCAAAATTCAATATCTTAAAAGTCTAAAAAACTAACCATGAACAGAAGAGACTTTATTCAAAAATCGGGTACGGGAGGATTGGCACTATTTTCAGCCAACACTGTAGCTCATAATTTTAATTTAAATCCTACAGAATTAAAATCATTAAATCTTAAAAATAATATCAATCACAGTGTCTGTCATTGGTGTTTTGGGAATATACCCTTAGAAGATTTTTTGAAAATAATTAAAAACATGGGCATCCAATCTATAGACTTGGTGAGTCCAGAAAATTTTGATTTGCTCAAACAATACGACATCCATTGCAGCATGTGTCAGGGAGCAGAAATAAGCCTAGTAGAAGGATTCAATGACCCTAAAAATCACAAGCAACTCATAGAAAATTACAAACGTGTTATTCCTCAAGTAGCGGAGGCTGGATTTACCAACCTCATCTGTTTTAGTGGGAATAGAAATGGAATGAATGACTATGTCGGTATCGAAAATTGTGTTAGGGGACTATCTGAAATCATGCCTTTAGCCGAAGAGCATGGAGTTGTCTTACAAATGGAATTGTTCAACCAACAAAATCATCCAGATTATATGTGTGATTCGAGTATTTGGGGAGTTGAACTATGCAGAAGATTAGGAAGCGATAATTTCAAATTGCTTTTCGATATCTACCACATGCAAATTCAAGAAGGAGATATCATCAATAGCATTAGAAAGTATCATAAATACTTTGGTCATTACCATACGGCTGGTGTTCCCGGCAGAAATGAAATAGGTGAAAAACAAGAATTGTATTATCCAGCTATAATGAAAGAAATTCTGAAAACTGGATACACAGGGCACGTGGCTCAAGAATTTATTCCTAAAAGCGACGATCCCATAGCGTCCCTGCAAGCAGCCTTCACAATTTGTGATATCTAAAGGCTATTCCAGTGAAATCTGATTTGCTTTTCTAGGTCTGGATGAAGACTTTCCAAAACAGGGCATGTATTTCCGACACGTTCTAATATATTAGCGTCTTTTTCAGAGATTTCTGGTAAATACAAATCAACCTCAATACATGAAATTCGTCTTGGATCAGAGGCCATGTGCTTTTTGATTTCAAGACGACTGTCTTTGAGCTCGATACCCATTTGATTCGCCTTTATAGCCATTACCGTTATCATGCAACTGCCTAGGGCATTGGCCACACAATCTGTAGGTGAAAAAGCTTGTCCTAATCCATTATTGTCAATTGGGGCATCACTGTGGATCACCGACCCCGATCTCAAGTGGGTTGATGCTGTCCTGAGTCCACCTTGGTAAATTATTTCTGAGGTAGTTTTCATCAATTTTATTTCGTTCTAAGTTAGTGTATTGCATGAGATAAAAGGAATGATTGATATATCCCCTTTGATTTTGTGAGAGGCCGTAATTGAATTTACTGTGCGTATATTCTTTTTCGTCTATAACTGAAGTACTTGTTAAAACGTCCTTATTATAAGCCATTCTCAACACCAAATCAAAAACGAGATCAAATCCTCTAGCCGCATAAGCATTCGGGAAAAAGCCAAAACGATCTAAGTAGCGTTTTGAAAATTCACTTTCTGATTCAGGAGTGTTATAAACCGAAGGATATACAAACTTTAAATTCGATAGGTGCTCAAAAGAAATACTCTGACTTTCAAAAACCCGAGTAGCATATTTGGTAGTAAAAAGCTGAATTATTCTATTTTCTTCGGAATTTATAGAGTTCAAAACACTAGTAACTCCTGAGGCTAAACTCGGTTTAGAAGTTTCTAAAAATACCCAGTTAACTCTAGTGGAGTCAATTTGATTTAACTTAAACTCTTCTAAATCTAAAGAACTCTCATCTGTTATTTCTGTGACCTTTGCCCCCGGGAACGCTAACTGCAAATCTCGTTTAGCTTGCCCATCTTCACTACTATCTGTTATAATTAAAACAGACTCCTCTTCTTTTACTCTCAAAAGTTGAGCAATCATTTCTTCTCTTATTTCTGAAGGATCAGTAATAGAAAATAATACGTTGTCGCTATAGGCATCTTTTATGGGCGCCGATAAAGGGAATACAAAAGGAATTGATGCCAAGGAGGTACTTCTTGAAATTTCTTCAATTATACCAGAGCGCAAGGGGCCAATGACTGCATCAAATTTACTTAGGTCAGTAAGTTGAAGATATGCTCCCACTCTGCCTTTGTCCAACTCAGTATCAAAGGTCTCATGATTGACAAAAACACCATAAGAACGAAGAGAATCAATCGCCATAAGGGCACCTGAATAGAAACTAAGTGAGGTTTTCATATCCGTCCTTTTCTCAATTTCTTTTTGAGTCATTTGAGCATCCAGTGAATCAACACGATCTAAACGAAAAGGAAGCATAAAAAGTAAATCGTGAGAAGATCCAACTTGAATACTGTCTAATAAACTGAATTCAGGACTTATCAACCCTTGACGTACCGTACGACTAAACCCTAAAGGTTTGGGTATTTTTAAGATCATTCCTGAAGAAAGTCCCTCTTTAATTTTTGGATTAAGTCGATATAAAGAAATCATATCTATATCGAGGCTCTTCACAATACCGTAAATGGTTTCTTTGGGTTGAACCTCGTAAAACAAAAAACTATCGTCATATACGAAAACGTTCTCTTCTTCTTCTTGTATTGTGGATTCAGTATACTCCTGTTGATTTGCGTACTCGAGCTCTTTAATCTCTAGGGAGTTAGAAGGTACACTCAAAACATCTCCAACACTTAAAGAAGAAGAGTTTTCAGGCAACTGAGGATTGAGACGTGCCAAGCTATCCAGACTGATTTGATAACTGTAAGCAATACTCCATCTCGTGTCTCCTTGTTTAACTTGATAGGTACCGTAACTGACTTGACTCTCAGATTGCGATGCACTTTTTTCTTTGAATACAGGGATTTTTAAAAGTTGTTTCGACTTCAACTTTTTTCGAGCCGCACGTGGATTATACTTCAAGATATCCTCTTTCTTCACTGAGAATTTTAAAGCAATAGCGTCAATATTTTCTTTTTTCTTGACCTTGTAATTAATGAATCCACTTGGAATACTTACTACTGGAGAAACGCTTTCTTTTTCTTCGAATACAGGAATCCTTAAAATCATATTGACATCCAATACCTCGGAATTTAAAAAGTCGTTAAAAAGAATCAATTCAGTGGTCTCAATGTCATATTTTTTAGAAATACCATATATGGTCTCAGACTGGAGTACCCTGTGCATTTTAAAGCGTGCAGGTTTTTTATTTTCAACAACCTGAGCACTTAACCATTGAAAGGAGCATAAAACACCTAGAACTAACGCGTATATTCTTTTTTTCATTCCCACTCTATTGTTGCCGGAGGTTTTGAACTGATATCATAAACCACACGATTTACACCCTTCACTTTGTTGATAATCTCATTGGAAATACTCTGCAAGAATTCATGCGGAAAATTGACCCAATCAGCAGTCATACCGTCAGTGCTTTCCACCGCTCTCAAAGCAACACAATTTTCATAAGTACGTTCATCACCCATTACTCCCACACTTTGAACAGGTAAGAGCATGGCACCTGCTTGCCATACCTTATCATAGAGTTCCCACTTTTTCAATCCATCGATGAAAATGGCATCCACTTCTTGTAACATTCTGACTTTGTCTGAAGTGATATCTCCTAAAATACGTATACCTAAACCAGGCCCTGGAAAAGGATGCCTTCCTAAAATTGAAGGTGCTATACCCAGTGTGGCTCCTATGCGTCTCACTTCATCTTTAAACAATTTCCGCAAGGGTTCTACGACTTTAAGTTTCATATAATCAGGTAATCCTCCCACATTGTGATGACTTTTAATTGTTGCCGAGGGTCCCCCAGTTGCTGATACCGATTCAATGACATCAGGATAAATCGTTCCTTGTGCCAGCCATTTGGCATCTGAAACCAGTTTCGACTCGCTATCAAAAACATCAACAAAAACCCTGCCGATTGTTTTTCTTTTTTGTTCAGGTTCGCTTATTCCCTCTAATTCAGATAAAAAACGTTCTCCTGCATCCACACCTTTAACATTCAAGCCAAAACCTTTGTACTGCTCAAGAACTTGTTCAAATTCATTCTTACGCAAGAGTCCATTGTTTACGAATATACAGTGCAATCTATCACCTATCGCCTTATGCAAAAGCACCGCAGCCACAGTAGAGTCTACACCTCCTGATAATCCTAAAATTACACTGTCGTCTTTAATTTTTGCCTTAAGATCTTCAACGGTCTCTTCAACAAAAGCATTTGGCGTCCAATCTTGGTCAAAATGTGCGATTCGAACTAAAAAATTCTCCAACACTTTAATTCCGTCGGTACTGTGATACACCTCTGGATGAAATTGAATTCCAAAAGTTTGTTCGTTTTCAAACACAAAGGCTGCATTCTCTACATCAGCAGTACTAGCTATTTTTTTACAAGTTGCTGGCAATGCACTAATGGTGTCTGAATGACTCATCCAAACTTGAGAATTGAGTTCTACCCCATTCATTAATAAGGAATTTAGTTCAATTTGAGTAAGATTGGCTCTTCCGTATTCTCTAATTTTTGAAGGTTTCACTTTACCACCCGCTTCGCTAGCCAAATATTGGGCTCCGTAGCAAATACCCAATAGAGGTAATTTTTGACGATAATTTGACAATTCAATTTTTGGAGGATTTTCGCCACGCACAGAGTGCGGAGAACCTGATAAAATAACTGCCTTGTATGCGTCTAAGGTTTTAGGAGCCTTGTTATACGGTATGATTTCAGAATAAATATTTAACTCTCTGATTCTTCTTGCGATCAGCTGAGTGTACTGTGAACCGAAATCTAAAATGAGAACTTTTTGATGCATGCACAAAAATAGCAACTTTGTATAGGAGTTTATTTCAAAAAATTGAATAATTCTAAAAATAGTTAAGCATCATCCTTAGGTAGTTCCTAAGCTCATATTAGAAAAACGAATCGCCTCTACAAATCAAATAAACGCTGCTTTTAAAAATAGACCTAGAAGGGAGACTATAACCAAAAGATTCTCAAGAACATATGTCGCCTTAAAGTTCGATAAAAAGTACTGCTGAGTCTGTTTGTTTTTGAAATTCGGTATAAACGATTTCCATAAATCGAGAACCGTAATCACTGTAGAAAGTGCTAAAATTTTCAACGCGTTCTTGAGGTTTACCCAAGGGATAAAATAACTCATACAAGACTGATATGCGCTGAATCTCGTCTTTTAAAACTCTTTTTTGCGCAAGCAATAATCTTTTCTCAAGCTTATCTAAACCGTTCATCTGTTTTTGACGTTGTGCTTGCACAGCTCCTTCAAAACTTCGATCTGTATTTTTTGAGCGCTCTTGTAACAAATTAAACTGCTCATCCAACAAAGCTTTAAAATCGGTTAATTCCAATGGAATATTAGAAACTTTTCGAACCCACCGATTGATCAACTGATTTTTGGCATTATTTAAATCACCATCAACAACATTTAATTTTTGCAATTTTCGATATGTTTTTTCATCGGCAGCATAGACAGAATGTCTCAATTTCAACATTGGAAAAACTACTTGAAAATGTTCAAAAACAGACTTTAATTGAAACCAATAACTCAATTCACCTGCTCCACCAACATACATTAGATTCGGTAAGATGTATTCTTGATACAAGGGCCTTAAAATTACATTTGGTGAAAAGCGCTCTGGATAAGCTTCTACTTCACTCAAAATTTCCTCTTGGGAAAAATTAGTCTTGGAATTTACCAATTGATACGAGTCAGAATCGATATCAATTCTCTGACGTTCTTGTTCACTCAAATGAAAAAGGTTGATCGGTCTTGGAAACACCTGTGCTTTATAACCTTTTTCACCCATTTTTTCACTGCGATCTTTAACAAGAGTATGCGAAGGATTTGAAATGAGTTCTTGTTTAAAAAGCGGAACCATTAAATCTTTCAGTGCCCTTTTATCAGCATCTAGAACAATCAATCCATGGCGCTCAAAGAGTTCGTGTACGAGAAGATGAGTAGCCTGTGCAAGATTATCAAACTTTAGATAAGCTGACTCAAAGAGCGATTTGAGTTCAGTATCGTTTTTCGAACGTCCTAAGTGTGATTTGAATACTTTAAACACCTCATCAAGTCCGTGGAGATCAAATTGCCCTACCGCTCCTTTTTGCGCACTATTCCATTGAAATTTTTTACCCTTAAACTGAAAGTGATTGATTTCTTCAAAATCATGATCTTCTGAAGCCATCCAATAAACAGGTATAAAATTGAAGTCAGGATACTCAGACTTAAATTTTTCACACAAGACAATAGTGTGAAGAATTTTATACACAAAAAAAACAGGTCCAGTAAAAAGATTAAGCTGATGCCCTGTCGTAATAGTGAAGGTGTTTTTCTCTTTTAATAACTCCAGATGTTGTAGCACTACACTCTCTTGTAAATCAATAGCTAAAGTGTCATAGCTCCTCTTTATTTCATCGTGTAATACTGCTCTAAAATTGTGATTATAACTGCTCGACTTTTCATCTATTTGCGCTTTGACATTTTCAAGATCTGCAAAACGATTATACCACTGTTGAGGCAATTGACCAGTCAAATAATCCTTGAGCAAAGGATTGATTTTAAAACTTTCATCTGCACCAAAAGCATACCTGGCCATAGCTAAAAAACTTAGAGAATTCAAAGATAAGCCATATCTTTCGTAGTAATCTAAAGATGTAAACTTCAATGAAGAACAAGAAATTTTCAAGCACACTGATTTTAGTGCTTTTGGTCAATATCATTTTTGCCCAACAGTTAATGAGCCCCGATGAATTTTTAGGCTATGAACTCGGAAGTCAATTCAGTAGACATCATCAAGTAGTAGACTATTACGACTACTTGGCAGAGAACGAAAAAGACCGCGTTAAAATAGTAGAGTACGGTACCACAAACGAAGGACGTAAATTAAGATTGGTGATCCTGAGTTCAGCTGAAAACATGGCAAACCTAGAAGCCATTCAAGAAAATCACTTAAAAGGTCTTCAAAGTAAAGAAACAGGGAATACGGCTGTAGTTTGGCTGAGTTACAACGTTCATGGCAATGAGAGTGTCAGCACAGAGGCCTCAATGAAAACGACACATCATCTTCTAACGCAGAGGAGTGATTTTTTAGAAAATACCGTAGTTATTGTCGATCCTTGTATCAATCCTGATGGCCGAGATCGCTATGTGAATTTGTACAAGCAGAAAAAACACAAATTACTGCAAGCCGATGGCAATAGTGCCGAGCATTATGAGGGTTGGCAAAGCGGAAGAACCAATCACTATATATTTGATTTAAACAGAGATTGGGCATGGATGACGCAAAAGGAGTCACAACAACGCCTTGTGGCCTATCAGCAATGGATGCCACATATTCACGTTGATTTTCATGAACAAGGCGTAAACAGTCCGTACTATTTTGCACCAGCTGTTGAACCTTACCACGAAATAATTACTGACTTTCAGCGAAGTTTTCAAGACCAATTAGGTCGAAATCACGCCAAGTATTTTGACGAAAATGGATGGCTCTTTTTTACGGACGAGAGATTTGATCTACTCTATCCGAGTTACGGCGACACTTATCCAACCTATAATGGTGCCATTGGGATGACCTATGAACAAGGCGGAAGCGGCAGAGCTGGGCTAGGGATTTACAATGCAGAAGGCGAATTATTAACCCTTAAAGACCGTATTGCACACCACTTTACAACGGGAATATCAACAGTGGAGGTAGCCGCTCAAAACTCAGAACAACTCATCACTCAATTCAACGCCTACTACAAAGACAGTGAAACCGCTAATACCTCTTATGTCATACACGGCAACAGCGCTAGACTTGTGGCACTCCAAACACTACTTGAAAAACACGGTATAGAAACTCAAAAAGCCTCCAATCAAAAGGTTAAGGGGTTTGATTACCTCAGCGGTTCAGAAAAAATGGTAAACGTCAATACCGAGGCTATGGTGGTATCCACCAAACAAACCAAAGGAAAACTGGCCAGAGTACTCCTTGAACCTAAGGCTTATTTGTCTGACTCTTTAACCTATGACATTACAGCCTGGTCATTGCCTTATGCCTATGGTCTCAATGCCATAGAAACAGAACAACGAATTGCAACATCTACTGCACCCACTACAAAAGAATCAAAGACAACACTTCAAAAGAGTTATGCCTACATTATCAAATGGAATTCATTTGAGAGTGCAAAAGCAACAGCTGCTCTAATGCAAAAAGGGGTTAAACTCCGTAATGCCAATAGATATTTTGGGTTTGACAATACCAATTACGATCCTGGCACCATGGTGGTCTTGCAAAGAGATAACACAGAAATTGACAATTTAAATGATCTAATGAACGCATTACAAGATGATTATCATGTTGAAATAACCTCTACTGATACAGGATATACCGATCGAGGTAAAGATTTTGGATCATCATATTTTCAACAAAGAAAGCAACCTCAAATCGCTGTATTAAGAGGAGATGGGGTTTCTAGCTATAGTTTTGGAGAATGGTGGTACTTTTTTGAACAAGACCTAAATATGCCATTCACAGCTATAGATACAGATTACCTCAGTCGTGTTTCTTTGGAGAGTTATGACATTTTAATCATACCAAGCGGAAGAATCTCGAGCTTGTCTGATCGACAAACTGAACAAATCAAAACATGGACCCAAGCTGGCGGAAAACTAATCCTACAAGGATCTTCACTAGCCTTAGCCAAAAAACTAGGACTTTCCCTAGAAAAGAAGAAAATGGAATACGATATCGACAAGCGTTTACCAAACGATATGAGAGAACGAGAAATGATGAAATATCAGGTAACTGGTGCCATTTTTAAGGCTGAAGTGGATCAAACCCATCCTCTTGGATACGGTTTAGACGCTCATTATTTTTCACTCAAACTCAATGCCGATAACTATGAACTGCTCTCTTCAAACAATGCCATAGCCATTGGAGAAAACCACAGAGCTGTTTCTGGGTTTGCAGGAGAAAAAGTTCAAGAAAATACGGCCAACACCCTACTCTTTGGTTCTGAAGGGTTAGGAAGAGGTCAAGTGATTTATTTGGTAGACAATCCTCTTTTTAGAGGTTTTTGGTACCATGGAAAACTAATTGCAGCCAATGCCTTATTTCAAAACTAAGATGAAAAAAAATCGTTACTTATTGCTAGTACTGCTAAGCAGTAGTCTGACACTAATCGCTCAAAACAATTGGGAGCCTACTCGCTTTCAAAAAGAAGTCGATGCCATCGTTAACAAGTACCAAAACACTGCAATTGCTGAAAAAGCACCTATTGTTTTCACAGGATCATCAAGTATTCGGTTTTGGCGAAATGTAAGTGAACTAAACACTTCTGAAACTATCTTAAATACTGGATTTGGAGGGTCGACAGCCCTTGATTTAATTCATTATATAGAGCCTTTAGTTCTACAATACAATCCAAAGCAAGTATTTGTTTACGAAGGGGATAATGATTTAGCGATAGGGCGTTCTGTGGCAAAATCCAAGCGACACCTCAAAAAGGTATTTAGACTAATTCGAAAGCACAACAAGAACACGACGATTGTATTTATTGCCGCCAAACCAAGTATTGCAAGGTGGAATCTGCGTTCTAAGTTTTTGAAGCTCAATGGAAAAATTGAAAAAATGGCCGGATCGAAAGCGTATTTGAGCTTTGCCGATGTAGACACCCCTATGCTTGTCGATGGTGAAATAAACAAAACTATTTTTATTAATGATGGACTTCATATGAATGCCAAAGGCTATGAAATATGGTCTAAAGTCATAAAACCTTTTATAAATTAAACAACTAAACTAAACCCATGAAGATTTTGAAATTAAGTATTTGGATGATTGGAATTGCACTAATCAGTTCATCTTGCGAATTACTCAATCCACAACCAAAAAGTCCGGTAGAGGCTAAAGCAACTACAATAGAGGATATCTCTATTCTCCCTGAACCTTTGAATACCGAAGCAGGCGGAAGCAGTTTTATCATTTTTGATGCCTTGAGTGTTTTATCCAATCCGAGTCAAGAAAAAAATCAAACTGCTCTAATCAGTGGTTTAGAAGAGCGTATAGGCTTTGCCCCTGAACTCATCGAGAACAATCGTGATTATCAAATTACGCTAAGTGTAGCACCTCTTAGTAAAGAGGAAGTTTGGATGGTAGATACAACAAACGAAGCTTTATTAAACGAGGCTTACATACTTGAAATTTCTGAAAAAAACATCCTGTTAAAAGCAGCCACAGATGAAGGCTTATTCAGAGGAATTCAAAGCTTATTGCAGCTGGTTCCAAACCAATCAATGACTGAAGGAGAACAGGAGGTTTATGTCTTACCTACCGTTAAAATCGTAGATATGCCACAGATGGAAATCCGATCAGCGATGTTAGACGTTGCGAGACATTTCTTTTCGGTAGACGAGGTTAAAAGATACATCAATCAACTAGCACTTTATAAATTCAACACATTCCACATGCACCTGACCGATGATCAAGGATGGCGAGTGGAGATGAAAAACTGGCCTGCACTTACCGAGATTGGAGCTGCTACAGAAGTTGGCGGAGGTGCTGGAGGTTTTTACACCCAAGAAGAATTTATCGAACTCATCAATTATGCCGCTGATCGTCATATCGAAATCATACCAGAAATTGATATGCCAGGACATACCAATGCAGCAATTGTAAGTTATCCTCAACTCAATGGAAACGGTAAAACTCCTGAAGTTTACACCGGCACAAACGTAGGGTTTAGCACCTTTGATGCAAACAACGAAGAGGTATACGCATTTTTAGATGATATTCTTGGACAATTTGCAGCCATATCTCCTTCCAAATACATTCATATTGGTGGAGATGAAAGCCATGTCACCAAAAAGAAAGACTACATCAAATTTGTAGAACGCGTAGAAGCTCTCGTCCGTAAACACGGAAAAGTAGCCGTAGGGTGGGATGAAATCACTCAAGCCGATATCTCAGGTCCTGCAGTAGTACAATTGTGGAACAATGAAGAAAACGCGCTAGTAGGTGTTGAAAAAGGCATGCCGATACTGTTGTCTCCAGCAAAAAAAGCATACCTAGACATGAAGTACAACGAAGATTCAGAATTCGGACTGAACTGGGCGGCATATATCGAATTAGAAGACGCCTACAACTGGAATCCTTCTACTTATTTCAGTGATTTAGACCCTAGCGTCATTCTGGGGCTCGAAGCTCCGCTGTGGTCTGAAACAATCTACGATTCTGCCTCCTTAGAATATCTCGCCTTTCCTAGGGCAATAGCTTATGCTGAATTAGCGTGGACTCAAAGCGACAAATACAACTGGGAACGTTTTAAAACAAAACTGAAGTCCCATGGAAGTTGGCTTGAGAAACAAGAGATTAACTTTTACCGCTCAACCGAAATAGACTGGTAACAAAAAAAGGATCATTATTGAATGATCCTTTTTTTATTCCTCTTCGTTGTCTTGCTCAGTATCTTCAGAGATCTCTAACAATTTATGGTCCACTAAAATATTGTACCATCTGATGATTTTTTTAATGTCACTCGGATACACACGATCTTCGTCGTAATTAGGTAAAACTTCAAAAAAATACTCCTCTAAGGTTAATTTATCAGCTTTATGACTTATCGAACTAGTGTTGCCATTTTCTTTTTGTCGAAGTAATTCAAAAACCTCTGTGAGTGGTTTTTCTTCCTCAAGGGTAAATACAGATATTTCAGAAAGTACACTTACCTGATTTCTTAAATTTACAGTTAAGCGTTTTCCATCTGTAAGAGATTCTGCCACAAATCCAGATTTTGTCTGCGTTAACAATTTGAACAAGCCTGGCTTGCCACCAATGGCTATAATTTTATCTAATTTCATTTATCGTCTATTTTTCTTGTTTTTTGGGAATTTCATTCTGTACTCGCAGTCAATTTCTCCTCTACTAATTTTTTCTAATTTTCCTTTAATCAGTCTCTTTTTGAGAGAAGACAACTTATCAGTAAATAGAATTCCTTCGATGTGATCGTATTCATGTTGAATGATTCGAGCGCACAGACCGTCATAAGTTTCGGTTACTTCCTGAAAGTTTTCATCCACATACTGAATGTGCACCACATCCTTGCGGCTCACCTCTTCTCTGACATCTGGTATGCTCAAACATCCCTCATTGAAAGACCACTCCTCTCCTTCTTCTGTTAAGATTGGGTTGATAAAAACCTTCTTAAAATTTTCGAGTTGTTTTTTCTCTGGTTCTGTTTCACCATCTTCGGCAAATGGACGGGCATCAATCACAAAAATGCGCAGTGATAAACCGATTTGAGGAGCAGCTAAACCTACACCGCTAGCACCATACATGGTTTCCCACATGTCTGCTATAAGATCCTGCAATCCTGAGTGATCTGCAGTTATTTCCTTTGCTTTTTTCTTCAATACGGGATCTCCGTATGCAACTATGGGACGTATCATAAAGATCTATCTAAAAATGACTGTAAAATTATGGTTGCGCTAATTTCATCTAAGCGACCCTTTTCTTGTCTTTTTTTCTTAGGAACACCAGCATCGACCATTGATTTCAGTGCTAATTTAGAACTAAATCGTTCGTCTTGCCAATCAATACTCAAATCTGGAAAATATTGACTTATTTTTTTGACTTGTTGTTGAATGAATTCAAAAGATTCAGAATGCGCTCCCGACATTTGTCTCGGTTCACCCACTACAATTTGCTCAAAGATTTCCTTCTCGTATTCCAACTTTAATTCTTGGATTAAATCTTTGGTCAAAACCGTTTTCAGACCCGATGCAATCATTCCTAAAGAATCAGTATGTGCAAGTCCTGTTCGTTTTTCTCCTATGTCTAATGCTAAAATTCTCAAACAAAAAAGGTTCTTTTTGTGCAAAAATAGCGCAAATTTAATGAGCACTAGCCCGTTGAGCAGATGTATCTTTACACAAAATTGAGATATGCAACAGTTACGAGAAACTATTGAACAAGCTTGGGAAAATCGCTCCTTACTCCAAGACAAAAATGTAATCGATGTCATAAGAACTGTTATCGGTCACCTAGACAGTGGTGATTTAAGATGTGCTTCTTATGAGAATGGATCATGGCAAATTAATGAATGGGTAAAAAAAGCTGTAGTTCTCTATTTTCCGATACAACAAATGGAAGTTTTAGAGTGTGGCATTTTTGAATACCACGATAAAATGCCCTTAAAAACGAACTACAAAGAAAAAGGAGTTCGTGTGGTGCCCAATGCTGTTGCTCGTTATGGTGCCTACTTAGCCTCTGGAACCATTTTGATGCCGAGTTATGTGAATATTGGAGCTTATGTTGATCAGGGAACTATGGTTGATACCTGGGCGACTGTTGGAAGTTGCGCTCAAATTGGAAAAAACGTTCACCTCAGCGGTGGCGTAGGAATTGGCGGTGTATTAGAACCCCTGCAAGCCGCTCCTGTAATCATTGAAGACAATGCATTTATTGGTTCAAGGTGTATCGTAGTCGAAGGTGTTCGCGTTGAAAAAGAAGCTGTTTTAGGCGCTAATGTAGTGCTGACAGCATCTACTAAAATAATTGATGTTACAGGTGAAGAGCCCATTCACTACGACGGTTATGTTCCCTCAAGAAGTGTTGTAATTCCAGGAACTTATCAGAAAGAATTTAAAGCTGGAAGTTTTGGTGTTCCCTGTGCGCTTATTATTGGAAAACGCAAGGAGAGTACAGACAAAAAAACCTCACTAAACGACGCCCTTAGAACCTACGATGTAGCTGTTTAAGACGCTTTTTGAATACCATAGGCTGTTCGTGTCAATCGCTCTTTTTTCGTCTGAGCCCTGATGCCCTTATTCTTGGCAATCGATTCAGGTGTTTTATAGCCCCTTTTGTGATCCAGATGAACACAAATAGCACTGTATCTGATCTGAATAGGTTTTATACCTGCATTTACTAGTCGTTCACCAAGTTCACGGTCTTGGCCTCCGTATTGCATTCGTTCATCAAAACCATTGACCTCTAACAAATCGCTCAACCAGCCACTTGCATTGTGTCCATTCCAACTTGGGGTAGTCGGAGTGATTTTATTCATGAACCGAGCTTTCCATCCCCTTAAGGTCAATTTAAATCGTTTCTCTGAAGACGGATAACCCGCTTCCAAAAGCCATTTAATATCAAAACAAGATTGATCTTCAATCGTTTGTTCGTTTATCGCCTTTGAGGTTTTCATAGGCAGCATAACATATCCTCCTGAAAGAAAACAACCTTTTTGTTTATACTGATCGTGTACAGCCAAAAAATCTTTTCGAGGAATACAATCTCCATCTGTCATAACAACATATTCGTATTTAGCAGCGATTAGCGCTTTATTCAAGATTCTTGACTTTTGAAAACCTTCATCTTCTTGCCAAATGTGTTGTATGGGAAAGTCGACTAGGCTTGACATTCGATCAATACAAGCTTTGGTCTGCGGACCAGAACCATCATCCGCAATGACAATCTCAAATTCTTTAAACGTTTGAGATTGAAATCCCCATAAAACGAGCTCTAAATAGCGTTCAGAATTATAGGTGCTTATAACAACAGAAATACCTTTCTTTTTCATCAGATTGAAATACCCTTCAAAAATAGGAAAGTCTTAAGGTTTATCTTTGGAAAATGAAATCTATCGTATTTTTTTGTCCAACATCAACTTGGGGTGGTGTCGAAAAAAATGTGAAGCTCAGAATCGAGTTTTTATTAGACTCGGACTATGAAGTACACCTCGTTCTTCTAAAAGGATTATTTCGAGATAAATTTGATTTCAAACACAAAAACTTCAAAATACATCAAGTTTCGAGTCGAGGGGGCGATCTTAATTTTATGGTGGTCAATCGCTATGTCAAATTACTCAAACAAATAAGGCCTCATATTGTCTTTTCAGCTTTGAAAAAAGATTGGTGGTTGGTGTCTTTATCTTCCTACCTGGCGGATAAACCCAAGGTAATTCTCTACTTGGGAATTTCAAGAAAAATATCCAAAAGCCTTAAATACTATTTATTGTTCAAACGACTTTGTCCAGAGATTTTAGTAAATAGCCATGCTTTAAAAAACCGAATTTGTACGCAAAACAATTGGATTTCCCCACAAAAGGTCAATGTAATACACAATGGTTTTCAGCTTCCTACACTACCCAAATCTGATGAGATCCTGCGACTTAGAAAACAGTTCAATATTCCTGAAAATGCCTTTATTGTGGGCTGTGCTGGGCGATTTTCAGCTCAAAAAGGCTTTGATCAACTTGCGGATATCGCTTCCTTAACGGCAACAAACATACATTTTGTACATGCAGGAGCAGGACCTCTAGAAGATGAAATCAAAAATCAAGTACTACAATCTGCTCACAAAAATCGAATTCATTTTTTAGGCACTTTTAAGCACACAGATATGCATCAATTCTATTGCGTCTTGGATTGTTTTTTACTCTGCTCTCGACGTGAGGGTATGGCCAATGTGTTAAACGAGGCTATGAGTTTCGGAGTCCCTTGTATTTCAACCAAAGTTGATGGAAGCACCGAATTGCTAGAAGAAGGAAAGCTAGGTATTCTAGTCGAAATCAATGATGTCTCAAATATGGCTAAATCCATAACAGATTTGTGCGAAAACCGCATTAAATTTGCAAGTGAAGCGCTAAGAAATCACATTGATGAGCATTATTCACTTCGTCAAATGATTCGAAACACTGTAGAATTCTTTGAGGCCTAAAAATGAAATTAAAAGAGTATTTTCCATCCTTCATTCAATCTTTTCGATTACAAGGTCGAGACCTGGCTTATTTTTTTGAAAACAAAAACAGTTTAGATGTAATTGTAAGTTTAACTGCCATTGAATCAAGACTGGATAAACTTCATTTGGTGCTAAAATCAATTTGGCACAATGCTGATATTCCAAAGCGTATCGTGCTCAATCTACATCCCCGATTTGAACATAAACTACCCCCTACACTATCGGAATTACAAGGAGCTCATTTTGAGATTCATTATACAGAACTAGACTGTCCACACGCTAAATTAGTACCGAGCTTAAAGCGTTTTCCCGATGATTGCATCATCAGTTGTGACGATGATTTACTCTATCAAAAAAATTGGTTGAAATTGCTCTATGAGGCACATCTAAAATACCCTAAGGCTGTCATTACCAATCAGAGTAGGATCATTTCCTATGACGATGCACAACATATTTTGCCTTACACCCAATGGAGAACCTCCTACGATGCGAGTATACAATCAGACGCATTATTACCCATTGGTTCTTCTGGAACACTGTATCCGCCATCTAGTCTTTATCACGAAGTTTTAAACGAGGAGCTTTTTTTAAAGCTTTGTCCAAAGGCAGATGACTTATGGTTTAAAATGATGTCCTTTTTAAACAAGACCAAAAGCATTCTTGCCGAAAACCGAGCGAAACCCGCTTTACCCATTATAGGAAGCCAGCAAATCAGTTTGTCTAGCACCAATATTAAAGAAGATAAAAACAGAGTCCAATGGCTCGCTTTGAGCAAACACTTCAACGTGAATCGACTATGAGTAGTTCAAAAAAACCAATACAGTTCGATTTTAAGCCTGCACTACAGGTCTTAAGAGCAGGAGAACTTATTTTATACCCCACAGATACCATTTGGGGAATTGGCTGTGATGCAACCAATGCTGAAGCTGTTGAAAAAGTATACAAGCTCAAAAGGCGAGAAGAGTCCAAAGCCATGGTTTGCCTTGTTCAATCGGAGGTTCAATTAGAACGCTACTGTCAGGCCATACCCGATGTAGCTTACGACATCTATGAATTCGCCGAAAAACCTACCACACTTATTTTGGATCAAGCCAAAGGAATCGCCCCTAATGCGATAGCCGAAGACGGGTCTTGTGCTTTTAGAATTCCCAAAGATGACTTTTGTCAAAAATTGTTACAACAGTTTAAAAAACCACTCATCGCTACCTCGGCAAATATTTCAGGGCAACCAGCTCCAAAAGGATTTAAAGAGATTCAAACCGAAATTTTAGAAGGCGTTTCATATGTGGTACCTTTGCCCGATAACACAAGTGAAAACAAGCCATCGACCATCATCAAAATTGCTTTTGATTGTACGATGAATATTATTAGAGCATAAAATCGGTACCGTTGAAAAGTTATCCTCAGGCACTTACAAATCCCATTTTTGAGTTGATTGGCCAAATTGCTGATGAAAAGCAACTCTCATGCTATGTCATAGGTGGGTTTGTAAGAGACTTTTTTTTGAAAAGACCCACTCCAAGTGATATCGATATCGTTTGCATTGGAAGTGGCATTGAATTGGCCAAAGCCGTTGCTGAAAAATTACCGGGATCACCCAAGGTTAGCATCTTTAAAAACTTTGGAACAGCGATGATTAAAAACGCCTCATTTGAATTGGAATTCGTTGGAGCGCGTAAGGAAAGTTATCAAAGAAATTCAAGAAAACCAGCAGTCGAGAACGGCACCTTAGACGACGATCAAAAAAGAAGAGATTTCACCATTAACGCTTTAGCCTTAAGTTTAAATTCAACAGATTTCGGCTGCTTATTAGATCCCTTTGACGGCTTAATTGACTTGGACAAACAAATCATTCGAACTCCTCTTAATCCCGAAGAAACCTATTCAGATGATCCTTTACGCATGATTAGGGCTATTCGTTTTGCCACCCAATTAAATTTTAAAATCAGTGACTCGTCTCTGCAGGCCATCGAGCAACAAAGTGACCGCCTTAAAATTATCTCCAAAGAAAGAATCACTGAGGAATTGCATAAGATTATGATGAGCGAAAAACCGTCCATCGGTTTAGCGCTGTTGCACAAAACGGATCTATTGCGCTTTATTCTCCCTGAGCTTATTGCCTTACAAGGTGTTGAAGAGGTGGAAGGTCAGCTTCACAAGGACAACTTTTGGCATACCCTTGAAGTGGTTGACAATATTTCAGCACACACGGATAAGTTGTGGCTCAGATGGGTCGCGCTATTACACGACATCGGCAAGGCGCCGACAAAAAGATTTGACAAAAAACATGGATGGACTTTTCACGGACACGAATACGTCGGGTCTAAAATGGTGTATAAACTCTTTAAGCGATTGAGATTGCCTTTGAATGACAAAATGAAGTACGTTCAAAAACTAGTAGCTATGAGCTCAAGACCTATCGTCATCTCAGAGGAATTTGTCACTGATGCGGCGGTTAGAAGACTCGTATTTGATGCTGGTGACGACATAGACGACCTTATGACCCTCTGTGAAGCTGATATCACCACAAAAAACACCTACAAACAGAAAAAATACCGTGAAAATTTTTTGAAAGTCAGAACCAAAATTCAAGAAGTTGAAGAACGAGACCGCATTCGAAATTTTCAACCACCAATAAGTGGTGAACTCATTATGAATACCTTTTCAATTGGTCCGAGCAAAGAAATTGGACTCATTAAAGAGTTCATAAAAGACGCCATACTCGAAGGAAAGATTCCCAATCAATACGAAGCTGCATTTGAGTTGATGCTTCAAAAAGGAAATGAACTTGGATTAAATGTTACACAATGATGAATAGATATACTACTCTAGCAAAAATAACTCTTGTACTGATCTATCTGGTGATTTTAGCAGGGTCTGTTGTTCGAATGACCGGAAGTGGAATGGGTTGTCCTGACTGGCCAAAATGTTTTGGATACGCCATACCTCCAACGCAGGAATCCACCTTAAAATGGCAGAGTGATCGAGAATTCAAAAAAGGTCAAGTCATTATACAAGATGAGCAATTAAAGGTGGCTAAAAAAGATTTCACCACCGCCTCAGAATTCAACCCCACTAATTGGAGTAACTACGACAAGCACAATTATGCCGAATTCAATGTGTGGCATACTTGGATTGAATTTATCAACAGATTACTAGGGGCACTCGCAGGCCTATTCACCTTATTGCTCTTATTTTTTGCATTTGCGATAAAACCTATTCGCACCAAGTACGTTGTTTACAGTTTGTTTTTAGTTCTAGGTATGGGATTTCAAGCATGGCTTGGAGCCAAGGTGGTCTACTCCGTTTTAAATCCTTTTAGGATAAGCTTACACATGGGTATGGCACTGTTAATTGTCGCTATACTTCTTCGCTTTATACACGATTTAAATCATCCGGTCAAAGGAGAATTATTTCAACCCAAACTGAGAAATATGGTTGGGTTAGCATTGCTATTAACCTTGGTTCAAATCGGCATGGGAACTCAAGTAAGGGAGTTTGTTGACCTACAAGTCGATCTTTTTGGATACGGTCAAAAATCAAAATGGCTCCAAGACCCAACGCTTTTATTTTATGTGCACAGAAGTTTTTCTATTTTGGTTTTGGCCCTCAATCTTTACATCGCTTATATCCTCAAGAATACGACTCCAAAAATCAATACTTTTAATTGGGTCATCGTGTTTTTAGGCCTTGAAATAGCAACGGGAATAGCGATGTACTACTTTGATTTTCCATGGGCGAGTCAACCCTTACATTTAATCATTGCCACCTTTATTTTCGGATTTCAATACTACGGATACGTCAGAATAAATAAAAACCTCAATAGAGTCAAATGATATATAAAATAAGAGTCATTCTAGACGCCAAAGAAGACGTCTTTAGAGATCTTGCAGTCGAAGAGGATATCAACCTTGAAGAATTACACAACGCCGTTACACAAGCCTTCGGATTTGATGCTTCTGAAATGGCAGCTTTTTACAATTGCGATGACAATTGGAATCAACAAGAACAATATTCTCTTTTTGATATGGGAGAAGAAGAAACAGCATTAATGTCAGAAACGTCGATGAAAGATGTACTCAATGAAGAGGGTACAAAATTGATTTACGTCTATGACTTTTTCAATATGTGGACCTTTTTCGTTGAACTCGCTAGCGTTGAATCCAAATCAACTGAATTCAGCTACCCACAATTACTATTTAGTTTTGGGGTATTACCTGAAAGCCCACCCGAGAAAGATTTCAACTTTGAAACAGAAGATAACGAAGACGATTTAAATATGGGATTTGATGACATGGGGTCTTTTGATGACATGGAGGCTGATCCAGAAAACTGGTATTAAACTATGATTAATTTTTACGGTGCACAATTCACGGGACTTTCATTACATCAAGTGGGTAATAAACACAAAAATGAAAACGTCATTCTCTCTGAAAACACTCAAGATTTAGATGACGAACTAGTACAATTATTACGAGAATACTTTTTCAAACCCTTTAGGGAAAAAGAAGAAAACTTCTTCAATTTTACGCATGAAATCGATTTGGAATTCAATGAAATTTACACACTTTGTGCGTCCTTATTCGAGCAACCAGAATCACTGCATTTGACCTCCAAAAAAATTGCTACACATCTCTACGACAAATCAAATCACCCGCATATCAAAAGCGGTGAACTTTATGTAGCTCACTTTGAAAATATTATGATAGACAACGAAAAAGTTGATGCCATAGGTATTTTTAAAAGTGAAGTGAAGCACGATTTTTTAGAATTCGAAAACGATACAAATTCCATTAATCTAATTTTGAGAAAAGGTATATCGCTTTCAAGACTAGATAAGGGTTGTCTTATTTTCAATACCCAAAAAGAAGAGGGTTTCAAAGTACTAAGTATAGATAACAATAGATACGATACTAAGTATTGGAATCAGGAATTCTTATCGATTAATCCCTTGACCGACGAGCGTTTCTTCACTAAAAACTACCTCAAGTTTTGCAAAGATTTTGCGAAGGATGTAGTACTTCCCGCAGAAGACAAACAACAAGAGGTTTTATTCATGAACAAAGCCGTTAACCATTTTGCCAAAAATGATCGTTTTGAAGAAAGTCAGTTTTTAAATGAAGTCATAGATAATCCTGAACTGATTCCAGAATTTAAACACTACAAAGTTGAGCGTGGACCAAAATACAGCATAGAAGATATCTCAGATTTCGGCATTGCAAATAAAGCGGTTTCAGAAGTACGTAAGAAGTTTAAGAACGACATTCATCTCGACACCAATATGCACATCAAGTTAGATTTCGTCAATAGTGAATCTGCTTCTCAATTTATTGAAAAAGGATGGGATGAAGAGCGACAGATGTATTACTACTTACTCTACTTTAATCAAGAAACAAAAAAATAAGACTCAAATACCCCAATTTAAATCTTTGTAATTCTTTGTGACGAACGAAAGTGACCCGCTTAAAATTTGTCCCATGGTTATACAAGATTTAAAGTAAGAATCTTTTGTCAGATTGTATATTTCTTGTCCTAAAGCCGATGTACGCGAAGTGTCTGATACTGTGTCTAATTTACAAATCTCCATAAGTCGTCTAAGTTGGGTTTCATTACTCAAGGCTCTCTTGGCGAGAATAGATCGCTCCTCTCTTTTGTATTGGTCGATTGAATCTTTGAGCAAAAACTTCTTGATTAAATCAACCATATTCTTGTTTTCTTCAAAAAATTGAGGGCGATATACCTTTAGATTACCTTCGTAGAATTGTTGATCAAAATCTATTGGACGTATTTTATGAATGACGCTGTCAAAATCATGAACTGGAATAACCACGTAATTATAGGAACGCATATCTCCTAATAAACGAATCATACAGCGTTCATTGAACTTCACAAACTCTTTGGCAAGTTGATTTTGTTGTGACTTAGAAAGTTGGGGTAAGTATTCTTCTATAAAAATATCTCCTGGGATTCCAGATATATGTTCCTCGATCAGCGTGCCCTCATAAACCAAAAAGTTTAGGTTATAGGGCGATAGCAAGTGTTCAAGTTCTAAACCATAGAGCCTAGAGGCATCAGTTTTCTTAACATAAAAATAAGTGTAGTTATCATTTAGAATATTTCTCACCTTAACTCGAAAAGGTTTTGAATTTCCGAAGGTGCAAAAGTCCACAGCATCCACAGATAAATACTTGATTATTTCCTCATTACCATCCGAATGTAAATTCGAATAAATTTGCTTGAGACTCTTATCAATTTCTTCACGCTCTAATTCGGGGTAAACAACTCTTACCCAAAGCGTATCTCTCTCTTTTGCATCATAAACACTGACTGCAGTTTCAAATCGAAGTAAATCTTCGTAGAAAATAGGGATTTCAATAAGTCGATTGTAACGATTTAGGTAATGCCTAAAACCGCTAGACACTTCATAGGCAGGCTTTTTGTAAAAAAGTAATTTTTCCCGTTGCATGTGAACAAGGTATAAAACTTTAAACGCATTAAAAAACAAGGAAGTAGTCGAATGTACTTTGGTGTATCCCCCTTAGAACCACTAACTTTGAATCATGAAATTTAATTTAATTTCTGATTACGCTCCCACCGGAGATCAACCTCAAGCCATTGACGCACTTTCTAAAGGAGTGAAAGAAGGCGAGGCCTTTCAAACCCTTTTGGGAGTAACCGGTTCTGGAAAGACCTTTACTGTGGCCAATGTCATTGAAAAAGTACAGCGACCAACACTAGTTCTTGCCCATAATAAAACATTGGCAGCTCAACTGTACTCAGAATTCAAACAATTCTTTCCTGAGAATGCCATTGAGTATTTTGTTTCCTACTACGATTATTATCAGCCTGAGGCGTATATTCCCACTAGCGGTACATATATCGAAAAGGATTTATCTATCAATGAAGATATCGAGAAACTAAGATTGAGCACTACCTCTTCGCTCCTATCCGGACGACGCGATGTACTTGTAGTAGCTTCAGTTTCATGCCTATATGGTATTGGAAACCCCATAGAGTTTCAAAAAAATGTAATTCGAATTCGAAAAGATATGGTACTCTCGAGAACTAAATTCTTGCATTTATTAGTGCAAGGCTTGTACTCAAGAACCACAGCAGAGTTTAAAAACGGTAATTTCAGAATCAAAGGTGATGTTGTAGATGTATTTCCTGGCTATGCTGATTACGCCTTTAGAATTCATTTTTTTGGAGATGAAATTGAAGAAATAGAAGCCTTCGATCCCAATTCTAACACAATTTTAGAAGATTATGACCAATTGCATATTTATCCTGCAAATATGTTTGTCACCTCGCCTGATGTGCTTCAAAATGCCATAGTACAGATTCAGGATGACTTAGTCAAACAGGTTAATTATTTTAAGGATATCGCCAAGCCCCTTGAAGCCAAACGTTTAGAAGAGCGCACAACATTTGACCTAGAAATGATGCGAGAACTAGGCTACTGTTCTGGTATTGAGAATTATTCAAGGTATCTCGACGGCAGAGCTCCAGGAACAAGACCCTTCTGTCTATTGGATTATTTTCCAGATGATTATTTGATGATAGTGGATGAAAGTCATGTAACCATACCTCAAGTTCACGCCATGTATGGAGGCGATAGATCACGAAAAGAAAACCTAGTCACCTATGGCTTTCGATTACCCGCCGCCATGGATAATAGACCTCTAAAATTTGAAGAATTTGAAAAATTACAAAATCAAGTCATTTATGTCAGTGCAACTCCCGCAGACTATGAACTAAGACTTTGTGAAGGAATTTTTGTAGAGCAAATCATTAGACCAACTGGTCTTCTAGACCCTATTATTGAAGTAAGGCCTACCAAAAATCAAATTGATGACCTGGTCGAAGAAATTAGAAAAAGAGAAGAATTAGATGAACGTGTTTTGGTGACAACGCTAACCAAACGAATGGCTGAAGAATTGACCAAATACCTCACAAGAATTGGCGTACGCTGTCGTTACATCCACAGTGATGTAGATACTTTAGAACGAGTCGAAATCATGCAAGATTTAAGAAAAGGACTTTTTGATGTGCTTATTGGAGTTAATTTGCTTCGAGAAGGTTTGGATCTTCCTGAGGTAAGTCTAGTAGCCATTGTAGATGCTGATAAGGAAGGTTTTTTGAGAAGTAACAGGAGTTTGACACAAACTGTGGGTCGTGCCGCTAGAAATGTTAATGGCAAAGCCATAATGTATGCCGATAATGTTACAGACAGCATGCAAAGCACTATCGATCAAACCTCTTATCGAAGGGAAAAACAAATGGAATACAATCAGATAAACAATGTAGTTCCAACTGCTTTACACAAGAAAATAGAAACTGCCTTAGACAGTTTAATCAATAGTTCGAAGCCAGAAAATGAATTAATCGTTCCCGAAAAGGAAGAAGATATGGCCTATCTACTGCCGCATGAAATTGAAGAAATGATCAAGAAAAAAAGAAAACAAATGCAAAAAGCTGCACAAGACTTAGACTTTATGCAAGCCGCCAAACTTCGCGATCAAATCAAAGAACTAGAAGTTCAAAAAAAGAGCTAAACTCAGAAAATAATTGCGCACAATAACAAACGTCTTAGTGACGACACTGCGTATGTTTTGCCCTTACAAATCCAGGATTCGCAGCTCCGCATACCAAATATTGAGCTCCTTCAAAGGTACCTTTGAAAAATTGACTTTTAATTTCTACGAAGTCCTTTAATGTGGTTTCTAAATGAACACCTAGTGAAGGATACATAATAGGGTATTGTCCGTTTGGCACGTCCTCAGAATGATCATAAAAATTATACGCATGACCAAACTCGTGATACATTAAAATCAGTCGTCTCACTTTGGAATAATTATCCCAAGCATCCTTTGATATGCGAACATAAACACTTGGAGGAGTGCGTGTTCCAAAAGCGCAGGGAACGGCGTATCCGGCATAGTCCGGTGAAAGTTCTACTGAATTATCAGTACTCCATTCAATACTTGTTGTCCAACCTTCTCCATAGCCCTCTATTCCTTCGCGTCTTGAATCTTTTTTGTAAAGGTCCCAATAGTCTCGAGGATGGGCATCAGGCCCTACTTGATCGTAAAATGGATCGGTAAAAACCTCTAATGTAGGATCAAATTCTGCTGGAGTAAAAGAAGGTGAAGAATCCTTAGAGCAGGACATCAATATAAGGACTAGTCCAATAAATAAAATCTTTTTCATCTTTTGCGTTTTAAATCGAAATTAAAAAAAAAAGAGGAGCAAATGCCCCTCTTTAACATAATTAACTAATAGACAGCGTTCGTTTAAGTTTTGATTTTGGTTCTTTTCGTAATGGCAATTTCAATTGGAGAAGTCCATTGTTATAAGCAACTTCAATTTTTTCATGATTTATGTGTTCAGGTAATTCAAAAAAGCGTTCAAATCCCGAAATTATAAACTCTCTTCTTTTAAACTGGTCTGTTTCAGATTTCGAATTACTTTCTTTATTTGCCTTTATTGTTAACGTATTTTCATCAATGGTAACTTCAATATCTTTCTTTGAAAAGCCAGGAACACTGAGTTCCATTTCATAACCGTTGTCAACTTCTTTAATATTGATTGCAGGCGATTGATAATTTGGTTGAAATGATTTAGTAGGAAAGCCCGTAAATAAATCATCTAATAAGGATGGATAAAATCTTGATCTTGTCAATGTCATACTATTTGTTTTTTTGATTTGACTTTCTAAAAACAAATCCTATTCCAAATGGAAAAAAGTGACTTTTTGGCAGATAATTATTTATAATATCTGACTTTTTGGCAATAAAAAGACGCCCACATGAGGCGTCTCTTTAAAATGATTTTTAACTGCTTTTTAAGCCAAGACTTCTTTGACTTTGTCTGCGGCCTCTTTAAATTGAACAGCAGAATGAACTTCTAAGCCTGAATTGTCTATAATTTCTTTTGCAATTTCAGCATTGGTTCCTTGAAGTCTGACTATAATAGGAACATTTATTTGATCAGCCATATTTTTATAGGCTTCTACAATTCCGTTAGCTACACGATCACAACGAACAATTCCACCAAAAATATTCACCAAAATGGCCTTTACATTTTCATCTCTTAAAATAATTCTGAACGCCTCTTCGACTCTTTTTGCATCGGCAGTACCCCCCACATCTAAAAAGTTAGCAGGTTCGCCTCCAGCCATTTTGATCAAATCCATTGTAGCCATGGCGAGACCAGCTCCATTCACCATACATCCTACATTGCCATCGAGGTCCACATAGTTTAAGCCCAATGCTTTAGCCTCTACTTCAATAGGGTTCTCTTCTCGTTCATCTCGCATTAAAGCATAATTTGGTCTTCGATATAAGGCATTATCATCAATAGTAACCTTAGCATCAACCGCTATAATCTTGTCATCTGATGTTTTGAGTACAGGGTTAATTTCAAAAAGACTTGAATCACTTTCCACATAAGCCTTATAAAGGTTACTAATGAACTTAACCATTCCCTTATATGCTGTTCCGCTCAATCCCAAGTTAAAGGCGACGTTTCTCGCCTGAAAAGCAGTGAGTCCAATAGAAGGGTCAACTTCTTCAGTAAATATCAAATGAGGGGTTTTCTCTGCCACCTCTTCGATATCCATTCCACCTTCTGTGGAATACATTATCATATTTTTACCTGACGCACGATTCAGCAAGACAGATACATAAAATTCACTTGGTTCTGAATCTCCAGGATAGTAGACATCCTCAGCGACAATAACTTGGTGAACGGTTTTACCTTCTGCACTTGTTTGTGGTGTAATCAAATTCATACCTATGATTTGATCTGAAATTGACTCTACCTCTTTCAAATTTTTGGCGAGTTTTACTCCACCTCCTTTACCTCTACCACCGGCATGAACCTGAGCTTTGATCACGTGCCAACCTGTCCCAGTCTCCTCTGTTAGTTGCTTTGCAGCTTCGACCGCCTCTTGTGGACTAGTCGCCAATTTACCGCGTTGTACGCCAACACCGAAACTTGCTAAAATCTCTTTTCCTTGATATTCGTGAAGATTCATAATAATCTAAATTTTGCACAAAAATAGAAAACCGGAGTTTATTACAAACGAATTCTCCAGAACATTTCGCAAATACTGTTAGACATCAAACATTTTAAGCCTCTGATGTCTTAAATTAACTACAATGCCTACAATAAAATAATAACTTTATTAGTTTTGATTTTCAAAAATTAAAAAATGAAGCAGTCTGATTTACTTCATATTAGTGAGAGTTATGGCGCCCCTTCCTACGTCTATGACGCAGACCTAATTAGTGCGCAATACAAACGCTTGTGCAATGCTTTTGCTGGAGTCGAAGAATTACGCTTACACTATGCGGTAAAAGCAAATTCTAATCTGTCTATTTTAAAATTGTTCAATCATCTAGGAGCTGGACTAGACACAGTATCAATACAGGAGGTTCAGCTCGGACTAAGAGCTGGAGTCGATCCAAAAAAAATTATTTTTACTCCAAATGGGGTTTCCATAGAAGAACTCGAAGAAGCAGTCAAACTAGGAGTTCAAATCAATATTGATAATCTGTCTATTTTAGAACAATTCGGACAAAAGTATCCCAATGTTCCAGTTTGCGTTCGTATTAATCCTCATGTTATGGCAGGAGGAAACTCTAAAATTTCTGTAGGGCACATAGATTCTAAGTTTGGCATTAGTATTCACCAAATTCCACATGTTTTGAGAATTGTTGAATTGACCAACATGAATATTAATGGAATTCACATGCACACAGGCAGTGACATTTTAGACATAGACGTTTTTCTATACGCAACCGAAATATTATTTGACACCGCCAAAAACTTTAAACAATTAGAATTTTTAGACTTTGGTAGTGGATTTAAGGTGAGTTACTCCCAAGGAGATATTGAAACAGACATCGAAGAATTAGGGCAAAAACTAAGCAAACGATTTAACGACTTTGTGCAGGAGTATGGTCGTAAACTCACGTTAGCCTTCGAACCGGGAAAGTTTCTAGTGAGCAAGGCAGGATACTTTTTAGCCAAAGTAAATGTCGTAAAACAAACAACTTCAACCGTATTTGCAAGTGTTGATTCAGGTTTTAATCATTTGATTAGACCAATGCTCTACGGCTCTCATCATCATATAGAAAACCTTTCAAATCCAAAAGGCAAGGAAAGATATTATTCCGTTGTTGGATACATTTGTGAAACGGACACCTTTGGATCAAACCGAAGAATTTCTGAAATAACAGAAGGAGACATTTTAGTCTTCCATAATGCTGGAGCCTATTGCTTTTCGATGGCCAGCAACTACAACTCGAGATTTAGACCTGCAGAAATTCTATGGTACCAAGGAAAGTCACACTTAATCAGAGAACGCGAATCTTTTGAAGATTTAGTTCGTCTTCAAAAAGAAATTAGTTTTTAGATTATTTAAAGTCTAAATTTGAGAAAAGCGCGAGTCATGCCTAAATTTTCTGTAATAATCTTTTTTCTCTTATACTCATGGAGTGCGATGAGCATTGCTCAGGACCAAATCCAATGGATGAGTATTGAAGAAGCAGAAGAACTGGCTCAAACGTCTGAGAATCCAAAAAAAATTTTTATCGACGTCTATACAGATTGGTGCGGGTGGTGTAAAAAAATGGATCAATTAACTTTCAATAATCCAGCAGTTTCAAATTATATGAACGCCACTTTTTACATGGTAAAATTTAATGCCGAGTCTAAAGATGACGTTAATGTAAAAGGAATGACTTTTTCCTTTGTCCCAAGCGGAAGAAGAGGGTATCACGAATTAGCTGTAGCGCTCACTCAAGGTAAGTTAAGCTATCCAACTGTGGTATTTCTTGACCCAGAATTAAATATGATTACTCCACTGCCAGGGTTTAGGACTGCAGATCCATTTCTGCAAATTGCTAAATTTATAGGAGACAATATTTACCAGAATACCTCCTGGGAAGATTACGTCAAATCTGATTGATTAACGGCTGTAATTTGGTGACTCCTTGGTAATGGTCACATCGTGTGGATGACTTTCCTTGATGCCACTAAAAGTGATTTTCACAAATTTTCCAGACTGTTGAAGCGTTTTTATATCTTTCGAACCACAGTAGCCCATACCTGCTCTCAATCCTCCAATAAATTGATGCATACTTTCGAATAATTCACCTTTATAAGGAACTCGCCCTTCAATCCCTTCTGGAACTAGTTTCTTGATGTCATCTTCGACGTCCTGAAAATACCTGTCCTTACTTCCTTTTTTCATTGAAGCCACTGAACCCATCCCTCTGTAGGATTTAAACTTTCTTCCTTCAAATATGATTGTTTCTCCAGGTGATTCCTTAGTACCAGCCAGCAAAGAACCTAACATCACAGTATCAGCCCCTGCTGCAATCGCTTTTGGAATGTCTCCAGTATAACGAACTCCTCCGTCTGCAATAACAGGAATTCCTGTTCCTTTTAAGGCATTGGCTACTTCCAAAACAGCTGAAAACTGAGGAACACCTACACCAGCAACAACACGAGTTGTGCAAATCGAACCAGGTCCAATACCAACCTTAACAGCATCAGCTCCAGCCTCAACTAAATATTTAGCTGCCTCCGCAGTAGCGATATTCCCGACCACTACTTCTAGATCAGGGTATTCAGATTTAACTTCTTTAAGGGTATGCACAACACCTTTAGAATGACCGTGAGCCGTATCAATAATCAAGGCATCAACACCAGCCTCAACTAACATTTTAGTGCGTTCTAAGGCATCTGCTGTTACCCCTATAGCCGCTGCCACCAATAATCTTCCATATTTATCCTTATTGGCAATGGGTTTCTGTGTTAGCTTGGTTATATCTCTAAAGGTAATCAACCCTACCAAATGGTAATCGTCATCAACAACAGGTAGTTTTTCAATTTTGTTTTCTTGCAGAATTTCCTCAGCCTCACTTAAAGTCGTTCCTTTAGCGGCAGTGATTAAATTTTCTGAGGTCATAACTTCTTCAACAGGCCTCATTTCATTCTTTTCAAAACGAAGATCTCGATTGGTGACTATTCCCAAAAGCTTTCCTTCACGATCAACAACTGGTATTCCCCCAATTCGATTCTCGCGCATAGACTCCTTCGCATCTTTAACCAAGGCTGTTAGCGGCAGTGTTATAGGGTCTAATATCATTCCACTCTCTGCTCTTTTCACTTTTCGCACTTGAAACGCTTGGTCTTCAATAGACATATTTTTGTGCAATACACCTATACCTCCTTCACGAGCAATTGCAATAGCCATCTCATATTCTGTAACAGTATCCATTGCTGCAGAAACGATAGGGACGTTGATCCGTATATTTTTTGTGAATCTCGTACTGACATCAACGTCTCTTGGTAAAATTTGAGAGTAAGCAGGTACGAGTAATACGTCGTCATAGGTCAATCCTTCACCGACGATTTTTTCTTGGAAATTAAGCATTGCAATTACTATTTAATTGCATGCAAATGTACTCTATTTGTGTGTAATCTGTATCAAGCGTACTGAGAAAACAAAAGCTTTGCTTGATTAACGGCCGCCTCAAAGGCAAACATATCGATATTTGTCCTTGCCTTATGGGCTGTAAAAAACGAAATTGCCTTTTCAGTTGGCAGGTTTCCCACCAATTCGTTGGAAGCCATAGGGCAACCTCCAAAACCTTGTATAGCTGTGTCAAAACGTTTACAACCTGCTTTATAAGCGGCCTCTAATTTTTGTTTCCAGGCTAAAGGAGCACAATGAAAATGAGCACCGAATTCAATCTGCTTATAATAAGCAATAAGAGCTAAAAACACCTCTGCAATATCAGAGGGCTCAGCATTTCCCATGGTGTCAGAAAGTGAAATAATTCGAATACCTTTCTGTGCAAGTTGCTCAATCCAATGAAAAACAACAGATACATTCCATGGATCTCCGTAGGGGTTGCCAAAACCCATAGATAAATAAACCACTAATTCCTTATTACTCGAATTACAAAGACCTTGAATAGAATCGAGTAATGCAAAAGACTCTTCAATCGTCTTATGCGTATTTCGCATTTGAAAAATCTCTGAAATCGAAAATGGAAACCCCAAATACTTTATTTGTTCAAAGCTACAAGCTTCTTTTGCTCCTCTTATATTGGCGACAATTACAGAGAGTTCGGTTGTGGTATTACTAAAATCCAATGCATCTAAAACTTCTGCTGTATCTCGCATTTGGGGTATAGCTTTTGGAGAAACAAAACTTCCAATATCAAGAACGTCAAAATTGCAATTGAGCAAGGATTGAAGGTATCTTGTTTTCTTGTCTGTAGGAATAAACGTTTTAATTCCTTGCATCGCATCTCTTGGGCATTCAATCAGCTTAATCATGAGGATGGAATTAAAATAAGTAGTGCGATAGAGACAAAAACAAGTACTTGCGCGTACAACAGATGTACCTGAAAGTTTTCGAAGTAATGCTTTAGTCGTCCTGCAGTAAAGGCAATAAGTCCAAATACGATTAAAGTAATGAGTGCAAAACTTAATCCTAATATTAAAAACTGTACAATCACATCGAGCTCGTCATGAAATAAAAAGCCAGGAAAAAAAGCTAAAAAAAACAGACTGACTTTAGGGTTCAAAACATTCATACTAAAGGTCTTAAAAATAAGCTGCATATTACCTTCAGCAGCTTTGTCTCGATCTCCAATTGCAATTTTTCGTTTTCGTTTAATAGCGAGAATCGTCAAATAGGTTAAATACAAAAGATATCCAGCTCCAAAACCTTTAACGGCCCACAAGAGTGTCTCATTAGTTTGAATTAAGGCCGCTAAACCCAGAGCGAGAAATAGAGTGTGCACCAAGCATCCAAAAACAAAGCCCAAGGTCGCCAACAAACCTCTCTTGAAGCCTTGTTGTAAACCAATGGTAAGAACATAGAAATTGTCTGGTCCCGGTGTAAGAGCCAGTCCAAATGAAGCAGCGCAAAAACCAAGAAACAATTCTAAATTCACATCGATTCTTTTTTTAGTGATTTTAAAATGGATGAAATAAGTCCCGGCCCTTCGTAAACTAAACCAGAATAAATCTGAATTAAATCAGCCCCTGCATTCAACTTTTCTAAAGCCGATTCAACATTGTGAACTCCTCCCACACCCACAATCACAAAAGGTTTTCTTTTATTATTTGCAATAAATTTAATCACCTCAGTACTGCGATCACAAAGAGGTCGACCACTTAATCCACCTGATTCATTCGCGAATTTCTGAGCGGAGTCAATTCCATCTCTCGATATAGTAGTATTAGTAGCAATGATACCCGAAATTGAAGTATTTTCAACTATTTCTATAATGTCCATTAACTGTTGATTACTCAAATCAGGAGCAAGCTTCAATAAAATGGGTTTTTCACGAACACCAAGGGATTTAGCCAATTTACTTCCTTCTTCCTTTAGGTTAGACAACAATCGAGTTAGGGGCTCCTTTTCTTGAAGTTCTCTTAAACCTGGAGTATTTGGAGAGCTAACATTCACCACAAAATAATCTACAACATCGTAAAGCGCATTTAAGCATATTAAATAATCATCTAGCGCCTTGTCATTGGGTGTTGTTTTGTTTTTCCCAATATTTCCTCCAACTATAAAATTTCTCTTTTTTTGAAGACGCAGCACTGCTTTTTGAACACCCTCATTATTAAAGCCCATTCTATTTATTATTCCTTCATCGTCAAGCAAACGAAAGAGTCTTTTTTTAGGATTACCCTTTTGAGGTTGAGGTGTAAGCGTGCCTATTTCAACAAAACCAAAACCGATATCGTGAAAAGATTGACACAACTCTGCATTTTTATCCATTCCAGCTGCCAAACCTATGGGATTCGAAAACTTTAAACCCATAAGATTTTTCTCTAAAACATCTGCTTTAGGTACAAAGAGGAAATTGTAGAGCTTTGAGAATCCGAGAAAAGAAAATATTTTAAGCAGAAAAAACGTTATATAATGGGCTTTCTCAGCATCAAATTTAAAGAGAATAAAACGCGTTATAAATCGATACATCATGAGTTCAAAAATAGCAAGTATTGAAGGAATAGGACATATAATTGTTTTACTAAGAATTAACTTTTTAATTTCCCATTAATTAACGGGTATGAATGCATTAACACAGACGTTTTTGGACTTAGTTTCAATCGATACCTCGCCAAATGTAGGTCGAAAACAAAAAATGCCATCTTATGGACAAATTTCTGTGCTAAAAATTATAGACCAAGAACTGAAAACTATTATTCCTCAAAGAAATATCAAAAAAATAGAACCCCATGGAATTTTTGCTGAAATACCCGCTACTGCCAAAAGAACTACTATTCCCACTATAGGTTTAGTGGTTCAAACCGATTCCACTCCAGCGCTTTCAAGTTGCTTAAAACCCATAATCTTCGAAAAATACAATCCAAAGAATAGGGTGCACAAAAGTCATTTCTCATCACTCTTAAACGAAGAAGAGCTAAGCTTTTTAAATCGACTCAAAAACAATTATATTATTTCCTCTGATGGTCAAAGCGTTCTAGGCACAGAGAGCAAAGCAGCTATTAGCATCGTATTACATGCTTTAAAAGCCATTGTTAATAGTAAAACCAAACACGGTAAGATTCAATTACTTGTTCTCACCGATTCTTACAGCAACAAAAACATTCAAAAAGCACTACTGACAAATTTCACTCCGGATTATAATTACACTATTGAAGGAGGAGACTTAGGAAACATCTATTACAAAAGCAGTGAACTTGTAGAAGCAGAAATTACCATTAGAGGCAATTATCAGAAGTACGGCACTGTTGAGGAGGAATCGGTCAGCGCCTTAGAATTGACCAATGAGTTTATCAACGCTCTACCCATGAAAGAGGACGCGCTATTAAATGACCAAAAAAAAGGACGTTTTCATTTGGACAAGATACTGGGTGATTCGCATGCAAGTCAATTAAAGCTTACAATTGAAGATCTCGACAAAAATAGATTTGATGCTCGTTTAAGGCTTTTAAGTTACATCGCAGAACAGCAAAATAAACTTTACCCCAATTCGATTAGCATACAATTAAAAAACAGAAACTATTCTATTGAAGAACACTTGAAAAACCATTGGCACTTTGTAGATTTTACGGTGCGAACAGCTATCAATAAAGGAATAAATAAACTGCAAACTATTGGCTCACATCACTTGAGTAACGCCATAAAATTTAATGCCTTAGGAATACCCACAATAGGTTTATTTACAGGTGGAATGCATCAAAGAACCACCAAAGAATACATCTCGGTTCAACATATGGAAAAGGCTGTAGATTTTATCCAAGCATTAGTATCCGCTGCTAGTAAACGAAAAAAGGCTTCCAAGTAGGAAACCTTTTGTAAAATATTTTAAAAACTAAAATTCTTACTTTTTAGTCTTAATAGTCTGCGATAATTCGTGAGATATTGCTGACTTGTCAAATTTGAGTTTTCCTGCCATTGTCTCAATGACTACGCTCTTATTTTCATCTCCAAATTCAAGTACTTTACCGTGCAAGCCACTCTTTGTGATGACACGATCACCTCGCTTCAACTCTTCGACGAATTTCTTTTCGTCTTTCTGTCTCTTCACTTGTGGGCGAATCATAAAAAAATAAGCCACTACAAAGATTAAGATCAGTGGTAAAAACTGATTTAGCGCTTCCATTTAATTAGTTTGTCGTTTTGAAAGGGGCCTCAAATGTACCATTCTGCCTTGGTTGAATAAAAGCCTTGATACGCAACATTTCAGTTCCAGTAGCAGTATTCGTATTAAGGGTAATACTCTTTGTAACTTGATTCGCACCTGTACCGTTAAACTTAACTACCAAAGAACCGCTCTCACCTGGGGCGATAGGTTGATTTTTAGGATAGTCAGGAACCGTGCACCCACAAGACGATTTCGCATCTGTAATAATTAACGGGGCATCACCTGTGTTGGTAAATTCAAATATTTTTTCTTGAGGTGCTCCATAGGCGATTTGACCAAAATCATGTTCTTTTGATTCAAAACTCATTACTGGCACTTTAGCTTGTTGAGCATCGCGCTGAACTGCATTTTCCATATTTGCAGAACTTACTTTATCTGCGGCTTTTTGCTTACATGAAGTCACAGCGAAAGCAACCATCACTACTACTACATAAGAAAGGATTCGATTATTCATAATTAAATTCTATTTTTTCCAAAAATAACATATTCTTTCAAGTCTACAGAAGTCCCCTACCCACTTTTTTAATTCGATTGTTTTCTTGGAACTCATTCAAAAGTTTATCCATTATTCCATTTAAAAATATACTGCTTTTGGGACCGGAATATTCTTTAGCTATTTCCAGGTATTCATTAATGGTTACGCGAACCGGAATTTGATTGAAATGCAGTAATTCACAAATTGCCATTTTCAATAAAATCAAATCAATATCTGCGATTCTATCTTGTTCCCAATTAGGAGTCTTTCCCTCAATTTCTTTGGCTAATTCATCGTTTCTCAACAATATATACTCCAAGAGCTCGGTTCCGAAGTCCACATCTTCAGAACTCTCAACTAGATGATCTCCGATACTAAAAGCGTCTACCCCCGAGTCTTGATTACTTATCCATTTGAGAATAAATGTGTTAATCAGAGGTAAATCATCGAGCCAAGTCAATTGTTGTTCCTCAATTTTTTCATACAACTTCTCGTTTGGTGCAATTACCTGCCTGAAGAATTGAAGTACAAACTCTTTGTCATTTTCGAAAGAAACCGTTTCAGCATTCATATAGTCTTGGTAAAAATCCTTTAGAATTAAATCTTCATAAATGGATTTAAGATAATCCTGATGCATACTCCAGTCCGACACTTGATAAGTTTCACAAGCCGTTTTAAGTGTCTGATCATTGATGATATTTATCCAAAATTTATTCTTGATCAAACGTTCAGCATCTACAGAACTCACTTCAGATTTTAAATACCGATTTCGCTCTTTAACCAAACGCTTATCGACGTAATGATACAATTCACTCATTAAATTAAATTGAAATACATAGAGCTTGTAAGCATCTCTTATACTCCCTTTCAGAAAGTTAAGCTGAAAATCGATAGTCTGTTCCTTGTTTTGCAAAACAGCGTAAGCTCCTTGCATAACTTTAATTCTAATTTGCCGACGAGAGAGCATGTTTCAATCTTTTCTTATAAGTAATTGGCACAAAAGTAAACTTATAAATTCATCTAAGCTATCTTTGGTGTGATTCTTATCTTGCTATGAAAGCGCTACGATATCTAAATAAATATTTTAAAAAATACCGCTCTAAACTCTTAATAGGTCTACTGATTACCATCAGTGCAAGGGTTTTTTCTCTCATTATGCCTTCCTATGTCAATGCATCCATTCAAGTCATTGAAAATTACAATAAAGGTATTATTCAGATGAGCGAGGCCAAAGCTGCTCTCTTAGAAGATATTTTAATCATCATCGGGACTACTTTGATATCTGCAACGCTTACTTTTTTGATGAGACAATACATCATAAATGTTTCTAGATACATAGAGTACGATTTGAAAAATGAAGTTTTTGAACACTATTTGACCCTCGATTTAGGATTTTATAAGAAAAATAGAATTGGAGATTTAATGAATCGAATCTCTGAGGATGTTTCTCAGGTAAGAATGTATGCTGGCCCAGCAATCATGTATGGTTTTCAAACACTTACACTATTCACAATACTCATTCCTTTGATGTTTATCAAGGCACCAACCATTGCTTTTTACACCGTCTTACCGCTTCCGGTCTTATCGGTTTTAATTTATCGAATAAGTCGAATCATTCACCAAAGAAGCACAAAAGTTCAACAATATCTCTCTACCCTATCCACTTTTACCCAAGAGGCTTTTTCTGGAATTGCAGTAGTCAAGGCTTATCGACTCGAAAAAAATTTAGACATCGAAATTAGCCAGCTCGCCAATGAAGGAAAAGAGACAAGTATGAGTTTGGCCAAAGTAAATGCTTGGTTTTTTCCGATGATGATTTTACTTATCGGTTTGAGTAACATACTTGTTATGTATATCGGCGGAAAAGAATACCTCTCAGGAAATATCGATTCTGTTGGAGTTATCGCAGAATTTATTCTTTACGTCAACATGCTGACATGGCCTGTAGCCGTAGTAGGTTGGTTAACATCTATAATTCAGCGTGCAGAAGCTTCTCAAAAGAGAATCAATGAGTTTTTAGAAACAAAACCAGAAATTGTAAATCACAATTTTGATGCCATTGAACTCAAAGGTGAACTGGAGTTTAAAAAAGTATCTCATACCTACGACGACACCAATATCCAAGCACTAAAAGAGGTGAGTTTTAAGGTGAAAAAAGGAGAAACCCTCGCTATTATGGGGAAAACCGGTTCTGGCAAGTCTACCCTTTTAGAATTAATCGCTCGACTAATGGACCCGACTTCTGGTGAAATATATCTAGATGGTATCAAGCTTCAAGAATACAACTTAGATGTATTGCGATCATCGATTGGAGCTGTTCCACAGGATGCGTTTTTATTTTCAGAAACCATAGAAAAAAACATTGCCTTTTCACTAGATGAACTCAATCAAGAAAATGTGATTGAAGCCGCTAAAAAAGCTAAGGTACACGACAACATCATAGAATTTAAAGATGGATATCAAACGGTTTTAGGAGAGCGAGGAATAACACTGAGTGGGGGTCAAAAACAACGCGTATCTATTGCGAGAGCACTTATCAAAAATCCTAAACTGTTTGTTTTCGATGATTGCTTATCAGCGGTAGATACAGAAACGGAAGAAAAAATTTTAAATGAACTCAAAGAAAGTTCAGCTGATATTACCACTTTTATTGTTAGCCATAGAGTTTCAAGTGTCAAACACGCAGACCAAATTCTTATCCTCGATGATGGAAAAATTGTGCAACAAGGAAGCCATAACGAATTGCTTGAGGACACAAAAGGCTATTATTATAAACAGTATTCAGAACAATTAGCACACTAAAATGTTGCTACCTAAGCTTTTTTTTTACAAATTTGATATATCCCATACTAAAGTATCATCGAATGAGTACGAGAGAATCAACCGAACAAGAAGAAATATTTTCAAAGGTTTTAAGAGCTGGAAGAAGAACTTATTTCTTTGATGTAAGATCAACAAAAGCTGGAGATTACTACCTAACCATCACAGAAAGTAAAAAATTCACCAACGAAGACGGAAGTTTTCACTACAAAAAGCATAAAATTTATCTGTACAAAGAAGACTTTGTTGCTTTCAAAGATCATGTAGAAGAAATGATGTCCTTTATCATTGATCAAAAAGGTGAAGAAGTTATTTCTGAAAGGCATCAAAAAGACTATAAAAAAGCTGAAAACACAGATTCAGAATCTACAGATGACCAAGCTGAAACTTCAAGTTTTACAGATGTCAGCTTTGAAGATATATAACAATTAAATTAAGCTTATGCAGATTAAAACAGCACAAATTAAACTGTGCCTGACCGCGGTTGCTCTTTTTTTGACCAACCTCAATGTTAGCGCTCAATCACTAGACTATTACCTTCCCCAAGGCATTTCGTACAATAAAGATATCCCAACCCCAAAAGAGGTTATAGGCCATGAAGTTGGGGAGTGGCATGTCACCCATGATAAATTAAGTGAGTACATTCGAACACTTGCCGAAAAAAGCCCACGATTTAAGATTGAAAACAGAGGAAGTACCTTTGAAGGCAGGCCGATTCTATTAGTTACCGTCACCTCGGAAAATAATCACAAGAACATCGAGACCATTCAAGCAAATCGCATTGAGGTCGTGAATGGCGAAAAACAACCCACAGCAGATATGCCCGTGGTTATTTATCAAGGATTCTCCATTCATGGAAACGAACCCAGTGGTTCTAACGCTGCGATAGCTTATGCCTATTATCTTGCAGCCGCCGAAGGAGAAGAAATCGAAAACAAGCTATCGAATACGGTCATATTATTTGATCCAAGTTTTAATCCTGATGGATTACAACGCTTTGCTTATTGGGCCAATACAAATCGAAATATGAATCTAACAGCTGATGGAAACGACAGAGAATACAATGAAGTTTGGCCGGGAGGAAGAACAAATCATTATTGGTTTGATTTGAACAGAGATTGGTTACCTGTTCAGCTCCCCGAGAGTAGAGCGAGAATTAAAACATTCCACAAATGGTACCCTAATGTTCTCACAGACCATCATGAAATGGGTACGAATTCTACCTTCTTCTTTCAACCAGGAGAACCCACAAGAGTTCACCCGCTGACCCCTGAATTAAACCAAAAACTGACGGCTGAAATTGGAAAGTACCACGCAGAAGCTTTGGATGGTATTGGATCCCTCTACTACTCTGAAGAAAATTATGATGACTACTACTATGGTAAAGGAAGTACATTTCCCGATGTCAACGGAAGTGTTGGAATTTTATTTGAACAAGGTTCATCGAGAGGTCACATCCAAGAAAGTGAAAACGGCATCTTAACCTTCCCATTTACGATAAGAAATCAATTCACCACTGCACTCTCCACACTAAAAGCTGCAAATGAGTTAAAAGCAGAACTCATGAATTATCAGTATGAATTCTTCAAAGGAATGGCTGAGGAACAACGCAAAAGCAAGCTTAAAGGATATGTTTTTGGTCATCAAAAAGACAAAGCAAAAACCGACCACTTGGCGGAAATACTGAACAGACACCAAATTCAATTTCACAGATTAAAAAAGGATGTGAGTGTTGCTGGAAATAATTTTAACGCCAGCAGCAGCTATGTCGTTCCATTAAATCAGCGTAATCCAAGGCTCATTAAGGCGATGTTTGAAAAAAGGACCACCTTTACAGATAGTCTTTTTTACGACATTTCAGCTTGGACCTTTCCACTTGCATTTAACCTAGATTACAGTGAAATAAACAACTTAGACATTGCGGGTGAGGCAGTACAGTCACTACAAATGACTGAAGGAAGTGTCAGTGCTAAAAGCAATTATGCCTATCTATTCGAATGGCATGAATACTACACACCAAAAGCACTTTATCAAATCTTATCCAAAAGTATACGAGCAAAAGTTGCTAAATCTCCTTTTGAACTCAATGGAAAAACCTACGATTATGGTACAATCATGGTTCCTGTTGTAGGACAAAACAAATCAAAAGAAGAACTTTTCGAATTGATGAAAGCAGTAGCAAAATCCACTCATATTTCAGTTGATGCAGTTTCAACAGGACTCACCAGAGGGATTGACTTGGGAAGTAATGAATTTGACGGTGTCCAACTCCCTAAAATTGCACTTTTAGTCGGCGAAGGAATCCGATCATACGACGCAGGTGAAATTTGGCATCTTATGGATACAAGATATCAAATTCCCATAACGAAAATAGACCTAAAAACACTTCCTTATGCAGATCTCAGTAGATACACGGACATCATAATTGCAGGCTTTGGTTACGGCAGTTCTAGAATTAGTGAAGGTACTGTGAAGAAGATCAAATCATTCGTTCAAGACGGTGGAAGTGTAATCGCTTATCGAAATAGCGCAAATTGGCTAGATTCTAACGGATTTTTGAATTTAGAATTCAAACGAAATTCAATGGTCGCAAAAAACGTTTCTTTTGAGCAAAGAAATGACTTTAGAGGTGCCCAAAATACGGGTGGTGCAATTTTCGAAGCCCATATAGACCGAACACATCCAATTAATTTTGGATTTACTTCAGATAAAATTTCACTTTTTAGAAATACCAACATCTACTTAAAAGCAGATAAACAGAGTTATAACAACCCCATTCAGTACACTTCAAATCCTTTGCAAAGTGGGTATATCTCAGAAGAAAACTTAGAACTCATTAAGAACAGCGTACCTCTAAAAGTCAATCGATTAGGCCGAGGCAAAGTGATTTTATTTACCGATAACACCAACTTTAGAGCCTTTTGGTACGGTACAAACAAACTATTGGCAAACGCCATCTTCTTTGGAGATAGTATGTAGATAAGTTATCCTATTGGCGATCCGTTTATCGCCGCATCTTGGGGCTGTATGAGAATTACATCTTTTCCTTGTACAGCTCCAAGAATTAAAAATTCACTCATAAAGTTTGCAATTTGTTTTTTGGGGAAATTGACAATTCCTATGATCTGCTGTCCCAATAAATCTTCTGGAAGATAACGATGTGTCAACTGCGCTGAAGTCTTTAATTTTCCGATTTCAGGTCCAAAATCAACTTCAATTTTATAGGCCGGCTGTCTGGCTTGTTCGAAAATACTTGCGCTACAAATCGTACCTACTCGAATGTCCAAAGCGGTAAACTGATCAAAGCTAGTTTCTGGTTTATCTTTTTTAGCCATACCAAAGTTATCTGAGTTTGATCACCATTGTTTTCTAGTCTTTAAATTTTTGATGTGAGCGAGGTGATGCATACTGTGCCAAGCGTATTTCAAAACAGTTAGACCAAGACTTTCCGTTTTGTTACTTTCAGGATGTATAAAGCACTTTTGAAGTTCTTCTGTTGTTAAGGCCATGATCATTTGGGTCAGTTTACGGTGAAGAAGTTCTATAAATTCGAGCTCTTCTTCAATCGAAATCGTATTAGAGGCTTTTAATTTCACCCAAGGGTCCTGGTCGTATGCCTTGATTAAGGGGGTGTCCTCTGTCAATGCCCATTTAAATCGAATATAGGAATGCATATGACTATCCGCAATGTGGTGTGTCAATTCTCTTACAGTCCATCCTCCCTCTCGATATGGCGTATCTAATTGGGCTGAATCCAAGTATTGCAACTCCTGTTTTAAAAGAAGTGGAAATCGACTCAAATCGTTCACAGCACGCCTAATATGCTCGGTACTTATTTCTTCTGGCGGATTAAATCCACCTATCGGAAATCGCAATTCCATCTATTTGAAATCTACCAATTGTACGTCGAAAATAAGTGTTGCATTTGGAGGAATTACTCCACCAGCACCACTTGCTCCGTATCCCAATTCAGAAGGTATGACTAGTCGTGCCTTAGCTCCTTTATTTAGCAGGGCAATACCTTCATCCCATCCAGCAATCACTTGACCTACACCAAGGGTGAATGCAATAGGGTCGTTGCGTTTAAAAGAAGAATCAAATACTTGACCGTTCATTAATTGACCTTCATAATGCACTGAAACTTGACTGCCTCGTGTTGGACTTTCTCCACTGCCTTCTTCTAAGATCTTGTAATATAAACCACTTGCTGTTTGTTCAAAACCGTCAATTAAGCTTTTCATCGCCTCTTCTCTCTTCTTTTTCTCTTCTTCTAAGCGCTGCTGACGTGCACCTTCAAAATTTCTGAACGCCTCAATAGCATTCCAAGATTCCGCTTCAGCTCCAATTCTTTCAATACTCAAGGATTCTATCAGGTCGTCTTGTTCGATGGCATCGACGACATCCTGACCTTCAACAACGAATCCAAATACGGTATGCTTATCATCTAACCAAGGTGTCGCTGTATGCGTGATGAAAAACTGGCTTCCATTAGTAGCTGGACCCGCATTGGCCATAGATAGTACACCTGCTTTGTCGTGTCTCAATTCTGGATGGAATTCATCATCAAACTTATATCCAGGGTCACCAGTTCCTGTTCCTTGCGGACAGCCTCCTTGAATCATAAAGTCACTAATTACGCGATGAAATTTTAAACCATTGTAATAAGCCTCTCCTTGTCTTTTGGCTGAATTTTCCATATCTCCTTCTGCTAAGGCAACAAAATTACCTACAGTACCAGGGGTTAAATCATGTGTTAATTTGAGTTTAATACTTCCTTTTGAAGTCGTAAAGTGGGCGTATATGCCGTTTTCCATAATTTCCTTTTTTGATTTGTCAAAAGTACAACAATGTGTTACTTCATGCCATTTAATTGTCCACCATATTGATCGACTAAATAAATCAAAGACGACATGGCTGCAGCCCCCAATTCTAATTCCCTTTTATTGATTTCTGAAAAGGTATCATTTTCACTGTGATGGTGATCAAAATAACGTTGGGTATCTGGTCTTAAACCAGACAATACAATAGAATCTGATTTCAAAGGACCTATATCTGCTCCACTTCCGCCATAGGTGAAATGATCAACTAAATAAGGTTCAAAGTAAGATTCCAATTTCTGATACTTTTTAAACATTTCGACCGATGTTTCAAAAGAAAATCCTCTAGGCGTAAAAGCCCCTGAATCACTTTCTAGAGCAAACACATGCTTTTCACCCTTAATTCTGGCCTGATTTGCATATTCATTACCACCGCGCATTCCATTTTCTTCATTCATGAATAGAACTACGCGAATACTTCGTTTAGGTCTGTAGTTAAGCGCTTTAAATGATTCCAAAACAGCCATACTTTGAACGACTCCAGCGCCGTCATCGTGAGATCCATCTCCTAAATCCCAGGAGTCCAAATGCCCTCCAACAATAATGTATTCGTCAGGATAAGTAGATCCTTCGATCTCTGCTATTACATTAAATGATTCCACATCTGGAAATTGCTTACAACTCTGTTTAAAATAAAGTTTGGTTTTAGGATTTAAAGCCAAGGTGGTTGATAACAATTCTGCAGCATTTGTACTGATAGCAGCGGCAGGAATACGCTCTTGCTCAGTCAACTCTCCATAACTCATTGAGCCTGTATGTGGAAAATCGTCTAATCTCAAGTTCATCGATCGAACAATTACTCCCAAAGCACCGTATTTCGCAGCCTGTTCAGCTCCTGAATAACGCTGATTCACACAACCTCCATAAGAGGCGAAGGTGTTAATTAAGGTAGGATCCATCGGTCGGTTGTAAAAAACGATTTTACCTGAAATTTTTCGTTTACCCAAGGTCGCTAACTCTTCAAAAGATTTTACCTCAACAACTTCAGCTTTAATACCAAGGGCTGGAGTTGCTATAGAACCACCCAGTGCAGCAATGGGTATATCGGTGGTCACCCCTGGTGAACTTTCTATAAAGGCAAATTCGGGTGTACCCCTTACCCATTTTGGAACCATAACCTTTTGCAACCATACTCGATCAAACTTTAGCTTTTTGAGTTCTCTTTCAGTATAGGCAACTGCCTGCTCAGCTTCTACAGATCCAGACAGACGTCCTCCGATTTCATTAGACAAATACCTCAACCAATCATATGAAGAGGAAGCCGTTAGGTGGTGATCAAACAATTTTTTAATCATTACAGAATCACTCTTCTGAGCTGTTTCACTTTGTGCATTGAGTAAAAAACACCCAGCATAAAAGCTAAGTAGTAGAATTAACTTTTTCATTTTTTTATTTCATTATTTACTGGCAAACTCAACAACTTCCTGTTTGCCTACAGTAGACTCAGCCATGATGATTAGACGTTCTACCACATTTCTCAACTCTCTAATATTTCCGGACCAATCGTACTGTTGTAATTGATTTAGTGCTTCTTTTTCAAAGATTTTAGGCTTGTTTCCGTACTCTGCAGAAATGGTTTGATTAAAATGATCTACCAACAAAGGTATGTCCTCTAATCGCTGATTCAACCCTGGTACGTGAATCAATATAACCCCTAAACGATGGTATAAATCTTCTCTAAATTTCTTTTCCTTGATTTCTGCTCTTAAATCCTTGTTAGTAGCAGCGAGAACACGCACATCGACATCTATAGGTTTATTTGAGCCCACAGGTGTAATTTTCTTTTCTTGCAAGGCTCTCAATACTTTGGCCTGAGCAGATAAACTCATATCACCTATTTCGTCCAAAAATAAAGTGCCTCCTTGAGCTTGCAGAAACTTGCCAGAACGATCTTTTACCGCTGAAGTAAATGCTCCCTTAACATGTCCAAACAATTCACTTTCAATTAATTCAGAAGGTATCGCTGCACAGTTCACTTCTATCATTGGTCCTTTTGAGCGCTGACTTTGTTGGTGTATTTGGTGTGCGACCAATTCCTTTCCACTTCCATTGGGTCCGGTAATTAAAACTCTAGCCTCAGTAGGTGCGACCTTTTGAATTTTCTGTTTGATTTCATCAAGAGCTGGACTACTTCCAATCATCTCAAATCCTTTGGCTACCTTTCGCTTTAATCTTTTGTTTTCTTTGACTATGGTATTTCGATCTAAGGCATTTCGCACTGCTGTTAACAAACGATTCAAATCAGGCGGTTTAGAAATATAATCATAAGCGCCTAATCTCATGGTTTCCACCGCAAGTTCCAAGTCACCATGACCAGAAATCATGATAAATGTCGCCTCGTGTTCGATTTTTTGAGCAACGGATAAGACCTCGACACCGTCCATCTTAGGCATTTTTATATCACACAAAACTACCTTGATGTCTGAGTTTGCTTTGAGCAATTCCACAGCTGCCAATCCATCCTCTGCACTTTGAATTTTGTATTTCGAAAATTCTTTGGTGATGATTTTTTGTAACACTCTTTGAATGCTCTCTTCGTCCTCTACAATTAATATCTTAGACATCCTCCTCTTTTTTTGATATTACATGAATGTCGCGTTGCGGGTATGGAATAGTGATACCTTCATTTTGAAACGCTTCCATGATCTGAAACCTCAAATCACTCTTAATTTGATTACTTAAAAAACTATTTTCTGTGTAGAAAGATACCTTGAAAAGGAGACTGGAATCACCAAAATCTTCAAAAAAAACGAAAGGTTCTGGTTTGGACAAAACCAATTGATGGGATACGGCAATTTGCGTTAAAATCTGCTTGACCTTATTCACATCCGAATTGTAGGCCACCCCAACTGAAACAGATTCTCTTGTCGCCTTGTGGTTTTGGGTGAAATTATAGACGCTTTGAGTTACTAATTTATGATTGGGAACGATAATTATCTTATCATCTCTAGTGAGTATTTTAGTCGTTCCAAAAGAAAGTTCCACTACTTTACCAACCACACCTTCAACTTCGATAACATCTCCACTTTCAATACTCTTACTTGAAATCAGCATAAAATAACCCAGGGTGTCTTGCAAAAATTCTTTTAGCGCAAAACCTAAGCCTAATAAAATTCCCGCAGCAGCTGTAAAAATACCATTTACGTCAAGTCCCAATACACTTAGTGAGATCAAAAAGAGTACGATGTAAATGAAGGTTTGAATGACTTTGAATAAACCAGCGAATTTTAACTGGTCGTCTTCATTCTTAAATAAAGATGATTTGAGCAGAATACGCTTTATAGATCGCATTAGAATTCGAGTCAACCAAAAGAGAAGTGCAATCAATAAAATAGCACCCAGATTAAAGTTAACCGTCATACCTCCAACGGTAAACGCTCCCCCAAAGTTTAAAACGGATTCAAAAAAATCTGTAACCTGGGCAAAGTCAATCTCTTTGGTTTTTTCAGCAATTTGAAGCATGAATAGGACTTAACTTTTAATCCAGCGAAAGATTTTTTTCAAACTAGGCTTCTGACCGTGCATTAATATTCCAACACTGTAAATCTTTGCGCTTAACCACAAAATACCCAAAAAAGTTGTGAACGACAATACCAGAGAAAGAATTAATTGCCAGACTTCTACAAGGTTTACGCCAATCCCAAAAGGCAATCGCATTAACATTACAATAGGTGCTGTTAAGGGAAAGATTGAAAAAAATACCGCGATATCACCATGTGGAGCATCGAATACAGAAATGAACCCAATGTACATCGCAAAAACTAAGGGTAAGACGATGGGAAACATAAATTGCTGAGTGTCGGTTTCTTGGTCTACAGCAGCACCAATGGCTGCGTATAAGCTGCTATAAATGAGGTAACCCAATATAAAAAAGAGCATAAAAAAGAAGGCCATACTCTCCCATGGAAATTGAAGGACAGCTTGAATATACCCCTCTAACTGTTGAGAAATTTGAAGAAAGGCTTCACTATCATTACCCAAGGTCAATTGTTCTCTTTGAAAAAGACCCTCTAATCCCAATCCCAAACCGACAAACAGTGCCACAAACAAGACAAATGCAATACAGATCCATATCATAAATTGAGTGAGACCCGCCAATGTGGTACCGACTATTTTTCCAATCATTAACTCAATGGGTTTGACAGAAGACACAATTACCTCAATTATACGAGAGCTTTTTTCTTCAATGACTGAACGCATTACCAAACCTCCATATATAATAATAAACATCATCAAAAGATAACCGAAAGCTCCACCTATAAACGCTTTGATTTCGTTGATGCCCTTCAGATTCAATTCACCTTGATAATTTTGATTTTTCAAAGAATACCCTCTAGTTACTTCATCAAATTGAGCCTGATTAATACCCATATTCCTTAATCGTTCCTCTTCTAATTTGGACCTTATTGCCGATTCAAAAGGTTTAATCATTTGAATAGAGAAACTGTTCTTTGAATACATGACTGCTCCCTCAGCACTTAGTTCGACAGAACTTGCTTTAGGAATGTACAACAGCCCCATAACTTCTTTTTCAGCAACCTGAACTAAAGCCTCGCTAAGAGTTATTTGATTTATGAGCTTTACACTTTGCACCTCTTGTGCGCTCAAGACATCTTCAAAGTAAGTGCTCTCATCCAAAACCCAAACTTTACCCTCTGCACTAGCTGTATTAAATTGAACGAGCCAAAGTATTAAAGTTAGCATAAGGACGAAAAGCAGAGGTGACATAAATGTCATCACTATAAAAGACCGGTTTCGAATGCGAGCTAAATACTCGCGTTTAATAATCAAACGTAGTTTACTCATCAGTTTTCATATTGTTTGATATTTCGAACGAAAAGTTCTTGAACCGAAGGAATTTGATCTTCCAAATGCAATAAACTAGAGTTACTCAATAAATTCTTAATAATGATATCGGCATTCTGATCAGCGTATTTAAGCTTTAGCCCCACCTCATCTCCGTTATAATGCACATCAAAAATCGCTTCACAATTCGAAATGTACTCTTCCAATGCCGAACGGTTATGCTTTATACTTAATCGTATGTGATACACACAATCTTTAGCTCGCTGTTGCAGTTCATTGACCTCACCTTCTAAAATTTTCTTTGATTTGTGAATTAAGCAGATACGATCACAGAGCTCTTGCACAGATTCCATTCGATGGGTAGAAAGTATTACTGTAGTACCATTATTTTTAAGCGCTATAATTTCATTTTTTATAATCTCCGCATTTACGGGGTCAAATCCACTAAAGGGTTCATCGAGAATTAAAAGCTTTGGCCTGTGTAGGACAGTTGAAATAAATTGGACCTTTTGAGCCATTCCCTTTGATAGACCACTAACTTTTTTGTTGATCCAAGAATCAATTTGAAATTTTTCAAACCAATATCTCAATTCAGTTTTGGCTTCTTCGACACGCATGCCTTTGAGTGTAGCCAAATAAGTCAACTGCTCACCTATTTTCATATTGCGGTATAAACCGCGCTCTTCAGGCAAGTATCCAATATGAGAAACATCCTCTGAATTTAAAGGATGGCCATTGAACAAAATAGTTCCACTATCAGCATAAATGATTTGATTCAAAATTCGAATAAGTGTAGTTTTTCCGGCTCCATTGGGACCAAGTAAACCGTATATAGAAGCTTGTGGAATTTGAATAGAAAAATCATCTAACGCCCTAAATTGCTGATAAGTTTTAGTAAGATTTTCAATTTGTATAAGTGCGGATTTCATACTTAAAAACAATTCGAAGGGAGTTTCATATCCTATTTAAAATAAAACCCACCCTTAAATAAGACTTCAAGGATGGGAAAAAAATTGCTATGAAAAAGAAAATTAATATTGGTTAACCAATACTTCTGCTAATATAGTACTTTATTTTAAATGACTTACAAATCAAGAAAACATATCTCGAATTCTGTCAAAGGTTGACTTCTCTTTTAAATTCGGATTGGGTTTAAAATTTTGATCCTCCTGACAATTTTCAAAAAATGCAATTTGATCTGCATTTAACTTCTGTGGAGTCCAAACCAGTACGTGAACCAACAAGTCTCCTTTTGAATATCCATTGAGTTCGCTTAAACCCTTAGATCTCAAACGAAGCACTTTACCTGATTGTGTTCCTTTTTCAATTTTTATTCTGACTTTACCGTCTACAGTGTCAATTTCCTTAGAAGCTCCAAGTACAGCCTCTGAAAAACTTATTCTTAAATCGTAGTGCAAATTCTTACCTTCACGTTTAAGAGTTTCGTGCTCTTCTTCTTTGATGATGACCATTAAATCTCCTGGAATAGAATTACCCCCTGCTTCATTACCCTTTCCCGAAACTTTGAGTTGCATTCCCTCTTCTACCCCTGCCGGAATTTTTATTGAAACCGTTTCTTCTTTGGTCACTAAACCTCGAGAATCAGCACCAGAAGGTTTAGAAGCAATAATTTCACCTGAACCACCACAAGTTGTACAGGTAGATTGGGTTTGCATCCTTCCTAAAATCGTATTGGCAATTTTTGTCACTTGTCCCGAGCCACCGCATGTAGGGCAAGTTTTAAATCTAACCCCTTCCGCTTGAATTTTTCGCTTAACCTTGACCTTTTTTTCTACACCATGAGCGATATCATTCAAACTCAATTTAATTTGAATTCTGAGATTTGAGCCTTTGACTCTGGCTTGTTGTCCAAAACCGCCAAAACCGCCAAATCCTCCTCCAAATCCACTAAAGATATCTCCAAACTGACTAAAGATATCATCCATGTTCATTCCGCCAGCACCAGCTCCCCCTTCAAATGCCGCATGTCCAAATTGATCATAACGAGCTTTTTTTTCAGAATCAGATAGAATCTCATAAGCCTCGGCAGCTTTTTTAAAATTCTCTTCTGCTGTTTGATCTCCTGGGTTTTTATCTGGATGATATTGAATAGCCTTTTTGCGATAGGCTTTTTTAATTTCAGAGTCACTTGCGCCTTTAGAGACACCGAGAACTTCGTAATAATCTTGTTTCATAGTTTATGATTTACCAACAACCACCTTTGGATGCCTAAGGATGCGTTCTCCTAATTTATAGCCCTGTTCTACAACATCGACAATTTTACCAGACAGTTCAGGTGAAGGGGCAGGAATTTGTGTAATTGCCTCGTGAATATCTGCGTCAAAGTCATCTCCAGCACTCACCTCAATATGCACAAGACCTTTGGCTTTTAAAACTTCCTTAAATTTATTTTGTATGAGCTCTACTCCTTGAAGAATTTCTTGGTCAGCCGATAACTTCAGCTGCTCCAATGCACGTTCAAAATCGTCTTGAACCGGAAGTAAGGCTGACATCAACTCACTCGAGGCAGTTTTAAACAAGTCTATGCGTTCTTTAGAGGTTCTCTTTTTATAGTTTTCAAATTCAGCAAACAAGCGCAAGAACTTATCGCGTTCTTCTTGCAATAATTCTTCTGTACTTTTTTCATTCTTTTCTTGTTCTGCCTCTGCCTTGGCCTCAGTTTGTTGATTTTCTTCAACTGTTTCCTCTACAACTTCTTCTTCGGACTTATTAACTTCTTCGTTCATTCTCAAATGTTTAATCAATCCTAAAGCAAATTATCTGCCAACACGAGTAAAAATGTCAAATTGTCATACAAATTCAGCGGTCAAAAAAGAATTGAAACTTTGATGTTTAAATTGATCAGCATCAATTTTTACCGATTGTACATGCTGAGATTCTAAAATAATTGCTGACATCTGACCTAATAAAAGCTTTAAAAGAAATGCCGGAACACCTAATGGCAGGTATAACACACCTAATTTTTTTGAAAGCAATCGTGTCATTTCGGCTTGAAGAATGGGTTTCGGAGCCACGGCATTAACCACACCTGATATTGGGTTTTCAATAAGTGTTTTTATAAGATGTAACAAATCTTCAAGTGCAATCCATGATTGCCATTGTTTTCCATCACCTAACGGAGCCATGAATCCGAACTTAGCAGGTTTTAACAACTCTTTCAACGCTCCTCCTTTTTTAGACATCACAATTCCGATGCGAAGCATGCAATAAGACACATTGATCTTATCAAAATCAACGATACAGCCTTCCCATTTGTCAACTACCTCACCTAAAAACGAAGTATTATAATTCGTGCTGTACTCATCGTGAATTAGGGATTTTGAACTTTCATAAACACCAATCGCTGAGGCATTAATTACTTTAGGTTTGTTTGGTGAATTTAATTTAGCAATGGCTACCTGTAAAGTTTTTACACTATCTATTCTCGAGTTTGTGATGTCTTTTTTATTGGATCTAGTCCATCGTTTTGAAATCGAGGTGCCTGCCAAATTAATTACAGTGGTCACCTCATTTAAAGCATTCATGTCTATTTCGGCAGTTCTTGGATTCCAATAAAAATTTCTAAGTGGCTTTTCAGCAACCAAAGACTTATTTCTTGTGAGCCAGACTACATCGTATCCGTACTCCTTTAAAAAATCACTAAGCGATCGACCGATGAAACCCGACCCTCCAGCAATAAGTATTTTTTTCATTTTGTCAATTTTCTTTAACCCCTCTAAGCATTTCTCTCTTACCAGGCGGACCAGGTAAGCGTTCTACACGAAGCCCTAAGTTTTGAAGTGATCTTCTGACTACTCCTTTAGCACAATAGGTCACAAATACAGCATTTGTATTCATTTTCGACACTAAAACATTCAAAGATTCTTCAGTCCACAATTCTGGCTGAACCCTTGGTCCAAATGCATCAAAATAAATGAGATCTATGGGCTCATTATCAATGTATACTAAAAGATCTGTTTGTTTTTTTTCTAAAGAAAAGCCTCCTGAATACATCGCTTTAGTGTTCCATGTTTGTTTGCACATAGCGCTAAAGCTGCTGGAATTTAGTGAATCAGCATATTTTTCATAATCCAATTGAGACTGTTCCTCATAAGAAATAGGAAATTTATCAATACCAGTGTAGGCCACCTCTAAATCTAATCTTTCTCTTGTTAAAAAATCATAAGTTAATAACAAGTTTAGACCTGTTCCTAAACCCATTTCTACAATATGTAAATGTCGTTTGTCTCCCTCAAGGATATCGTAAGTTTGAATTCTATGCGCTAATCCATTTTTCAAAAATACATGCTGAGCTTCTGCCAAAGCACCGTGCACAGAATGATACTGCTCGTTCCAATCAACAAGCTGTATCGTTTTAGAACCGTCAGAAGTTGTTATTATGTTACGACGCATATGATGAAATCTAAAAATAGTATACTACATTTACGGCAAAATATAGGTCCATGATAAAGGTAACCCAAATTGAAAAAAGTAAGATTTCAACAATCGATTTTGAAAATTTGTCTTTTGGCACCGTTTTTACTGATCATATGATGATTTGTGATTTTAAAAATGGTCAATGGCAAGAGGCTGAAATAAAACCTTACGAGCCCTTTACTCTCGACCCTTCAGCAAGTGTATTTCACTATGGACAGGCATTGTTTGAAGGAATGAAGGCCTACAAAGACGAAAGTGGAGACGTTTTTTTATTTAGACCTGATCAGAACGTCAAAAGATTTAATAAGTCGTCAGAGCGCATGTCTATACCTGAATTTCCTGAAGATATCTTTATTGAGGGTTTAAGCAAGTTAATTCAACTAGATGCACAATGGGTTCCTCAAGGCGAAGGACAATCTTTATACCTAAGGCCTTTTGTCTTGGCTACAGAAGCATGCATACAAGCAAATCCTTCAAAAGAATATCGTTTCGCCATTATATGTTCTCCAGTAAGCAGTTATTTCAGTGGTGCGGTAAAGGTGAAAATTGAAGACCATTATTCTAGAGCAACTCCAGGGGGGTTTGGATATGCCAAGGCTGCGGGTAATTACGCAGGTCAATTCTACCCTACTGAATTGGCAAAGGCAGAAGGTTTTCATCAAATCATTTGGACCGATGCTACATCACATGAGTATATCGAAGAAGCTGGAACAATGAATGTTTTTGTTCGCATAGGTGATACATTGATTACAAACCCAACCTCTGATACCATTTTAGACGGAGTGACGCGAAAGAGTTTGATTCAGCTTGCGCAGGATTTAAATATTCCAATGGAAATTAGACCTATCGCCATTAAAGAACTCATAGAAGCTTCAGAAAAAGGAGACTTATTGGAACTTTTTGGTGCTGGTACAGCAGCTGTAATAAGTCTTATTGAAGAGTTTAGCTATAAAGGAAAGAAATACAGCATTGATCATAATGAGAATTCTTATGCTTCTCTCTTAAAATCAACTCTAACCGACATACAATTGAATAGAGGTAAAGACGAGCATCAATGGAGGTATAAAATTAGCCTATGATATTTAGTCAAGGTCAACTCATATTCGCAGTCTGCTTTGTCATAGGATTTAGCGTACTTATTTATTTATCCTACAAAAAAGACCAGAAACTACACAAAAAAAACTACAAAGATTTATGGAATGTAGCTGTGGGCTTTGTCGCATTTTTCACCCTATTAATCCTTCTTAAATACCTGTTGAGCAAGTAATGTTTAAAGCAGTTCTTTTTGTATTTATCGGTGGTGGAATAGGAAGTACATTACGCTATGTGCTTTCAATTGCATTCGGAACTGATCAACCATGGCATTTAGGAACGCTACTAGCCAATGTATTAGGATGTTTTATACTCGGGTATTTAAGTCATTATTTCAGCTTAAATGATAGCTCAAATCAAAGTTTATACCTGTTATTAGCAACAGGATTTTGCGGTGGTTTCACCACCTTTTCTACCTTTAGTCTAGAAGGCTACGCTTTGATTGACAAATCGAAAATACTACTCTTTTTACTGTATGTTATGGTGAGTATTAGTATCGGCATTCTCGGAATAATTGCCGGACAATGGATTTCTAAAACAATCCACACTTAGAAAAACCAATCTCATAATTAAGTTGCTCCACAATTGTCAAATTGAATAATTTAAATTGCAATATTTAGAGATTTCTTAAAAGTGTCTTCAGATTTGTTGAAATAAATTCAAGAGATTTTAGATTTGTTTGAAATTAATTCAAATAATTCTTTAAAACAGTGAAAAAAATTGAAGCAATCATTAGGAAATCTACTTTCGATGAGGTGAAAAAAGCACTTCACGAAATAGAGGTTAACTTCTTTAGTTATTGGGACGTAACTGGAGTAGGTAACGAAAAACAAGGACATGTATACAGAGGTATTAGTTATTCAACTTCTGACATACAGCGTCGCTATTTATCAATCGTAGTATCAGAAGACTTCGTTGAAAAAACAGTCAATACCATCATGCAAGCTGCGCGAACAGGTAAGGTTGGAGACGGAAAAATTTTCGTTTCAGACGTAAGTGATGCATACAGAATTAGAACGGGAGAAAACGGTTACGCCGGAATCAATTAAAAAAACACAAAATGGAAAACGCAATATTTACAGCCAATAATGTATGGATGATGCTGTGCACAGGACTAGTATTCTTTATGCACCTTGGCTTCTCATTTTTAGAAATAGGTCTTACAAGACAAAAAAATACAGTAAACATTTTATTTAAAAATGTATTCATTATAACCGTCGGTTTATTACTCTATTACATTGGCGGATTTAACTTAATGTATCCTGGATTTGAAGACGGCGACGGTGGCTTTTTCAAATTTGCCGGATTTGGTATCGCAGCTCCTGATGGCGGAATGACGCCTGCATATGCGGATGGTGGTTACACTTGGTGGACAGACTTTTTATTCCAAGGTATGTTTGCTGCAACGGCTGCAACAATTGTTTCAGGTGCTGTAGCAGAGCGTGTTAAATTACAGTCTTTCTTCATTTTTACCATTATTTACGTTGGTTTAGTATATCCAATCGTAGGTTCATGGAAATGGGGTGGAGGTTTCTTAGACAGCTTAACTATTGGTGAGGCTTCTGGGTTTTATGATTTTGCAGGATCAACGCTAGTACACTCTGTAGGAGGTTGGGCTGCTTTAATAGCGGTAGCATTATTAGGCCCTAGAATAGGAAAGTATGCAGAGGATGGATCTGTTAAAGCCATCCCTGGTCACAGTTTACCTTTCACCACGGCTGGAGTTCTTATTCTTTGGTTAGGTTGGTTTGGTTTCAATGGAGGTTCTGTACTTTCTGCAGATCCAGAGTTGACGTCTTTAACCTTGGTAACGACTTCACTAGCTGCAGCAGCAGGAGGTGTATCTGCTTTTTTAGTGTCTTACTTTAAGTTTAAAAACTTTGATTTAACCATGTTTTTAAATGGTATTCTTGGAGGTTTAGTTAGTATCACGGCTGGAGCTGATCAAATGAGTCCCAATGATGCGGTTGTTATCGGTCTCATTGGAGGTGCAATTATCGTATTCGCAGTTTCATTACTCGACAAACTTAGGCTAGACGATCCTGTAGGTGCTATTGCAGTTCACTTGATTGCTGGTATCTGGGGAACATTAGCTGTCGGTCTATTTGGAGCACTTGCTTCTGCAGATCAATTCCTAGTTCAATTAACTAGTGTAGGGATCGTAGGTGCATTTTGTGTGATCTCAGCATTCATAATTCTATTCATTTTAAAAGTCACTATGGGAATTCGAGTGTCTAAAGAAGAAGAATTAGAAGGACTAGATATTCACGAACACGGAATGGATGCCTATCCTGATTTCAGAATGAAACAACAGTAAAAATAAAAACGGAGCGTTTGGCAGAACGCTCCGTCAAATTATCATTTTCAAAATTATACTCACATGAAAACAACAATTATTACAAATATTAAAAAAAATTATTTTATTCTTTTTTTCGCGGCGATTTCAAGTTTGACAATGGCTCAAGAAAGCCCGTCTATAAGCTTTAGCGGAAGTATCGATGCGTACTTTAGAGGAAACTTAAATGCTCCTAATGACGAAAATGCCATTGCTCAGGGATCCTCTTTCGCCAATTTACCAGGTTTTTCTTTAGGTATGGCCAACATTATTGCCAGTTATGAAGGAGAAAACTTTGGTGCTGTTGCAGATTTAGTTTTTGGACCTAGAGGAACAGACGCTATTTTTGCTTCTCCTATGTATTCATTAACGGGTTCTATACTTAATCAGTTATATGTTTACTGGAGTCCATCTGAGAGTGTAACCTTTACTATGGGTAACTTCAACACCTTCCTAGGATATGAAGTAATTTCTCCTAGTGGAAATTTCAACTACAGTACTTCTTACCTATTCTCTTATGGTCCATTTAGCCACACAGGTCTAAAAGTTGATTTTGATTTAGGCAATGACTGGAGCGCCATGTTAGGTGTATTTAATCCAACAGACCTTACTGAATTTAATCCTACTGGTGATTATGCTTTTGGAGCCCAACTTGGGTATGCAGGTCAGTATATCAATGCACTATCAAGCCAAGGAGGATTTGAAATTGACTATACTGGTGGATTTAACGCATCAGAGTCTTTTTATGTAGGAATCAATGCAGCTCATTATTCAGAATCAGAAACAGATATTTCATTTTCAGGTTTTGCGCTTTATCCACAAATAAGTATGTCCGACTCTTCAGCCTTTGGTGTTCGTGCAGAATACTTCGCTGAAACAGGATATTTCGGTGCTATCGGTGCAAGTGATGCTGACGGAGATTCTAGTGTATTCGCACTTACCCTTACTGCCAATTTCGATGTTGGAGCGTTGAGCATCAAACCAGAATTAAGGTTTGACAATGCATCAGAAGAGGCGTTCATCAACAACACTGCCGATCCATCAAAATCTTTAAGCACATTTTTCTTAGCAACTGTTTTAAGTTTTTAATGTAGTCCCATAAACCTATTTCAAATTTATTCAGATTTGAAATCTAATTCTCCTGCTCTTATAGGATACTCGAGATAATTCTCCTCGGGTACCAAAGGACAGGAGAATTTTTTGTTGTATACACAATAGGGATTATAAGCTTTATTGAAGTCTAATTGAATGGTATCGCTTAAGGGAGCACTAAGGTCAATGTATCTACCTCCTCCATAAGTATCAAAACCAGAAGTTTGATCTGCAAATGGCAAGAATAGATAATCGTCTTCAGTCTCAACATTTTGATAGACTGCAAGACGAAATTCTTTATCTTCTAATTCAAATATCAACCATCCGTAAATAATTTGTTTTTCAATACGTTGCGTATTTGTAAGTAATTCAATTACAACAGGCCTTGTGTTTTTTTCAAATATAGCCCTAACCTGAAATTGTTGTGAGGGTTCAAAAAAACGTAAAGACTCGAATACTTTCTTATCCTTCAAAAGCAATGGACTAAGTTCAGGATCTCTAAAGGTTTGATTCTTATTTTCTTGCCATTGATAAACCGAATGCAAAACCTCAGGAACAGCAGTGAGATCTACAGCAACCCTATCATCATGATACTTTTTTGTTTGACAAGATGAAATTAGAGTTAAAACCAATAAAAGGGGTGTGAGCTGTTTCATACTAATTCAAACTTAAATTATTTTTCACAAGCTGTGAAAGTACAATATGAGTTCTTGTTTCACCATATTCAATCAAAGTATCAATCAGCTGTTCCAAATGATGTTGATCTCTTAGAATGACCTCCATAATGATATTTTCATTTCCAGTAACTCGATAGCAATTTTGAACTTCTTCAATCTTATTTACTCGAATTAAAAAAGCCTTTAATTTTCCGGTAAATGCTCTAAGGTGAATAATTGCGTGTAATTGTCGATTCAATTTTTGATGTGAAATGTCTACACTATAACCCGTAATGATTTCGTCATCCTCCATTTTACGTATACGTTCGGCTACAGAAGGAGAACTTAAACCTACATTTTTGGAAATTTCTGTGAATGAAATTCGCGCATTTTCCTGTAGCGCTTTTAGTATTTTATGATCTAAATAATCCATTTTAAAAATTAAAGTAATATTTATTATTTATTTAAAAATAAAGGCTGTAAAGCGAAAATAGTCAAAATGTTAATGTAATTACACGAATTTAACCTGTAATTTTAAGGAAATTGTTAATGAAATGAATCGAAGTATATCACATTGTTCCAGTGAACTTCTTAAACTAAGTAGCTCGCTCAATTATTTTTACGACGCGGCCTACAATAATGGTTCAAAGGCTCTTAAAAATGAGCTTTTAAATGCCCTTGATACAGACATTAAAGTGCTTAACGAACAAACTAAAGCTCTAGTTAGCCCTTTGACCTCGGAATTAAAAAAAGAATACAGTTTCAAATTCGCTACGATTATCGTCAAAAATCTCAATCAGTACACACGTGGTTTAGAATTTATTGAAATTGACGGCAGAGATTACCTCAAGATAATGAGAAAAGAATTTGTCTATATGCGACGTCTTTTAAACAAATGGCGTCTTGGCTTGTGATCTTAGCCTTTGACTTTTAATTTACTCAAATAAGAAATCGCCACTTCGTTAAACTTAGCAGGCATTTCCACATTGACTACGTGACCGCAATTTTCAAATATTTCAAGTGTAGAATATTTACAACTTGAAGCCACTTTTCGAATGGCGGGCAAAAACAGATAATCCTCACCACCCATGATATATAAGACCGGAATATTGAGCTTTGACGCTCTTAAAAATCGTAAAAGAGGGTTTAGCTCAGAGGTCATTTTAAACCACTTCAAGAACTCTTTCTGATAAAGTTTTTTGGCTTCTCTCACAAAAAGAGATCGTGATTCTTTGTGATTTTTATGCGGCATGATAATAAAGGCGAAAAAACGATATAGCCATATGTATGGAACGACAGACTTGAACACCCGGCCTAAGCCCATTAAAAACTGGGACCTCATATTCAATTTGACAATAGCTCCTCCCATAATAAGGGATAGTGCGCGTCCGGGATGTTTTTCAGCTATATTTCTAATCAGGATTGAACCCAATGAAATACCCACAAAATGAGACTTGGTAATTTTTAAATAATCTAAAACCTCAATGATATCCTGAGTGATTCGATCAAAGGTGTAGCGTTCATTAAAAGCTTCTCTCACATTCATTTTCGAATTGCCGTGTCCTCTCAAATCCAATAAAAGAACATTAAATTCTTTTCTGAAATCTCTAATTTGCTTGAACCAAATTGAAGAACTTCCACCTGCACCGTGAACAAAAGTCACCCATGGTTTATTGGAATCTATTTCAAAGGTTTGATAGTGAAGCATACTTAAAAGTACTAATTAAATGGATTCTTGTAGTAAAGTACTCATTTGTTTGTGAAGATCAGCAGCTGCTTCTTTTGCTTTTATCGCAAAGTCCTCACCTTCTGAAGCAAAAATAACACCGCGTGAACTATTGATTAACAATCCGTAGTCTTTTGTGAGACCGTGGTGCACCACTTCTTTTAAAGATCCTCCTTGGGCACCTACACCAGGAATTAACAAAAAATGATTTGGTAAAATTTCTCGTATTTCACTTAAAGCCTCAGCTTTTGTAGCTCCAACAACGTACATTAAGCGTTCAGAATGAGCATAAGTAGCCGTCTTAGACAACACTTCTTTATACATAGGATAATGTTCACCGTGCATTTGAAACTCAGATGCACTAGCATTTGAGGTCAAACCTAGTACAATGGTAAATTTATCTGAATACTTTAGAAAAGGAAGTATGGAATCACTACCCATGTAAGGAGCAACCGTAACGGCATTAAAATCCATTGCCTCAAAAAATGCCTTGGCATACTGATCTGCCGTGTTGCCAATATCTCCACGCTTCGCATCGGCAATTGTAAAATGATCGGGGTAATTTTCATTGATGTAATCAATGGTTTTTTCAAGACTTTGCCAACCTTTAACGCCTTGTGATTCGTAAAATGCCGTATTTATTTTATAGGAAACACAATGAGAATGCGTGGCATCAATGATCACCTTATTAAATTCAAAGACCGGGTCTTGCTTTGTTTTTAAATGATGTGGAATACGCTCAATATCAGAATCTAAACCCACACACAAAAGACTATTTTTTAACTGAATTTGTTCTATTAAATCGCTTCTCGTCATCTCAGTGCGCGTTAAAATGTTTCAGAGGCTTCTTTTAACTTTTCTGTATTCTCCACGAGTCGTAATTCGTCGATTATTTTTTGAACATCACCATCAATGATGTTTGTGAGATCATATAAGGTCAAACCTATTCTGTGATCAGTTACTCTTCCTTGAGGATAATTATACGTTCGAATCTTTGCAGAGCGATCACCTGAACTCACTTGAGAGTTTCGCTTCGCCGCATCTTCTTCTTGCTTTTTGGCCAACTCTAAATCGTATAGCCTTGAACGCAGTACTTTAAATGCTTTTTCTTTGTTTTTGTGTTGTGACTTTTGATCTTGACATTGCGCTACTAATCCAGTTGGAACGTGGGTTAGACGAACTGCAGAATAGGTAGTGTTTACGGATTGTCCTCCAGGACCAGACGAACAGAAAAAATCAATTCTCACATCCTTGGGGTCAATTTGAACATCAAAATCTTCAGCCTCTGGAATAACCATAACCGTAGCTGCTGAAGTATGCACCCTTCCTTGGGTCTCAGTTTGTGGAACTCTTTGAACACGATGCACGCCAGCCTCAAATTTTAATGTACCGTAGACATCATTACCATTAACTTCGAAATGAATTTCTTTATATCCACCAGAGGTACCCTCACTCAGATCAATAATATTTGTTTTCCAACCTTTTGACTCACAGTATTTAGTATACATTCTAAACAAGTCTCCAGCAAAAATACTGGCCTCATCCCCCCCTGTTCCTGCACGAATTTCCATGACAACATCTTTTGCATCTTCAGGATCTTTGGGAATCAATAAGAATTTTATTTCTTCTTCTAATTGAGGAAGAGTGTTCTTAGATTCATCCAATTGCAACTTTGCCATTTCAACCATTTCGGCGTCACTACCGTCAGCTATAATTTCTTCAGCCTCTTTTAGATTATCTAGACAATCGAGATAGGCAGCTCTTTTTTCTACCATTAACTGAAGGTCTTTGTACTCTTTATTTAATTGTATGTAGCGCCTTTGATCAGAAATAACATCAGGTTGAATGATCAAATCTGATACTTCGTCAAAACGTTGTTTAATGATATTGAGTTTATCTATCATGAACTTTAAATGGCATTATCGCGAAATTACGACAATTTGAAGCATTGCAATTTTATGAGTTGTATTCAAAAGTTCCTTTTTCACTGGAAATGGTCAATCGCTTTGATTCAGAAGTCTCTACACGTCCTATAATTTGAGCTTCCACACCAAAAGACTTCGATATTTCTATCATTTTATGCGCTGACTCCTGATCGGTATAGCACTCTAAACGATGACCACAATTGAACACTTGATACATTTCTTTCCAGTCCGTATCAGAGCTTTTTTGAATCGCTTCGAATAAAGGAGGAACCGGTAAAAGATTGTCTTTTACGACGTGTAGTTTGTCTACAAAATGAAGAATTTTTGTTTGAGCACCTCCGCTACAATGAATAAAACCATGAATTTTTTCAAAGTCACATTCTTCAAGAATCTTTTTAACTATAGGTGCATAAGTACGCGTTGGAGAAAGTACCAATTGACCCATATCTACAGGAACCCCATCAACTGAATCAGTCAGACTGTGGTTTCCTGAGTAAATCAAATCATTGTCAATTGAAGGGTCAAAACTCTCTGGATACTTTTCAGCCAATTCTTTGTGAAAAACATCATGACGGGCAGAGGTCAAGCCATTGCTTCCCATACCTCCATTATAAGCTGTTTCATAGGTTGCTTGACCAGAAGAAGAAAAACCAACAATTACATCTCCAGCAGTTATTCTCGCATTATCAATAACCTCACTTCTTTTCATTCTAGCGGTAACTGTGGAGTCCACAATAATAGTCCTTACCAAGTCTCCCACATCAGCAGTTTCACCACCTGTAGAATGGATGCGAATACCATTTTCAGCCAATTCATCAATGAGTTCTTGGGTACCATTTATAATTGCACTGAGTACTTCAGCAGGAATTAAAGATTTATTTCTACCTATGGTTGATGACAACATGATATCAGAAGTTGCTCCTACACAGATTAAATCATCAATATTCATAATTAGCGCGTCTTGTGCGATACCTTTCCAAACACTTAAATCTCCAGTCTCTTTCCAATACATATAGGCTAAGGAAGATTTTGTACCTGCACCATCAGCATGCATTACAACACAATGTTCTTCGCTACCCGTTAAATAATCTGGAACGACCTTACAAAAAGCTTGTGGAAATAATCCCTTATCAATTTTTGATATGGCTTTGTGCACGTCTTCTTTGGCTGCTGAGACTCCTCTCTGCGCGTATCTATTGGAATGTTTTTGGCTCATAGGTAAAAGTTAGCACAAAATTAAGATTATATCTTTTGTAATGTTAAAAAAATCCAATGATGATTTTACGGAATATTATTTTTAGGGATTTAAAAATTATGAATTATGTAAAAATTTGATTCTCATATTTTTAAACAAAAGATTAGCGGTGAAATTTCCATATTTTTGCTTTTTTAATATTCAATTTCGAAACAATGAACAAATCAAAACTAGAGTATATATGGCTTGACGGATATACTCCCACACAAGAACTAAGAAGTAAGACTAAAATTGTTAAAGACTTTGACGGTAAGCTCGAGAGCTGTCCAGTATGGTCTTTCGACGGAAGTTCAACACTACAAGCTGAAGGTAATTCTTCAGATTGTTTACTTAAACCTGTGGCTATTTATCCTGATCCTGATCGTATCAATGGCTGGTTAGTAATGACTGAAGTAATGAATCCTGATGGATCTCCTCACGTCTCTAACCACAGAGCTGAAATCGATGATGACGACAACGACTTCTGGTTTGGATTTGAACAAGAATATTTCTTAATGGACACTGAAACAGACTTGCCATTAGGATTTCCAAGAGGAGGATTCCCTGGACCACAAGGACAATACTACTGCTCTGTCGGTGGACGTTACACTTGGGGTAGAGATTTTGTTGAAGAGCATTTAGACATTTGTTTAGAAGCTGGATTAAATGTTGAAGGAATCAATCAAGAGGTTGCTCCAGGACAATGGGAATTTCAAGTGTTTGCCAAAGGAGCAAAACAAGCTGGAGATCAAATCTGGGTTGCACGTTATTTATTAAATCGTGTAACTGAAAAATACGGGTATTACATCGAACTTCACCCTAAGCCTGTTCACGGTGACTGGAATGGTTCTGGTATGCACGCAAACTTCTCAAACACTACTTTAAGAACTGCAGGTTCTAAAGATGTTTATGAGAAAATTTGTGAAGCATTTAGACCAGTTGCAGACGAGCACATCAAAGTTTACGGCGCATATAATGACCAAAGACTTACAGGATTACACGAGACACAATCGATCAACGAATTCTCTTATGGAGTTTCTGACCGTGGAGCATCTATTCGTATTCCAATCGCAACTGTAGAGAGTGGATGGAAAGGATGGTTAGAAGACAGAAGACCTGCTTCTAATGCTAACCCATACGAAGTTGCAGCAAGAATTATCAAAACAGTTAAATCTGCTTAAGATAAAATTTGATATAAAATTAAAGCCCTCCATTGGAGGGCTTTTTTTATAATACTTGGTATATAAAATAAATATAAATGGAGAGTAAGATAAGTCCATCTCGTAGGCCTAAACTCATTTTTCTTGGAATGAAAACCAGCGCTAAAAGCAATGCTGAAATACCTATCATATAAAGAGCATCACTATCAATCAAATTAGGATCTCCAACTGGTATAGGTGTAATCATTGATGTAATTCCAAGAACAGCGAATAAATTAAAAATATTTGATCCGATGAGGTTACCTATAGAAATTGCTTTTTCCTTTTTCAACATTGCCATAATTGAAGCGGCCAATTCGGGAATGCTCGTTCCTACTGAAACGACCGTAATCCCAATAACTCTATCACTAACTCCAAAATCCATAGCAAGCGCCTTTGAACCGATGACCAACAATTCAGAGCCTCCCCAAAGTCCAACTCCACCGATAATAAGGTACAAAAAAGTTCTGCCCCAATTCAAAGCTTCATCGTCTTCTGAGAAGTCATCGACAACGCCCTCATCTTTTCCAGAAGACAATAGGTAAATGAGAAATAAAATTAATCCCGAGAACATAAGCAAACCTTCTGTAGCGTCTAATTGGTAGTCAAAAACCACAAATCCATAAAACGTAAGGGTTGCAATCATTAACATTGGCCAATCAATTTTATAAAATGAAGATTTGACATCTATGCTGCCGAGCAACAGCGTAACGCCCAAAACAAGTCCTAAATTGGCAATATTAGACCCTACCACATTTCCCAGAGACAAGTCTGGAATTCCAGAAATAGCAGCATTAACACTCACCAAAAGTTCAGGGGCCGAGGTGGCAAATGAAACCACAGTCATTCCAATTACTAGTTTTGAAATATTTAGTTTCAAAGACAACGAAACAGATGATTTGAGCAGATAATCTCCACCGGCAATTAAAAGTATGAGGCCAAAAACAACAAAAGAAAAATTCAGCATGAACGTTAATTTAAATTCAAAATTACCGATTTGTATGGTATCTAAATTGAATAAGTTTTATAATTTACTTCTATGAATTACGAGCAGCATTTTGATTCCTTTTTAAAATACAGAGGAAGAGATTTAAATGGCGTTGGAAGTGCTGAAGTAGGAAATTGGTGCAAACATTTTAGCAATAAGAAGGTTTTAGATATCGGTTGCGGTACCGGTATTCCAATAAGTATTTTGTTTAATCAAAATAAAAACGCAATGTATGGCATTGATCACTCACCAAAAATGATTCATGCTTTTCAAAGAAACCTACCTCAAGCCACCTATGAATGTGGAGATATCTTGACTTCTGATTTTTTTAATATAAAATTTGACATCATTATTGCTTGGGGAGTTTTATTTTGTTTTAATTCAAGAGAACAAGATCTCATTTTATCCAAAGTCAGTAGCCATTTAAATACAGATGGTGAGTTTCTTTTTACTGCTCCCATTCAAAAAGCAAAATGGACAGATATCATGACTGGGCAACAATTGGAATCGCTAGGTCGTGAACAATATATAAATCTATTTAAGACCAAAGGACTAGAACTTCAAAGAGCGTTTCAGGACAGTGGTGAAAATGACTACTTTTTGTTGAAAAAGATTGTGGGTAAACACAAGGAGTTATGAATTGCACTTAATAAAACCTATCTGCATTAAAATCAACAAAAAAGGGTAGCTTTTAAACTACCCTCTTCTCTACTAACAATCAAAACTCTAAGTTTCGTAAAATATTAACGCTATTAAAAATTGTTTATTGTCTTTTGAAATAAAAAAAATTTAAAAAAACAATTATTGTTTCTCACTTCCATAGACGAAAAGTGTAATTGATTGCTTAAATATTTCTCTAAGCTATTTGATCAATCTATGATTAAGGCTAAGACATTAATAAGCCGAAGCTTATTTTTTATGAGGATGTGTATGGAATTCTTCTCGTGACTTTTCTCATTAACACATTAATTAAATCTTGTGAATTTGAACCTAACCCTCCTCTAACCGTCTTGTAATAATTGACAACGAGTTCGTCATCTTCAGTATTATAAAAATCTAAGTTACAAGTGGCGGAATTGGTTGCTCCAGCAAAACCAATAACCAAAGCACCCAATGCAGCAGCTCCTGACATTGGTTTTGAAGTTTCTAGTGATCCTGAAATGACGCAGTCTACTCCTAAAATCTGACCAAGTTCATTTGGTGTTAAAAGATCTAAATCGTGAATGTCATAACCTGCTTTAACGAGCAATGCATTTGTCTTAGCAGGATTTTGCACAGTTGCAGATAAATCTCCTCTTTGTTTTCTTTTTAAAAACCATGTATGCATTCCTTTTTGAATGTCTAAAGATTCGTCTTTACCCATTTGAATAATTTGTTCAGGCGTAAAATCTTTTAATTCTTTTGGTCTCAAATTAACTTGAACTCTTAGGGGTAAAATTGCAATTGTCTCTGTTGCTTTCGCATAAGTTTCTGCTTGTGGATGAAGATATAATTTAGTCTGTGAAAAAACAGAGAGCGTAAAAAGAAAGAGACAGGTTGAGAGTACTATTTTTTTCATGAAATAAGTGTTTTCTCTAAGATAATGTTAAACGCGCTCTCTATCAATTTTTTCCTTAAATAATGGTTAAAAAAACCGACAAGTCCAAAACCCCAAATTCAATTTAAATTAAGGGTCAACAAATGAGCATTTTAAAAAATAACTCCATAGAATGAAATGAATAAACTATCCGTCACATTCACCTGTAGTCCATTCTTGAATACCGGCTTTTTCGGCAAAGCAGGTATTTGAATAAGTTATACCATCTGCACCACAAACCGGATCATAAACTTCAATACAAGCATCATCATCTTCTTGTGGAGGTATAGTACCGCATGAAATAACAAAAAGCGTAAAAACAAAAAGGAACAATGTATTTTTCATAAGAATAAAAGTAGGTGTTTACAACAGAAACACATTAGTTGTAAGAAACCCTAACTGACTCAAGTTAAAATAAAAATATTCAGCACCTAGTGTCAATTTAAAGATTGCGCATACGACATCAGCAGCAAAACCTTAATTGCAATTGATTCCTCTACATTTGAGCCTATTGAAAAGGATAATTTTATTGAAAAATAATCAGTGATTTTAAGTTTATGCTAAAAAAAATTAAGTAAATTAGCCAAAAGGCCTAAATATTAACACACATAGTGCCGTATGAATCGAAAATATTCACAAAAATTAAAATCAGTCATATAGGGACGTGTATTTAGAATTCATTTCAGATTTAAATAACCTAGACGTTGTCATAAAGTACAAGGCATTTATAGAAAATCTCTCAGACCTTGAACGCCTTTTCATTTCATTAATATTCTTTTGCAGTGTATACTTATTTTCTACCGTAGTAGATAGATTTAGAAGAAAAAAAGCAATTGTAATAGCAGAAGAAGTAGAGCACTCAAAATTAAATTACAGTAATTCAACTAATGGTTTATATCAGGCTAAAAACAAAACAAAAAAAGGCTTGTATCTAGACACTAGCACGAAGAGAATTCAAAAAAGAAAATACAGGCTAAAAAAAGAAGATTTCAAAATAAAATACATCAAGTATAGTTGTAAAAACATAGCCTATCCTCCAAAAAATTCTGAATATAGATTACAGAACAGATTCTACAAGAGCTAACAAATGTTTATAGAAATACTTTCCGATATCAATAGTTTATTTTCAGCCTATCCTCGCTTGAAACTAGTAGTCATCATACTATTACTTACTAATAGTATTTTTATTTTATTAAAAGTCATTCGAAAAAGACCAAAATAAAATTAACTCGTAGTTAGCGGAGAAAAGCTTGAGGAGTTAAGTGTGATTTTAGGTGCTTTCGAAATAATGTAAAGATTGTTTTTAAATCTCTTAAACAAAGTAGATGAGACAATGCTATACTTGAGTAATCTCCTTTTTGATTAACACTTAACTATACTTTGAGAATATGAGATTTGATTTTAACTAAGCCTTAAAGACTTTTTTCAAACTCTTCTAGTAACAAAATTATGTATGATTATACTTTCAAGACCAACAAAAGACAGCTACGTAAGGTCTAGTAATAGAGAAATTTGCATGGGGCAACAAATTAGCAAAAGCCTGGATTTAAAAGCGCATAAAAGCCAATTATGACAAAAATTAAAATTGGGACTTTTTTCTCACACTTCTCTTTTAAAAAAATAAACCGAATACATTCCATATGATGTAACGTCATACATTTCCCATCCATTTTTACCTAATCTATTCGCAAACTCCAAAGATCCTACTGCATCTGTTTTTTTAACACCCCAAAAATTGATAAGCCCAGCCTCTCTCCATCCTTTGTAATTATTTCTCATTACTTGAACGTATTCAAACTTTTTCATAATGTACAATTTAAGTTTTTAATAATTGAAAGTTAGAAAAATGCTGCGGATAATAAAAGCAACAAAAGAGCGTCCCAAGACCCCTAATAGCTAATCGAGCGAAATCCAACTCAAGAAAAAAGAGAACAAAAATCTAGATATAAGCGGAAAAATAGTTTAGGAGTTTTGTTAAAAAGATTTATTAAAATGTGTTGAAAAAAAGCTTTAATTGAAAAGGCTCACAGCCTACGCCCACCATTTAGTACCTATATCCGTCTGCTAGTCTTTAAGGCTTTGTGAAAAGAGTGATGACCCTTTTAATTTATTCAATCACTCTGTAGTCTAAGCCATTTAAATGTAGAATTTGAGTTCTACAGGGAGTGAATAATCCAATTTAAATACAAGCTATATATACAAGGTGTTGGCTTATAATAATTTTAGCCCCACCTACTTGAAGGTCTTCTTTTGTTTCTACCTACAAAACTATCTTAACATAATACTCCTCAAATCTTTACCCAAAATCGGAAAATACTACCATATAAAGGGATTTATTTGATTTACTCAAGAATATTTTAAATAATGCAAATTAAAATAAAAGAAATCGAATATTTAAGAGCTCAAGAAAAACGTATTGATCGCCTAGAACAATTAATCCAGAACTAATGAGAACATATTTTAATCTATTTATGACGCTAACCACCTCGCTGTGCTTAGCCCAAACAACAACGGTAAGCACCGGCGGGTCGATTACGATACAACCCACCAGTAGTTGGAGCACTTCAGACTTGAGCGTTAGCGGAGGCTCGGTAGTGATTAATTCAGACGCTACCAATAGCGGCACATTCATCGCCACCGGGACAGGATCAACCTCTTCAGGAGGCACGATTACCTACAATAGATACCTTGACGATACCGATTATCACATCATATCTTCGCCGGTTGAGGGTCAGTCAGTCACATCCTTTGTGAATAATACTGATAACACCCTAGCCACTTCAGGCACC
>JBMYMD010000005.1:0-124211 GCA_049596955.1 Flavobacteriaceae bacterium
GTATAAATATCATTGATTTGGCCAATCTACACAGTTGTGCCTTTATTGCGACCCAAGATTTAGGGAAACTTCATACAGATTTATCCTTTGAGGTATTAGGGCGTTTTGACGCCTCAGATGTTCGAGGCTGTAACCAGCTCGTTCAATAAAAAAAGGCATCCAATTGGACGCCTTAGCTCTCTGCCTAGATATGGGTATCATAGCCTTATCTATATCTAGTAATAGAGAGAATATTATAGCGGATAATACATTTGTGCTCTCTTAATGCATTACAACTTACAAAATATTAATTGGACCTTACAAAAGTGTTTAGAAGATTAAAAGCATCCTCTGATTTAAAACAAAAAAAAGACGCCGTAATTGACGTCTTTTAAACAGGGTTATGATATGATGAGACCTTTACAATATAGAAAATAATTGAATCGCTTCTAATTTTTTAATAGGAAGACCATAGGATATCCCCTATTTATACTACGCCTATATTCCTAAACAAAAGCTATACAATCTCAATCAGAAAATAGTTCTTTTTACCGCGTTGTATTAAAATATATCTGTCTTGAATTAAATCTTGAGTTCCAATTACAAAGTCAGCAGACACCTTATTTTTATTTACAGAAATAGAGTTCTGTTTTAATTCTCTGCGGGCGTCACCATTAGAACTTAAAAAGCCTGTTTTAGCCGAGAGCGCAGCAATCATATCTAAACCTTGGTCGAGTTCATCACGTTGGATTTGAGCTTGTGGAACTCCTTCAAAAACATCGAGTAATGTCTCTACGTCTAATGCTTTCAAATCTTCTGTGGAGGACTTACCAAATAAAAGTTGACTGGCTTGTTTGGCCTTGTCTAAATCTTCTTGACTGTGCACAAGAATAGTGATTTCATCGGCCAGGCGTTGTTGAAGTATACGCATGTGAGGCGCCGTTCTGTGCTCCTCGATCAATTGTTCAACTGTTTCTTGATTTAAAAAGGTGAAAATCTTGATGAAATTTTCAGCATCCACATCACTTGAGTTTAGCCAGTATTGATAAAATTTGTAAGGGGATGTTCTATTGCGATCTAGCCAAACATTTCCTTGCTCGGTCTTTCCAAACTTGGTTCCATCGGCTTTAGTGATCAAAGGACAAGTCAGGGCGAAACCTTTTCCTGAACCAATACGACGAATGAGTTCAGTACCCGTGGTGATATTACCCCACTGATCAGAACCTCCCATTTGCAGGCTGCAATCGTAATTTTTATACAAGTACCAAAAGTCATAACCTTGAACGAGTTGATAGGTGAATTCTGTAAAAGACATTCCCTCTGAAGAATCTGAAGAGAGTCTTTTCTTGACAGAATCTTTAGCCATCATATAGTTTACAGTGATATGTTTTCCGACGTCGCGAATAAAATCGATAAAGCTAAAGCTCTTCATCCAGTCATAGTTGTTGACTATTACGGCAGAACGACCCTCTTTCGCCTCAAAATCAAGAAATCTTGACAATTGTTTTTGAATGGCGTCTTGGTTGTGCTTCAAGGTTTTTTCATCCAATAAATTGCGTTCCTTTGATTTTCCTGAAGGGTCTCCAATCATTCCAGTGGCACCACCAACTAAGGCAATGGGTTTATGGCCTTGAATTTGAAAATGTCTCAGCATCAGAATACTTACGAGATTACCGATGTGCAATGAATCTGCGGTTGGGTCAAATCCAACATATGCGGCTCTTGAATCCTCGTTTAAATGCTCCTCTAATCCGGGCATATAATCGTGGATCATGCCTCTCCATCTCAATTCTTCAATAAACTGATTGTCCATTTAAATTCTTTTGATTTGGCCACAAAAATAAAGATTACTTCTCAGCAGCCCTTCTCATTTTGAGCCTAATTTCATCTATACACAAATTTCCGATACTCCCAAGATGGGTGTGCGCACTGTATTTAACTGGCTCGTATTGCTTTTCTGCTATGGACTTAGCCATATTTTGATAAGCTTCTCGAAAAGGTATTCCAGATGACACCCAATCGTTTAAGGTATCGACGCTCCAAATGTATTCGTACTTTGATGCCTCTAAAATAGATGAGCGTACTTCAATTTGCTTTATGGCATAATTAAAAATTTCAAGACACTCTTTGAATTGATTGATTCCCTGAATAATGGGCTCTTTTACCAATTGTAAATCCCTGTGATATCCAGAAGGTAAATTGGAGGTGATACCCGCAATTTGTTGCGGTATTGCTTGAATTTTATTGCAGTGCGCTCTAATCAATTCAAAAACATCTGGATTTTTTTTATGTGGCATAATACTGCTTCCTGTAGTAAGCGCATCAGGGAATTTAATGAAGTTGTAATCTTGTCCTGCAAAAAGACAAATATCCATGGCAAACTTAGAAAGTGTTGAAGCAAAAGAAGCCAAGGCTAAAGCGCAGCTTTTCTCTGCCTTTCCTCTTGATAACTGAGCAGCTACAGAATTGTACTTCAAAGTGGAAAAATTCAAGGCTTCTGTGGTAAAAGCTCGGTCTATGTCAAAATTACTTCCGTATCCTGCCGCAGATCCCAATGGATTTTGATCACATACCTCTTTAGCCGCTTTTAACATAAAAACATCGTCTATTAAAAGTTCTGCGTAAGCACTAAACCACAATCCAAAAGAAGAGGGCATCGCCACTTGCATATGCGTATACCCAGGCATATAATGCTTTGCATGCTTTTCGGAAAGTTCAAGCAAGGTTTCAAAGAATTCTAAAACACCTTCTTGAATAAGAGAGAGTTCTTGACGCATATATAAATGCATGGCCACTAAAACTTGATCATTTCTAGAGCGAGCAGTGTGAATTTTTTTGCCTGGTTCACCGAGTCGCTGAATCAATTCATATTCAATCTTTGAATGCACATCTTCAAAATTTTCTTCAATAGTAAAGCTGCCTTCTTGCACTTCAACCAACATTTCATTTAAGCAATTGACAATTTGAGTGCATTCATCTGAAGACAAAAGAGCCACTTTCTCAAGCATCTGGGCATGTGCAATGGAGGCCTGTAAGTCATACTTTGCCAAATGAATATCTAATTCACGGTCATTTCCAACTGTGAAATTTTCAATCAATTTTTCGGTTGAAATACCTTTTTCCCAAAGTTTCATGCTACTGTATTTATGTAAGTTTCTAATAGTTTAATATAAATCTCAATACCTTCTTTTATTTCATGAGTAAAAATAAACTCATCTGCCGTGTGCGAACGCGTTGAATCTCCAGGCCCTAATTTTAGCGACTGACAATTCAAAGCGGCTTGGTCAGAGAGGGTCGGAGAACCGTAAGTGTTTCTTCCTAACTGAAGACCTGCTTTTACCAAAGCGTGATCTTCATCGATCTGAGAACTTTGCATGCGAAGAGACCTCGCCTGCATTTCACAGGGAGCATTTTCTTGAAAAAAAGAATCAATTTCTTGGTTTTTATAGCAATCATTGACCCGAACATCCACCACAAATTTTACTTCTGAAGGAATGACATTGTGCTGAGTACCCGCCTGAAGTTGAGATACTGTAGTTTTAACCTCACCTAGGTGTTTAGAAACTTTATCAAAACGCAATTCTTTAAACCATTGCAAGATTGGTATCATCTTATGAATAGCCTGATCGTTATTTGGATGTGCCGCATGAGAAGCAGTACCACTTACTTTTCCGTCAAAGACGACAAGGCCTTTCTCAGCAATAGCAAGATCCATCAATGTAGGTTCACCTACAATGGCTAAATCAATGGTTGGCAACAAAGGCAAAAGGCCTCTGAGACTATCCACTCCTGCAATCTCTTCTTCAGCAGTTGCAGCCATTATGAGATTGAAGGGTAAATTTTCAATGGTGTAAAAATGCAAGAAACAATGCATTAAAGATACTAGCGCTCCTCCTGCATCGTTTGAACCTAAACCGTATAGTTTATCTCCAACAATTTCGGCCTTAAATGGATCGCGCGAATAAGACCCATTGGGTTTTACCGTATCGTGGTGACTGTTTAAAAGTAAATTTGGTTTGTTCTGGTCATAATGCTTGTTAAAGGCATAAACGTTATTCTTATACTTTTTATAAGAGATGTCATGCTTTTGAAACCAACGCTCTAGAATTGCAGCGGTCTGATCTTCTTCTTTTGAAAACGAAGGTGTTGTGATCAATTCTTTTAAAAGATCAATAGCAGATTCGTAATAATCTGAGATTTGGTTCATAGACATACTTTTGTTCCTTTATCGTGATTAATTATTGCAGATGATCCTATTCTTACCTCCTGCACCTTTTCTTGAAGCGCATCAAAAGCGTTAGTGAGTTTAGGAATAATGCCTTGGCTTAAGACACCATCCTTTTTTAATTGCACAAAATCAGTGCTATTTATTTCTTCAAAAATAGCATCAGAACGCTGCATATCTTTTAAGACGCCTTCATGAGTAAATACAAACTTGAGACACACCTCAAAATGTGCCGACATCGCTACGGCCAAACTCGATGCTATAGTATCAGCATTGGTATTGAGCAACTGTCCTTTTTGATCGTGCGTAATAGCGCAAAAAACAGGACACACACCTAGGTCTAAGAGCTCTTTGATTCTATCAGAATTCACTTGAACAATATCCCCGGCAAATCCGTAATCTATGGTTTGTACTGCTCTTTTCTCCGCCTGAATCAAATTCAAATCCGCCCCTGAAAGTCCAAGCGCATCAATGGATTTCGCTTGCATGGAGCTGATTAAAGTTTTGTTCGCAAGACCGGCGTAAACCATACACACAACCTCTAATTGTTCTTTTGAAGTGATGCGTCTACCTTCGTGCATTTCAACCTCTAAATCTAATTTAGTTGAAAGCGCAGAGGCCATTTTACCTCCTCCATGAACTAATATTTTGGCTTCTTTTAGCAGTGAAAACTCTTCAATAAGTGCATTTAGGCGATCCTTATTGTCGAGTATATCTCCTCCGATTTTGACAATATGAAGTGGTTTCTTAGTCCTTTCCATTTAGCAGTTTATTGATAACCCATAATGCGGCGTAAGTTCTATTGTTGGCTTGCTCGATGACCAAAGAATTGCTGCTGTCTAAAACCTCATCGGCCACAACTACATTTCTTCTTACCGGCAAACAATGCATGAATTTTGCAGTTCCTATTTTTTCTGAACTGATCATCCAATCCTCTTTAGGCGTTATAATACCTCCGTAAGGTTCGTAGCAAGACCAGTTTTTGGTATACACCACATCAGCACCTTGCATGGCTTGTTTTTGATCAGTATTGATCATTACATCTTTGGTCAGTTCAGGATTCAAATGATATCCTTCAGGATGAGTGATAACAAAATCACAGTCGACTCTTTTCATTGCCTTTACAAACGAGTTTGCTACCGCATGAGGGAGTTTTCTCGGATGTGGAGCCCAGCTCAACACTACTTTAGGTCTCTTTTTCGGCACAAACTCTTTAATCGTCATTACGTCTGTTAGCGCCTGTAAGGGATGTTCTGTAGCACTTTCAAGACTGAAAACCGGAACAGATGCGTATTCTATAAAGGCCTTAATAACAGGTTCAGCTTCATCGCTTTGACGTGAAATCAGCTCGGGAAAAGCGCGAACCCCAATGATATCAGCGTATTGAGAAACCACTTGAACAGCCTCTTTAATGTGTTCTGCCTTATCCATATTCATCACCGTACCGTCTTCAAATTCCAATTTCCAAGAATCAGAATCAACATTCAAAACCATGACTTGCATTCCCAATTTAAATGCTGCCGCTTGTGTGCTTAAGCGCGTTCTCAGTGAGCTGTTAAAAAACAACATACAGAGCACCTTGTCCTTGGCCAAATGCGTTAAAGAGGTTTTGGTCTGTTTGAAGTCCAAAGCCTCATTTACAGCCAAGTCCAAATCAACGATATCATCAATGCTTTTATAATTATTCATGTTTTAACTCTTGGTTTAGTCCTTCAAATAATTGATTTAATTCTCGTTCTGTACAACAAAGAGGGGGTAAAATTCTCAATACGTTGGGGTTACTGGCAGATCCGACAAACAGCCCTTGTTGAAATAGTAAATTTCTCCGTAATTCAGCCGTGTTAAAGTCAAATTCAAGACCGATCATAAGGCCTCGTCCTTTAACCACAGCAGGAACTTGCAGCTTAGCTGCCTTAGTTCTAAAAACAGATTCAAGGGTTGCAGCATTCTGTTCTAAGTTTTCGTTTTCGAGCACATCCATGACAGAAAGTGCAGCTGTACAAGCCAAATAATTCCCACCAAAAGTGGTCCCAAGCATACCTTTTTCAGCTTTGATAGATTCGTGAATCATAATACCTCCAACCGGAAATCCATTTCCCATACCTTTAGCCATACTGATAATATCTGGAATAATATGGTGATGCTGAAAACTAAAAAAACGTCCTGTTCTCGAGAATCCAGATTGCACCTCGTCAGCGATTAATACAGTTCCCGTGTGAGTGCATAAGTCTCGTAAGGTCTTAACAAAATCAACATCTGGCTGATCGAGACCTCCCACACCTTGTATGCATTCTATAATAACGGCTGCATAATTCTCAGTCTCCAAGTGATTTTTGAGGGCTTCTGCATCGTTAAAGTCAATAAAATCAACTTGATGTGCCTTGTTAATTGGCGCCTGTATACGGGTATTATGAGTGGCTGCAACTGCAGCTGAAGTTCGTCCGTGAAAAGCATTAGAAAACGCGAGTATTTTCGAACGCTTAGTGTGAAAAGAAGCTAGTTTCAGTGCGTTTTCATTGGCTTCTGCTCCGCTACTGCACAAAAAGAGCTCATAATTTTCTTCGAGCTTAGCATTGATGCGCTCAGCGAGTTCTTCTTGTAAGGGATTGTGAATGACATTAGAATAAAATCCAATGGCGTCAATTTGAGATTTTAATTGATTCACGTAGTGCTGATGAGTATGTCCGATTGAAATTACGGCATGACCTCCGTAAAAATCCAAATAGTCTGAACCTTTGGAATCCTTGAGCTGCATTCCTTTAGCCGAAACTAATTCAATTGGGTATTGATTGTAAACGTCAAATAAGGCCATTAGAAAATTGATGTTTTTAGTTGAAGTCCTGTTTGTTGATCGAGACCAAAAATCAGATTCATGTTTTCTACGGCCTGACCTGATGCTCCTTTGAGCAAATTATCCAGAACAGAGGTAATCAAAATTTTATCTTGGTGTTGCATCAAATGAATATGACAATTATTGCTGTTTACAACCTGTTTGAGTTGAAGCTCATCTGGACAAACATGCGTAAATGGCGCTTGTTCATAGAAGGCTTTATAAGCCGATACTACCTCATCAAATGCGCAGTCTATTTTAGTGTATGCGGTAGCAAAAATACCTCTTGTAAAATCACCCCTATGCGGCAGAAAATGTAAGTTTTCTTTGGACGCCTGAGCTTTGTTGTATACCGTTTCAGCAATCTCATCTAAATGTTGATGTGAAAAAGGTTTGTACCATGAAAAATTGTTGTTTCGATAAGAAAAGTGAGCCGTTGCACTTGGCTTAATTCCAGCTCCCGTCGACCCAGTCACCGCGTTAATGTGTACTTCTTGATCTAGAGCGACTAACTCTTTGTGAAACAGCGGTGCCAAAGCGAGGTTAATGGCCGTTGCAAAACAACCTGGATTAGCAATACTATTAGCTTTTTGAATTTTAGCTCGATGTATTTCAGTAGCGCCGTATATAAATTCTCGCTCACCAAATTTAGAATCAGATGATAAGCGAAAGGAGTTACTGAGATCAATGATTTTTAGCTCCTTGGAAATCAATGGTGCATAGGTCTCAAGAAAAGCCCCTGATTGACCGTGAGGTAAGCACAGAAACCATACATCTGCTCCTGTAATAGGAGCCTCACAGAATTCAAAAGCTTGACTTCCCAATAAATCGGGATGAACTTTTGAGAGTTGTTGACCCGTGTAGGATCGACTTACTACAAAGTGCAATTCAACGTTTGGATGAAATAGCAGCAAACGCAATAATTCTCCTCCCGTATAACCTGAACCTCCAACTACTCCAACTTTAATTTTCATCTTGAACACTTTTGGCGTTTTTCAATCCATTGGCATAAATTTTAATAAAGCCTTTGGCGTCTTCTGCTGTCCATGAATTATTCATCTCACCGTATTGAGCAGCAGAGGATTTCATTTGGTCATACATCGATTCAATCCCAATTAATTCAAAACGATAAGGGTGTAAAGTCACAAACACTTTACCGGTAACAAAGCGCTGACAATCTTGCATATAAGCTTCTGTATTACGCATCACCTCATCCAAAAATAAACCCTCATGTGCCATCATTCCATAAAATTGTGCCAACTGCTGTTTTTGAAATAATTGCCATTTACTGAGGGTGTGCTTTTCTAAAAGTTCATGTGCTTTGATGATAATCATAGGTGCAGCCGCTTCAAATCCAACTCTTCCTTTGATTCCAATAATGGTATCCCCAACATGAATATCTCTACCTATAGCGTATTTCTGCGCAATCTTTTGGAGTTCTTTTATCGCCTCAACCGGAGGGTAGTTTTCGCCATCAATTCCAACCAATTCTCCTTGTTTAAAATCAAGGGTCAAATTTTTGCGTTCTTTTTCTTCCAATTGACTTGGATAAGCCTCTTCAGGAAGGGTCTTGTCCGAGGTCAAGGTTTCAGCTCCTCCTACAGAAGTTCCCCACAAACCTTGGTTTATAGAGTATTTTGACTTTTCCCAAGAATATTCAAATCCATGAGATTTGAGGTACTCAATCTCTGTTTCTCGTGATAACTTTTGATCGCGAATAGGAGTAATGATTTCTATTGAATTCCCAAGTGTTTGAAAAATCAAATCAAAACGTATTTGATCATTACCAGCACCTGTAGAACCGTGAGCAATAGCCTCTGCCCCAATTGAATTGGCATAGTTAATGAGTGCAATAGCCTGTACTACGCGCTCAGCACTAACCGAAAGGGGATAAGTGTTATTTCTAAGTACATTTCCGAAAATCAAATACTTAAGTATAGAATTGTACAGTTCTTCTTCAGCATTGATACACTCAAATTGGGTTACTCCAAAAGCTAAGGCTTTTGTTTTCATTTCAGAGATTTGCTCTTGATCAAAACCGCCTGTATTTACAGCCACAGCGTGCACCTCAGTATTTTCTTGTGATGAAAGCCAGTGTGCACAATAAGAAGTGTCTAGGCCTCCACTGTACGCCAGAACTATTTTTTTTACTTTATTGCTCATTATTCTTGTTTAAGTGTTGGTCGTATAACATCCCTGTACAGAGACAAATATTTCTATTCATTCGTTGCAAAACATCGAAGTTTATGCATGTCTGACATCCTTTCCAAAAGTCATCATCGTCTGTTAATGCGTCAAAAGTCACAGGCTTATATCCTAACTCATAATTGATTTTCATCACAGCAGCACCCGTGGTAATTCCAAAAATCTTAGCGTTTGGAAATTTTTCCAAAGACAGGTCTAAAACAGCCTTCTTTATTTGTTTAGCCAATCCTCTTCCGCGAAAATCAGGATGCACAATTAAACCCGAATGGGCTACAAAGTTTTTCTCACCCCATATTTCGATATAACAAAAGCCAGCGAATTTATCATCTTCTACAGCAATAACTGCATTTTGATTAGCCATACGCTGTTGGATGTATTCGGGAGATCTCAAAGCAATTCCAGTACCTCTTACCTTGGCAGAACTTTGAATGGTTTCACTGATTACTTCAGCAAAACGAAAATGCGTTTTAGATGCGATTTGTATTTTCATCGCGTTGAAAAAATTAAATTATACTATTGAAAAGAATTGAAACGAGAAGAGGAAGTGGACACACCTACTTCCAATAAATAAACACACCCTTACGGGCGACGGAAGCGCCGTGTATAGTTAGGGATAACAGTTATGTGTCTATTTTGTTTCATTGCGCTGCAAAGTACATTATAAAATTTCACCTTTGGCATACAAGCTTGATTTTTATCAATCTTAACTTAAAAACGTCAATTCTGTGAATATCTTATAAAATATTGCTCAAAAATAAAACGATAAGTTAACCGTGGGCTCTTTCAACGGCCAATGGCTTATTTTTACGATATGATTTTAATCACAGGTGGAACGGGTTTAGTAGGGGCGTATCTTATAGAGCAACTTTTGAAAGAAAATCACAAACTTCGTGTGCTCTACCGTACTGAAAAAAAAAGAGAACAACTTTTAGCTTTTTTAAAACGCAAAGACATCACCGAAACACAAATACAACTTCTAGAATTTGTACAAGGCGATTTAGATTCTACAGCTGATCTTTTTGAAGCGACAAAATCAGTGCACTGCGTATTTCATTGTGCCGCATTGATATCATTCGATTCAAGATATCGAAAGCACCTCTTTAAAATCAATAGCAATGGAACAAGAGATCTCATCAACGCCTCAATTGAAAACAAGGTATCTAAATTTATTTACATCAGTTCGATCGCCGCTATGGATCAAGAACAACAAACAGATTACGGTAAATCAAAACAATTAGGCGAACTTGAGGTTTGGAGAGCAGGTCAAGAAGGTGTACAAACCTTTATCGTAAGACCTGGGGTTATCTTAGGCGCGGTTCCTTACACCCACCCACTGCGTCAACTTATTCGATCTGTTCAAAAAGGTATTTCCTATCGATTCCCAGGGAGTTCTGGATTTATTCACATCAGAACTGTAGTCGAGTGTTTACTGCAATTATACAGAACCGAATCTTTCATACAACATCCATTAACCTTAGTCTCTACGAATAGCTCTTATAACGATGTAATCGAAATCATCAATACCAATTTAAATCGCCCTAGGGCAAAAAAAGAAATTTCAAAAAAATGGCTCATAGCTTTAGCCAGCATCATAGAAAATTCGAGTAAACTACTCGGTCTTAAATCTAGTCTCACTGTAAAATTGGTGCAAACCCTTTACCATAAGGTGAACTACGAGACCACCAGCGAATTAGTACCTTTTAAGCAAATTAAAACACCTAATCTAAAAGAAATGTTAGACGATTTAATGGAGAGTGAACGCTATTTTCCCATGGTTCGAGATTGATTCTTTCTTGAATCGTTAATCTCATCTACCTTATTTTGCAATTTAATTTGAATACTGTCAAACATTTTGTCGTACACATCTGGTAGAGAGGCATAATACGTATTACTTTGACTTAAAGTAATACTATCGATTTCATATTTGTCGTACAAATATTGCATCATCTCAATATTTTGATTTTTCAAGGTGGCCGGAGTCATATTGTTCAAAGCTGTTAAGACGGCTAAATCGTAATAAATCGCCAGCATTTTTTCTTGAGAAATCAAATTTTCAGGAGGTTGTTTCAAGGGTTCACTGCAGGAAACACAAAGTAGTATTGCTAAAATGAAAATCTTCTTAACCATATTAATTCCGATTAAAACTTAGGCGCTCTACCATAGGTCTAGTTACAAAAGAACCATTTTTAAAAGCAAGCGTACCATTCACCCATACCTGCTCAATACTCGAACTAAATTCATGACCTTCAAATGGAGACCAGCCACAGTGATACCATAAATTATCTTGAGCTACACGATGAGTCTTATTCAAATCTACGACGACCAAATCTGCTTTATAACCTTCTTTGATATACCCTCTGTCTTTTAAACTGAAGAGTTCTGCCGGATTGTTACACATCTTTTTTACAATAAAAGGCAAGCCCAAGTTACGTTCTTTGACTTGATCTATCAGTGCTTGTAACGCGTGTTGCACTAAAGGCCCACCAGAAGGGGCGTTGAGATAGGGATTTTTCTTTTCTTCAAGGGTATGTGGCGCGTGATCTGTTGCAATAACATCAATAGCTCCTTCTTCTAAAGCCTTCCATAAAGCCTCCTTGTCATTAGCCGTTTTAACTGCTGGATTCCACTTGATTAGACTTTGTTTAGTTTGATAATCGGCGTCTGTAAACCACAGGTGATGAATACAAGCTTCAGCTGTAATTTTCTTCTTAGATAAGGGTAAATCTGAACGAAATAACTCGAGTTCTTTTGCTGTAGACAGATGAAAAATATGTAGGCGAGCACCTGTTTTTTGGGCAAGAGAAACCGCCTGAGAAGAAGACAGATAACAAGCTTCTTCTGAGCGTATTAGAGGATGATCTGAAAATGGAATATTAGAGCCGTATTTGGCGATTGCTTTTTCTGTGTTTTCTCGAATTGTTTGTTCGTCTTCACAATGTGCTGCAATCACATGAGGAGTCGAAGAAAATATGGCTTCAATAACCTCGAGTTTATCGACCAGCATATTACCCGTAGAAGATCCCAAAAATAATTTTACGCCGGCACATGCGTCTAACGGAAGTCTTTTAATCAACTCTAAATTATCATTTGTACCACCAAAGAAAAATGAATAATTCACCCATGAAGTCGATTTTGCCCGCTCGAATTTATCTTCTAAAGCTTCAAAAGTAGTGGTTTGTGGATTGGTATTAGGCTGTTCCATAAATGAGGTGATTCCACCTGCTAATGCCGCCTTACTTTCAGTTGCTATACTCCCTTTATGCGTTAGGCCTGGTTCTCTAAAATGCACCTGATCATCGATGAGTCCCGGTAGTAAATACTTTCCCGACAAATCGATAACATTCGCGTGAACATCCGTTATAGAGCGCTCTATTTTTAAAATAATGTCATCCTCGATTAGAACATCCGACTCCACTATTTTTTCTGCAGATACAATTTGGGCATTTTTTAAAAGCTTACGCCTAGCCATGATAAAACTTGTTTTTGTTAAAAATACTGTTGAACCTCATCTTGATCACACCCAAAATCGCTTCCCAAACAATTCCTTTACTCATTTTAGAATGACCTCTAACTCTATCGGTAAATACAATACTTACCTCTTTTAATTTTTTCTTGGCCTTGTAAATTCTATACTTCATTTCGATTTGAAAGGCATAACCCACGAATTGAACGGCGTCTAATTCTATAGCGTTCAATGCAGAACTCCTATAACACACGAAGCCTGCTGTAGGGTCATTAACAGGCATTCCCGTAATTATTTTGACATAGAATGAAGCCCCATAAGACAGCAAAATTCGAGATAAAGGCCAGTTCACAACATTTACACCTTTGGTATATCTACTTCCAATTGACATGTCAGCCCCCTCTTCACAAGCCTGTTTCAGACGAATTAAATCAGCAGGTGTATGCGAAAAGTCAGCATCCATTTCAAAAATAAAGTCATAGTTATTTTGAAGTGCCCATTTAAATCCGTGAATGTAGGCCGTTCCTAATCCAGATTTTTCTTTTCGAACTTCGAGATGCAAATTTCCTTTAAACTCTGCCTGAAGTTCTCTTACCTTATCTGCTGTTCCGTCAGGAGAATTGTCATCGACAATGAGAATGTGATAACCCTGACCTAAGTCTACAACCGCGCGAATAATGGCTTCAACATTTTCAATCTCATTATAGGTGGGAATAATCACAAGATCTAGACTCATAGGAGGGATATTGATTGACAAAAATACTCTTTTATCATGCATAAATTAAACAGGCGCATGTTTTAAAATCTTAATTTTGATATTATGCAGTCCACATCAAGCACAACAACCAAACTGTTTGTAATTCTCCTCATTATTCTCGGTCTACTTAATTTTATTCAAGCCTTTGCTACAGGTTTACTTTTTGATGAGGCTTACTATTGGTATTACGCTCAGCAACTCGAATGGGGCTATTTTGACCACCCTCCTATGGTGGCTTGGATTATAGCTTCTTCAAACTTTATACAAGGAGAGCTTGGCGTACGACTCTTATTCATAGGATTGCACTTAGGCAGCATAGCGCTTTTGTACGACACGCTTCAAAGCGATACTCGTATTAAACCTTTATACTTTTTGGGATTGTTGCTTTGTTTTCCGCTCTTTCAGTACTACGGATTTTTGGCACTCCCAGACAGTCCTTTTTTGTTTTTTACTGCACTTTTTTTCTGGGCTTATCGCCGTTTTTTAAGCCAAGAAGACTACATAATGCCTTTTGTTTTAGGAATCAGTATGGCCGGAATGATGTATTCAAAATACTATGGTTTTTTACTCATATTTGGAGTGTTGTTTTCCAACTTGAATCTCCTCAAAAACAGAAGAGCTTGGCTCGCCTTAATCTTTAGTGTTCTGCTTTACACTCCGCATTTGATGTGGCAAATTGAAACAAATTTCGAGAGCCTCCTTTTTCATTTGAATGAGCGTCCAAATCACGCTTACAATTTCAGTGAATTTACTCTAGGCTATTTCTTAAATGTGCTCACTGTTTTTGGTCTTATGGGTATTTTAATTTTTCCCTTAAGCCTAAAGGAACCTAAAACAGATTTATTCAAAAAAGCGGCGTGGTATGCCGCTCTATTTGTTATCTGCTTTTTTTTCCTTTCGAGCTTTTCAAAAAAAACACAGGCGCAGTGGTTTTTACCGATTGTCATTCCCCTCTTTTTATTGACATACCAGTCCACGGAACATAAATTAGAACAAAAAAAATACCTGCGAATTTTACTTTTGAGCAATTTGATTATTCTATGCGTTGGAAGATTGTTTTTAGCTTTTGAAAATTTAAGCCCAATTTCTCTCGAAACGCACGGACATTCTAAATGGGTTAACGCTCTTGCTCAAAAAGCTGGCGATAAACCTGTTTTGTTCAAAAATTCATATCAACGCGCATCTATCTACCAGTTCTATAGCGGTCACAAGGCCTCCTCCTTAAACGAAATACGCTATCGAAATAATCAATACGGCCTAAGAGGTTACAGAGAATTTCGTGAGGCTAAAGAGGTTATTTTAATTGAAAAAACAAGCTCCAATGCCTTCGATAGTACAGCGTATAAAGACAATTCTCTTTTTTATTTAAAATATTTAAAGCAACCTCGAATTTATGGAAAGCTCGAATGGAAGTATGAAAATGGCAGCTTAAGTCTTCATAATGAGCATCCCTTTGCTATAGCACTTGAGGATTTTGAATTAAACTTGGCGAGACTTAACACTAATAAAGAGTTTCTGGGAGCTGAAACAGTTTCCAATTTTCAATTTGAACAAGGCTTAATTGAGCCCGGTCAAACACTAGAAGTTAATAGTGCATTTTTGAGGAACATTAAACATTCTCCATTTTTTAAACTAAGCTTAACATTTGATGGTTTACCCACCAATATTCAAGGTTTATCTCTTAAAAATCAATAGTTAAGCCTTTCTAGATTTACTTTTCTATTGTCTACCTATGAATTATTTCTATCTTTGCCCTCTCAAATTAAAACAAGTCGTTTAAAGCTTGTTTAAAAGCGGATGTTAGGTATGAAAGTGAAAACGATCTTGGTATCTCAGCCAGAACCGAAAGTAGAAAATTCTCCCTATGCAAAGCTCATAGAAAAAGAGAATATTAAAGTTGATTTCAGACCCTTCATTCATGTCGAAGGAGCTAGCGCAAAAGAGGTTAGAACTCAAAAAGTAGACCTCAATGACTTCACAGCAATTATTTTGACTTCAAGAAATGCAGTTGATCACTTCTTTCGGTTAGCAGAAGAAATGAGGTTTAAGGTTCCTGATACCATGAAGTATTTCTGTCAATCTGAGGCTGTGGCCTACTACCTTCAAAAATATGTGGTCTACAGAAAGCGTAAAATTTATGTTGGGGAACGCTTATTTTCTGATTTAACTGCTCATTTTAAAAAGTACAAAAACGAAAAGTTTTTACTTCCATCCTCAGATGTACTAAAGCCAGATGTTCCAAAAACTTTAGATGAACTTCAACTCAATTGGACTAGAGGTGTTTTTTACAAGACTGTGATAAGTGATTTATCTGATCTTAGAGACGTCTATTATGATGTTTTAGTTTTCTTTAGCCCATCGGGAATAGAAAGTTTACTTAAAAACTTTCCAGACTTTGAACAGAACAATACGCGTATTGCCGTTTTCGGAAATAGCACCGTAAAAGCAGCTTCTGACGCAGGGCTTAGAATTGACATCAAAGCACCTACTCCCGAAACACCTTCTATGACCATGGCGATTCAGAAGTATGTCAACCAGGTGAATAAGTCTTAATCTTATAAGCGGTATAAAACCAAGCGAAAATTAAAAGACTCCCACCTATAGGAGTAACAGGTCCTAAAAAGCCCAAGTCAAGACCAAAAACATCTTGCAGACTCAAAAGGTATATGCTTCCACTAAATAGCAGTAATCCTGTATAGATAAGCAAGGCTATTCTCTTTTTGTCTTTTTCTTCTACACGTGGAATGAGCGATAGGATCATTAAGAAAAAAACGTGATAGTATTGATATCTGAGTCCGGTTTCAAAACTAGCCAACTGATCTACACTTAGTAATTTTTCCAATAAATGAGCTCCAAAGGCACCCAAAACAACCGTCAATCCACCCAAAATAAACGTGAAGTACAGTCTTTTACTCATGAGCCATAATTATCTATTAAATTCGTATTAAAGATAAGAGATTAAGCCATGAAACAAGCATCAGAACACAATCAAGAAGTGGTTAAGCTTGACGGAATTGACAAGCAAATACTAAATCATCTCATGACAGATGCTAGAAAACCTATCTTGGAAATAGCACGAAAAATTGGTATTTCTGGAGCAGCCATACACCAACGCTTAAAGAAACTAGAAAACGCTGGACTGATCGAAGGTTCTAAATTTATTATAAATACCAAACGACTTGGTTATACAACCATGGCCTATATCGGAATTTTTCTCGATAAGGCGATGAATAATCCTAAAGCGGTTAAAGACTTAGAGGCCATTCCAGAGGTGTTAGAATGCCATTATACGACAGGGAATTGGTCCATACTAATTAAAGTACTCTGTAGAGACAACGAACATTTGATGTCTATACTAAACAACCAAATTCAAAGAATTGAGGGGGTTTCTAGGACAGAAACTTTTATATCACTCAATCAACAAATAGACAGACAAATAAGTATTTAAGATAAATTAATCTCTGCTACCTAAGATTTGGATTGCCCAATACAAGAGTGAAGCTAAAGCACCTAAGGCGGCAACAACGTAGGTTCGAGCGGCCCATTTGAGCGCATCTTTAGCCATCTTCAACTCACTTTGTTCAAGCATATTGGCGTTCTCCAACCAGAGTAAAGCTCTTTTACTCGCATCGTATTCTACCGGAAGCGTCACAAAACTAAAAGCGGTAGCCATTGCCATCAATAATAAACCGATTATAGAGATGAGAAATCCTAATTGCCCTCCTCCTGAGGCCATTAAAACAATGCCCGCAAAAATGATCCATGTAGAGAGTCCTGAAGCTACAGAAACCACAGGGACCATTTGTGATCGCATTTGCAACCAAGAATAAGATTTGGCATGCTGTACAGCGTGGCCTACCTCATGAGCTGCAACAGCAGCCGCGGATGCTGATCTTTGACTGTATACTCCCTCACTGAGGTTTACTGTTTTATTTTTAGGATTGTAGTGGTCAGTGAGCATTCCAGGAGTTGAAATAACTTTGACATCGTGTATGCCGTGATCATCAAGCATTTTCTGAGCAATTTCTGCTCCACTCATTCCATTCGCCAATCTGATTTTACCGTACTTATTAAACTTGTATTTAAGTCGCTGCGAAACCAGGCCACTTGCGATGGCTATTCCAAATAATAAAATGTAATAATCAGCCATAATTATGTGCGTTTATTGAACAATGTTAACAATTTTTCCGGGGACCACAATTATTTTCTTTATTGCATTTCCACCTAAATAATGGGTGGTTCTTTCATCTTGTAAAACCGCCTGTTCAATTTGTTTCTTGTCAAAATCAACGGGCAAATTCATTTTAAAGCGAAGTTTGCCATTAAAAGAAATTGGGTATTCCTTTTCTTGTTCGACCAGATATGAAGGGTTGAACTCTGGAAAAGGTTCAAAGGCAATACTCTTTTTGTTTCCAAGTGTCTCGTACAACTCCTCAGCAATATGAGGCGCATAAGGAGAAATCAAAATAGCAAGCGAACCTAAAATCTCTTTTGAACTGCACTTTTGTGCAGTCAATTCATTGACGCATATCATAAAAGTCGACACCGAAGTGTTAAAAGAGAAGTTCTCCAAGTCTTCTTGTACCTTTTTAATCGTCTTGTGAAGTGTTTTTAATGACTCTGCAGTAGGTTGTTGGTCAGTAGGTTGCTCGTAGAGTTTGCACAATTTCTTCAAAAAGCTGTGAACTCCAGTAATTCCCGCAGTATTCCATGGCTTAGACTGTTCTAAAGGCCCTAAAAACATTTCGTATAAACGCAGAGAATCGGCGCCGTATTCCTCACATATTTGATCAGGGTTTACGACATTGTACCATCGCTTTGACATCTTTTCTACCGAACGACCGACAATATAGTTTCCGTTTTCTAATTTAAATTCAGCTGCTTCATATTGAGGTTGCCATTTTTTAAGGGCATTCAAATCGAGTTCATCTGATGCGTTGATCAAATTGACATCCACCCTTAATTGTTCAAAATGAGACAGCGCATTCTCAGCATCTGAATTTTTAAAATCTACAAGTCCGTGAGAATAATAAATCTCGGTTCCGCTCTTTCGATATACAATCGCAGAGTTTCCTGTAATCATACCTTGATTAATCAATTTTTGTGCAAACTCAGGTTGAGGAACCAGTTCTCTATCAAATAGAAACTGCTGCCAAAATCTCGCATACAAAAGGTGTGATGTTGCGTGCTCACTTCCACCGATATACAAATCAACCCCTTTCCAATAGTCTATTTTACTTGACTCAAAAATTTCAACATCATTAGAAGGGTCCATAAAACGATTAAAATACTGTGAAGATCCGGCCCATGCTGGCATAGTATTTAATTCTAATGGAAAAATTGTTTCGTGATTGATCTCAGTATTCGCAACCACTTTTTGATGCTGCTCGTCCCAAGCCCAATGTGTGGCGTTTCCTAGAGGTGGCTCTCCTGTTTCTGTTGGAAGATATTTTTCAACCTCAGGTAAGCGAAGCGGTAAGGCTTCTACTGGAATCATCTGAGGCATTCCGTCGATGTAGTAAACAGGAAAAGGTTCTCCCCAGTAGCGCTGTCTAGAAAAAACGGCATCCCGCAATCTGTAATTGATTCGCCTTTTTCCTTTACCCAAAGTTTCGAGCTTTTCGATGACGGTTTTCTTGGCTTGGGCAAAAGGCAATCCGTTTAAGAAATCAGAATTCGCAATTATGGTAGTACTCTTATCTACAAAGGCAGCCTCTGAAATATCAGCATCTTTAAAAATATTTGGAATGGGTAAATCAAAGTGTTTTGCAAAATCGTAGTCTCGTTGATCTCCGCATGGAACCGCCATAACAGCTCCAGTTCCATAACTGGCCAATACGTAATCTCCTATCCAAATAGGAACCTTTGTTCCATTGAGCGGATGAATCGCATATGCTCCAGTAAATACCCCACTAATACTTTTAACATCAGACAAACGATCGCGCTCAGAACGTTTCGCTGTCTCGTCGATATAGGCTTCAACTGCATTACGCTGCTCAGGTGTGGTTATTTTGAGCACCAAATCTAATTCTGGCGCCAGGGTCATAAAACTCACCCCATAAATAGTGTCAGGTCTGGTCGTAAAAACCTCGAGTTGCTCAGGGTGGTTTTCAATATCGAATTTGACCTGGGCGCCCTCTGAACGTCCAATCCAATTCGTTTGAGAATCTTTTAAAGGTTGTGGCCAGTCGATGTGATCTAGGCCCTCTAACAATCGCTGTGCATAGGCAGTTATACGCATGTTCCACTGGCGCATTTTCTTGCGAACAACCGGATGCCCTCCCCGTTCAGAAACCCCATTGACGATTTCATCATTAGCCAAAACAGTCCCCAGAGCTGGGCACCAATTCACTTCTGTATCTGCCAAATAGGTCAGGCGATATTTTAAAAGAATTTCTTGTTTTTCAACGTTCGTATAAGTCTTCCATGCTGCAGCGTCAAATTGAGGACAATCTTCATCGCAACTTGCTAAAACAGATCCGTTACCTTCCTTCTCAAAGCGTGCCACGAGTTCGTCAATCGCAAGGGCTTTATTTTGACTCAAATCAAACCAAGAGTTGTAGAGCTGAATAAAGATCCACTGTGTCCACTTATAATATGAAGGATCTGATGTTTTAAATTCTCGACTCCAGTCGAAAGAAAACCCCAAACCACTCAACTGTTCTTTATACCGCTTTATATTTTCTTCAGTAGTTTTTGAAGGATGTTGCCCTGTTTGAATTGCGTATTGTTCGGCAGGCAAGCCGAAAGAGTCAAACCCCATAGGATGTAAAACATTATAGCCTTGATGTCTCTTATAGCGAGCATAAATATCACTTGCAATATACCCTAAGGGATGCCCCACATGCAGGCCTGCGCCTGATGGATATGGAAACATATCTAATACGTAGTACTTGGGTTTTTCTGAGGCTTCGTTCGCTTTGAACGTTTGCTTTTCTTTCCAGAATTTTTGCCATTTGGCCTCTATTTCTCGAAACCTGTATTCCATGATTTTTGAGGGAACTAAAATTTGCGCTACAAAAGTACATTTAATAAAGTAAAGCCAAAAGTTTGCTATTTTTGAATGAGCAGATAATCTAATGAGCAACTATATCGATAAATATCAAAAAAGAAGACTTATAACGTCTTATGTTTCTGTAACCGTGAGTATTTCCTTAGTGCTTCTACTGATGGGGTTATTAGGGCTTTTAGTGTTTAATGCATCAAAGCTTGCCAATCACTTTAAAGAAAAAATTGCCATATCCATTTACTTAAAAGAGGATGCGAGTCAAACTGAAATACAAAGTCTACAGCGAAAATTCAGCATGTCTCCGTATGTAAAGAACAGCGAATTCATTTCTAAAGACGAAGCTGCAATCAAATACAGCGCAGATATCGGTGAAAATTTTGTGGAGTTTTTGGGCTATAATCCTCTTAAAGATGCTGTTGACATAAGTCTAAAAGCACAGTATGTGAATCAAAATGCCATAGAGCGCATTGTGAGTGATTTACAAGAATCAATTGTGGTAGAAGAAGTGAGTTATGACAAACCATTAATTCAACTCATTGATCAAAACATTCAAAACGCTAGTTTTTGGCTACTGATCAGTAGTATTTGTTTTACCATAATTTCGGTACTGCTTATCAATAGCTCTATACGACTCTCTATTTATTCCAAACGATTTATCATTAAAACCATGCAAATGGTTGGAGCAACAAAAAGTTTTATCCAAAAACCATTTATACAAACCAATATCAAATTAGGATTATACGGCGCAACCATTTCAAGTGTGATTTTAATTCTTCTATTGAACACCATAGATTTAAATTTTCCTGAAATTGATATTTTTGGGGACGTTTTTGGCTTGAGTATTTTATTTGTAAGCCTCTATGGATTGGGTGTTTTGATATCTTACTTGAGCACGCAGAGTGCAACCCAACGCTTTTTAAACTTAAGAACAGACCGTTTATACTACGAATAATGAAGAAAAAACAACCCGCAAACAAATTCGATTTATTCGACAAAAGCAATTACAAACTCATGATTATAGGGCTTATTGCTATAGCTGTCGGGTTTATTTTAATGAGCGGAGGGGCACCTGACAATCCCGAGGTATTCAATCCAGAAATTTATAATTTCAGAAGAATCCGACTAGCTCCTACACTTGTACTTTTAGGACTGGGGATTCAAGTATATGCCATTTTAAAAACCCCCAAAGAAAAGTAAATGTCTATTCTTGAATCCATACTTCTTGGAATCATTCAAGGGTTAACTGAATTCTTACCTGTTTCGTCAAGTGGACACATAGAAATAGGTAAGACTCTATTGAACAGTTCTTTTTTTGAGAAAGAGAATTTGCTCTTTACTGTGATTTTACACTTTGCAACTGCTATAAGTACAATCATCGTTTTTAGAAAAACAATTGCTGATGTTTTAAGGGGGTTAATTAAACAAGACAAAAAAGAGATGGCCTTCTCTTTAAAAATTGTTATTTCCATGATTCCAGCTGCTTTAATTGGCTTCTTTTTTGAAGATCAAATCGCAAATCTTTTCAGTGGGTCTTTATCATTTGTAGGCTATATGCTTATCATAACTGCACTACTCTTATATCTCGCAGATAAAGCAAAAGCGACAGCTCGTAACGTAGGGTATGCAGATTCTTTCATTATTGGAATCGCTCAAGCCATTGCCATTTTACCTGGAATTTCTAGAAGCGGATCAACAATTGCCACATCTGTTTTACTTGGAATTGACAAAAAAAAATCAGCTGAATTTTCATTTTTAATGGTCATTCCTTTGATTCTTGGCAAAATAGCCAAGGATATCCTAAGTGGAGAACTAGAAGCTCTTTCTTCAGTGAATTTCTTGCCCTTTTTATTCGGGTTTTTAGCTGCCTTAATTAGCGGTTATTTTGCCTGTAATTGGATGCTCGATTTAGTCCGTCGCAGTAAATTGACCTATTTCGCTGTTTATTGCTTAATCGTTGGAATTATAGCGATAAATAGCTAAAGAATTGGAAAATATTTCAAATTATAAACTAGAAAAATTTCAAGAGGGTTTTTTATTCTTGGTAGATAAACCTTTAAACTGGTCTTCTTTTCAAGCGGTAAATGCAATCAAGTGGGGTCTTAAGAAAAAATTCAACATCAAGAAAATCAAAATTGGTCATGCGGGTACACTAGATCCGCTAGCTTCTGGCTTACTTCTAATTTGCTGCGGCAAAATGACTAAACAGATAGCAGATTTTCAAGGCCAGGCCAAAACCTATACCGGAACAATTCGCGTTGGCGCCTCAACCCCCTCTTTCGACCTGGAAACCGAAATTGACCAGCACTATAACATCGCACATATAAGTGAAGAACTGATTGTTGAAACCAAAAAACAATTTACGGGAGTGATACGGCAAAGACCTCCATTGTTTTCTGCGCTTAAAAAAGAAGGTAAAAGGCTCTATGAACATGCCAGAGCAGGAAACCAAATAGAAATTCCAGAGCGAGAAATTGAAATACACTTATTTGATATCGAATCCATTCAAAATAAGGAGAAATACATTGACTTAAATTTTAAAATTAAATGTTCAAAGGGCACATACATAAGGTCAATTGCTCATGATTTTGGAAAGGCCCTACATTCAGGGGCACATCTTTCAAGTTTGAGACGAACTGCTATAGGAACATATGATGTTAATCAGGCCCTAAGCCCAGAAAACATCAAAAACCTTTTAGAGTCGACTCGAACTTAATCTTCTCTTTTTTTATTTTATTACCTTACGACTATGAATTTAAAAGTCAGAGATAAAGCGCTTATTATTACTCTAATCACAGGTATACTATCTCTACTTGCTTTGATTAAAATTCAATTCAGCAGCAAGACTGTCGAAAAAATTCCCATTGAAATTGTAGAAAATCTTACACGTCCTATCGAAGAAAAATTTGAGACCACAAAAACGAAGGGTGAAGAAATTGAAACACATCAAGCTTCAAATGAATCTGCCGAAACAATTGTGGAAGATGTAGAGCCCCTGGCAAGTTTAGAAGAGCTCAAACCAGAGTTTTTTGAAAGTGATTCAAAAAGCAACTCTGGCTCGAGCTCTGATTTTGAACGTGATTTTCAAGAGTTCAAAAAAGACATTGATTTGCGCATTGAAAAGCTGTCAAAAAAAAATCCCAAAGAAACAGAGGTTGCCAAACACAATAGAAAAACAACTGTTCGCTATTATCTAGAAAACCGAACACATATAGCACTACCCATTCCAGTTTACAAGTGCATCACAGGAGGAACTATTGTGATTGACATCGAAGTGAATACTGAAGGAAAAGTAATCTCAAAAAAATACAACGCTAATTTGTCAAACTCTTCAAATGGATGTTTGATTGAGAATGCACTAGCCTATGCTTCAAAAGCCTTATTTCAAAGTGCAAACTCCAAAATACAAAAAGGGCGCATTACTTATTTGTTTCAATCTAAATAACGCCTAAATATGAAAAATCAGAAGCGATGTTTCTGGTGTGAAGGTGATGCACTATACCAAGAGTACCATGACAAGCATTGGGGACGTCCAATAGTAGATAGCCAGAAGCTTTTTGAATGCTTGATTTTGGAAACCTTTCAGTCAGGGCTAAGTTGGATTACCATTCTTAAAAAGAAAAATCATTTCTTAGAGGCTTTTGACCAGCTCAATCCTCATCAAATCGTTCATTACGACCAGCAGAAAGTCAAAGAACTACTCGGTAATTCAAAAATCATCAGACACAAACAGAAAATTCAATCTGTAATTAGCAATGCTAAAGCTTATATAGTTCTTGACGAAAAAATTGGTTTTTCTAAATACCTCTGGAGATTTACAGACGGAACAATCATCAAAAACAAAATAGTAAGCAAAAATGATTTGATTGCAGAGTCTGAATTGTCCCAGCGAATTTCAAAAGAAATGAAGCAGCTCGGCTTTAGCTTTATAGGACCAACTACGATTTATTCCTTTATACAAGCCGTGGGGATTGTAAATGACCACTTTGAAGACTGTTTCTGTCAAAAAGAACTAAGTGCAATTAGTGAGGTGGATTTTAAAGAAATGAAATAAATTCGGCTCTAGGAATTTCTCTTGCCCCCATTGATTGTAAATGATTCGTATGCAATTGACAGTCGATTAAGGCTATTCCATTAGCAGCTGCACATTGAGCAAGAGAAATCAAAGCGACTTTAGAAGCATTGGATTCAAGAGAAAACATACTCTCTCCACTAAAGACTTTACCGGTTTGAACTCCATACAATCCACCAACCAGTTCATCCTCTCGCCATACCTCAAATGATTTTGCCAATCCTTGGTAATACAGACTTGCAAAGGCAGTTTTCATTCCTTCTGTAATCCAAGTCCCCTCTTGATCGGCACGATTAACAGATGCACAAAAGGAAACAACCTGTTCAAAAGCTACGTTCTGGGTAACTCGAAACTGAGCAGATTTCAATACCCTTTGCATACTTTTCGAAATCTTAATTTCTTCAGGAAACAATACCATTCTTGGATCAGGACTCCACCACATAATGACTTTGTCATCTTCAAACCACGGAAAGATTCCTCGACTGTAAGCAAGCTTCAATCGTTCTGGATCTAAATCACCACCAATAGCCAATAACCCATCGGTATTGGCCATACTAACGTCTGGAAAATAAAATTCTCCTTTAAGTGTATACATGGGTTAGATTCTTAATTGCGAAATACACTTGAAGATATAAAAGAAATCTTAACTCCCTAACTTTTAAAAGGGTAAATCGTCAAAATCTTCGTCTTTACTTTGGTCGGTTTTTTCAAATTGATCTAATGGTGGCATCGGTGGCATTTCATCTGCTGAATGATCAGCGGTAGAAGCCGATTGATTTGCCTGAATTCTCCATCCTTGAATGGAGTTAAAGTATTTTACCTCGCCTTGAGGATTAGTCCACTCCCTACCCCTAAGATTTATGCCAACAGTTACTTCTTGTCCTGACGAAAACGCAGACAACAAATCTGTTTTATCTTGAACAAATTCAATCAATAGATGCTGTGGATATTGTTCCTGTGTGGTTAAAATTAATTCCCTCTTTCGAAATCCGTTGTTTCCAAAGGTTTTAGTCTCTCCTATTTCTTTGATGATTCCTTGTATTTCCATGATTTTGATTTAGACGTTTTGGTTGTTAAAAGCTTGGGTTATCGCTTGAGCCGTTGCCTTAAATTCACTTTCAGAAAGCGAGATCTTTGAAATAAATCGAGCATTTTCCATATCCTGTAAAGGAATTAAATGAACGTGAACATGAGGTACTTCAAGCCCAATAATAGAGAGGCCGACACGTTTACACGCTATAGTTTCTTCAATGGCCAAGGCCACTCGTTTCGAAAAGGCCATCAAATCTGTAAATCGCTGATCATCTATATCATACCACTTATCAATCTCTTCTTTGAGAATACACAAGGTATGACCTTTAGCATTGGGATTAATGTCTAAAAAAGCCAGAAATTCATCAGTTTCGGCCACTTTATAGGCTGGGATTTCTCCATTGACAATTTTGGTAAAAATTGAGGGCATGGTAATTATCTTGTAATTTCTATAACTTCTAGCTGTAATACTCCATTAGGCACCTTGATTTCAGCCACATCTCCTACAGTCTTTCCAAGCAATCCTTTTCCAATTGGAGAATTTACTGAAATCTTATTGGTTTTTAAATCCGCTTCGCTCTCAGCAACAAGGGTAAAAGTCATCTGCTGCTTATTCATTTTATTAAGAAGCTTAACGGTAGATAAAACAAGAACCTTAGACGTATCTAGCTGGGATTCATCAATGATACGAGCATTTGCTACAGTTTGCTCCAGCTTTGAAATTCTCATCTCTAGTAAACCCTGGGCTTCTTTTGCAGCATCGTATTCAGCATTTTCCGAAAGGTCACCCTTATCTCTTGCCTCAGCAATGGCCTGTGACGCTTTTGGACGCTCAATATCCTTTAATTCGTTTAATTCTTTTCTTAATTTTTCTAATCCCTCTTTCGTGTAATATGCTATCTTACTCATAATCAAAAAATTAAAATCCTCCAGAAACTAAAAAAGTTTTAGAGGATTATTAAAGTAAAGATACATAATTTTGAAAGAATCTCTCTAGTATGACTTGTGATGAATAAAACCTTCGTACTCCTGTTTTGCTCAAGTTTTTTGTTTTTAGCTTGCACAAAAACAAGAACAAATCGAAATCCATACCTAATTGAAACCAGCTTTGAATATCAAGTCAATTTAAACCTTCCTCAGTTCAACGCTCTTCAAAATATTGGAAACCCGGTGTTCATAGGCACTCAGGGGGTAGGTATAAAAGGTGTTTACATTATAAATACCGGCTTTGACACCTTTAGAGCCTTTGAAGCTGCTTGTCCCAACCTTTCTCCATCATCGTGTTCAAAAATAGTATCGAGTGGAGATATTGCGACCTGCCCTTGTAATTCTTACGAATACAGCCTTTTTACAGGGCAGCTTTTAAACCGCCCTGATGGTGAATTTTTATATGATTTACTCGAATACAATGTGCGATCAAGTGCTTCCACACTGATTATCTACAATTAAAAACGAAGACTCATCCCTAGCATGTAATTTCTCCCTGCCTGAGGATAATATGCATTTCCGTAAAAAGTAGTTACTGCTCCGTTGTCTTCAATGTCATAACTGTAAAAATACCCGTTGTTTTCATAGTTCAAATCAAAGACATTGTTAACCAATAATTGAAATTTGAGATTTGAATTCAACTCGTAATCAAAACTTAAATCGTGAACACTGTAGGCGTCAATTACAGACAATTCGGCTTCGGTATTGCTCATATATTGCTCTCCTACATGTTTAAAGAACCAATAAGCTGTGAATTTTTCACTCGCTTCATAGGCCAATACATGTGAAGCAATTAAATTGGGAGAATAGGAAATAGCAGTGTCAGACAAGTCGACAAGACTACCGTTTTTGTTGTCTACAAAATTTCTATTCTTATTAGTACTCAAAGCAATAGCTGGTCGCCAAGTCAAATTAGAAGAAATAGGATATACCGCGTCAAGCTCGAGACCAAAACGATAAGAACTTCCCACGTTTTGACGAATAGGGAATCCTACCTCATCTAAGGCTCCAGTAAGAACCAATTGATTCTCATAATTCATGTAGTAAACATTTGCATTGAGCTTTAGTTTGGATTGGTTCAATCTGAATCCAAATTCGAAGTCATCCAATTGCTCTGCTTCTGGATTACCATTTTCAAAATCTACTCGAGCAGGCTCTCGATTAGCCCTGGCAAAAGAAGCATAAATACGCGTCGATTCTGAGGCTTTAAAATCTATTCCTAGCTTAGGATTAAAGAATCCGTAGTTTTCATCAACGTCAATTTGTCCTGTACGTTCTACGAGAGAACCCTTGGCAGTGTAGTTGATGGCCCTGTATTGCAAGTCGGTAAATGCATTCCATTTCTCTGAAAGTCTATACTGCAATTTGGTATAAATGTGACTGTCAAACTTGTCTGAAGTGTTGCGATAAAATTCAAAATTTGGCGAGGGTAAAACAGCGACATCAGCCCATTTTACCAGTCCATATTGCTCGCCTAAATAACGATTAAATCCTCCTCCAAAGGTTAGCGTATAATCAGTTTTCTGTTGCTGTAAATTAAATATCCCCCCATAAAATTCAGAATTCAAATATGCTTGAGTAGCAAGATCGGTAGTTAGGCTATTGGCCAAATCTGTTATTCGATAATTATAGGTACTAACATCGTCTTGAATTTGCTCAAAATAACCAGCACCATTTGTGTGATGCAGACTTAGTCTAAATCGCCAATCTCCATTAAACTTTTGATTCCAATGCAGTTGTAAATGGTCTTGTTGGTAATTATCAGTCTGATCTTCGTAAGCGACATAATTTCCTTGGGCATCAAAATATAGTCCGTCGTAATTGACTGTTCTGTCTTGTTCTAAACCAGCCTTATCCAATCCAAAAAAGCTCAAACCAGTGCGCTCTGTTCCTCCAAAGGCCACCAGAGATAAGGCTGTATTACCACTGCGATAAGACCCATTGAGGTAATAAGATTTTAAATCTGCAAATGCGCGGTCTACATAACCATCAGTCTCTACCTTAGAAAGTCTTCCATTGAAAGAAAAGCCATTTTCTAGCAATCCTGTCGAAAATTTGATATTCTTACGTTGAGTTCCAAAGCTACCTGTGGAGTAATTAAATTCGTAATAGGCATCTTCTTGAAATTGCTCGGTCTGAAGCTGAACAGAGGCTCCAAAACTAGCCGCACCGTTCGTAGAGGTTCCAACACCTCTTTGGATTTGAATACCTTCTAAAGATGAGGCAAAATCCTGAAGGTTAACAAAGAAGGTGGTTTGCGAATCTGCGTCATTGTAGGGGATTCCATTAATGGTCACGTTGATTCTAGAATTATCAGCACCTCTTATTCGATAATCGGTATAACCCACTCCAGTTCCATCATAGGTGGTACTCACCACAGAGGGCTGAAAATTGAGTAATACTGGTAAATCTTGTCCCAGATTCAATGGTGCAAATTGCGCTGGAAGAATTTCGGTAAAACTAATCGGAAGGGAGTCATTCGCTTTTTCTGCAGATACAATAACCTCCTCTAATTTATTGACCTGAGTTGTTGTTTGTTGTGCTTGTGCAAAGCTGGCCACTACCAATAGGGCAGTGAAAATTTTCGTTTTCATTCGTATTTCTTAGCACGAATAAAAGGGGTATTATTCGAAATTAATAGTGATACAATTTCCTTGGCAGCATTACCTGCCCAGGTTCTATGGGTATAATCTCAGCCTGATCATTCAAGCACCCCTTTAGAGACAATGCAAAGGTAGTCGATTTTTTAAACCTGATGCGTAGATTTTAATAAATCATTTACGGTTTTAACCGGATTAAAGGTAAGTATTGGAACCTCGACAAAAACAGTATTCCATCCTGCCATAGATCCATTCCACAATCCAGGCAATTCAAGGGCCTTAATCTGAGCCTCTCCCAATGACTTTGAACTGATAAACACCTGATCGAAATCAATATATTCTTTGAGATCAAAAGATTTTCCTCTGTGGTTTTTTAATCCACAAACCAAATCGACAGGGTTGAAATGAGACGCCGAATTTAAAATTTGTTGCTGCTCGTGATTCGAATGGTCTATCTGTACAGATTCAATAATTTGCAATTCTTCTTTTTGTTCTTTTGTACTTACCCAAAATGGCCCTCCACCAGCTTGGCCTTCATTTTTTACCATACCACAAACGCGAAGTGGTCGATCTACGCTATCCAAAAGTGCAGACTGCAAATCTAAATTCACATCAATTGAAATGACTTTTCCCAAGATTTGTTCGACTTCTGCTTTCAAATTGATGAGTTCTGAATGTGACATTGGAGCAGCTTCTAATTGAGCGGCTATTTCAAATAAAGCAGATTGTTTTTGCAGTAAAACTCCAGCCAACGCTTTTTTGTAAGATACCGAAAGATCAAAATCACGCTCGACTTGCACGTTATCTATATTCTTAATAAAAACAACATCAGCATCGATATCATTCAAATTTTCTATGAGAGCACCGTGTCCGCCAGGCCGAAAAAAGAGTTGACCTTCATCAGTTCTAAAAGGCTGATTGAACTCATCCACAGCAATAGTATCCGTAAGGCTTTTTTGATAAGAATAACTGATTTCAAGCTTTTCATAAAGAATAGGAAAGCTGTTCTTTACCTTTAATTCCTCTTGTTCAAATAGAGGCAAATGTGCTTCTGAAATGGTAAAGTGAATTCGTGATTTATTTTGCGATGTAGCGTATTCTAAACTCTCCTTAAAATGTTCTACAAAGGGACTGTGCACCTCATCTTCATAGCGATGAAAAGGCAGCACTCCTTTAGGGTAGCTACCGTAGTTTAAACCTGTTTCTGTCAGTAGTGTCTGCACAAAAGACCTTAAAAATTCACTGTCATTTTCAGATACAGAGAGCTTAGCCCTCACCTTGTCGTAAAACGGAAATTTCTTTAAGCCTTTTTCAAACACCAGCATAAAGTCATCTTTGGCTTCAAGGCAATAGTCGGCTGTAGATTGACCACTTTTACAGTCTTGTAAATAGGTGTATAGCGCTTTAAACATTCTTGAGGCTGCTCCCGAGGCTGGAACAAACTTCACAAGTTTTACGCCCGCGTCTCTTTGTTCAAAGATGGCCGTATACTGTTCTATTTCTGCCTGGTCTAATTGGATAATACCATCACCAACAGTGGCAGCTCGAATTAGATTTATAAAGGATACTCCATTTTCAAAATACGACAACTGTTTTTGAAATTCTTCAATGGAAATTCCTTTTTCTTTTAGGTAATCTAAGTCTTTGGCGTTTAACATAATCAAGGGGTCAAAATCTTATCAATTGCTGAAATGGCTTTAGTCAACCTTTCGGTTCTAGATCCAGCAATCGGAATATAATTCTTTTTATTGAGCTCTAGCGCTTCTTTAAATTTTTGATAATAGGCGACTCTGTGATCGGGTCGATCTCTAAGGTCGTCTTTATGCCAAGGCACATCGATATCAGTCAAAAGGTATAAATCGTATGTGTTATATGCTACTGCTTGATTTAAGGCAGCAGGAATTTTATCGAAATACAACTGCGAATAGACCGCTGTTTCTAATAGGTCGGTGTCACAAATTAAGAGTTGTCCTTGGTTTTGAATAAGTTCAGTAACGGCCTGATTTTCAGACTGCATCTGCCCTTCGGCAATTGGTATCAAATCTTCATAGGTACAAATCTCGGCTTTCTCATCCCACTTTGTCTGTAAATATGCTCTGGCGTATTCTGGAATCCAAAGCGTTTGATAATGCAATGCGAGTTGCTTAGAAAGTGTTGTTTTACCTGTCGATTCTGGACCGAATAAAACGACTTTTCTTATAGAGCTCTCTAGTTGTCTAAGCTTGTTTTCCATTCACGATAAGCCATAACGGCCATGTAAGTAAAGATTAAATATTGTAAGGAGAGCATCCCCCAAGATCTATAGGCATACAAGGGAACTGTAATGATATCGGCAATGATCCATAAGGTCCAGTTCTCAATTTTTTTGATGGCCATTAACCACATGGCTGTAAAAAACAAGCCCGAAGTGAAAATGTCGATATAATTGGTCCAATCGAGTGTTACATTAAAGAAGGTGTATACGATATAAGTCAACAACATCGTCAACAAAATAAGCCCAAAGGCAATATAATACTGTTTTACTGACATTCGAGAAATGCGCACAAGTCGTTTTCCGGCCTTCATTCTAGACCACTGCCACCATCCGTAAATACTCATCATAGAGTAATAGGCATTCATGAGCATATCACCGATCAAACGATCGGTCCAAAACAAATAGACCGTGATGGTCGTCGCCAAAAGACCAGTTGGATAAACGCCAATGTGCTCTTTGCGAGCCAAGTGTACACTCCACAGTCCGAAGATGAAGGCAACAGCCTCTAAAACAATTAAATCTAGAGGACGATTATCATACATTCCAAGAAAAAAATCACTCCACTCCAAGGCCTACAATTTATGGGTCAAAACTAAAGAATAGTTGTCAATCAATAGATGTTCAAATGCAAAAGAACTGTTAAGCGTTTTTCCAGATCCAGAGGAATCTTTTTCTGGAAATGAGAGCACTCTAATTTCTTCCTTAAAGCTGATGCCTTTCTGGTTTAGAATTTTATAAACACACTCTTTAAATCCCCAAATAAGAGTCAAGCCCTCTATATCATCATTGCACTTCAAATAAAGAGCTTCCTCTGAATGACAAAATCTAGAAGCTATGCGAAGAATTTTTTGCTGGTGACGTTCAATATCAACACCGACCTCAAATTTCGAACTGCTCAGAATACAACAATACTGACCGGAGTGGCTTATCGAGATATGAGTTCCATCGCGTAAAAAGGGTTTACCGTGGTCGTCATAATAAAGGGATTGATCGTCATATCCGTTGAGTTTAAGCAATTGTCGAATTCCCAAAAACGATTTTCTGTGAGCTGCTGATTTCATTTTCATCAACCTGTTTTCAGACTCCCTTGTCAATTGAAGACTTTTTCGAAGTTCCGACTCGGTCTCCTCCAACTTCCAAACTAAAAGCTCGGCTTTATTTTCGCATTCTAATCGTTGGTGTAACGGCACAATAATGAATTTGTAATTACCTTTGTAAACTCAAAAAAATAAAGGACAAAAATAAAGGAATATGCCCACACCAACTGGAAATTACGTTCCGTATAAAGTAAAGGACATCAGCCTTGCTGATTGGGGAAGAAAAGAAATTGAACTCGCTGAGGCTGAAATGCCCGGTCTAATGGCCCTACGCGCTCTACACAAAGATCAAAAGCCCCTTGATGGCGCTCGTATTGCAGGATGTTTACACATGACCATACAGACTGCTGTATTGATTGAAACCCTCGTAGAGTTGGGAGCAGAAGTAACTTGGAGTTCTTGTAATATTTTTTCTACCCAAGATCATGCCGCTGCAGCCATTGCAGCCAAGGGAATCGCCGTTTACGCCTGGAAAGGAATGAACGAAGAAGAATTTGATTGGTGTATTGAGCAGACTCTTCATTTTGGACAAGACCGCAAGCCCCTAAATATGATTTTAGACGACGGAGGAGACCTTACCAATATGGTTTTAGATCAATTTCCAGAATTGACTAAAGACATCAAAGGCCTCTCAGAAGAAACCACAACAGGAGTGCATCGCTTGTACGAAAGGGTTCGAAAAGGAACCTTGCCAATGCCTGCGATCAATGTGAATGATTCGGTTACCAAGTCTAAATTTGACAATAAATACGGATGTAAAGAATCGGCTGTAGATGCTATTAGACGAGCAACCGATACCATGCTTGCAGGAAAAAGAGTAGTTGTAGCCGGTTATGGAGATGTAGGAAAAGGAACAGCGGCCTCTTTCAGAGGCGCTGGAGCCATAGTAAGTGTAACTGAGATTGATCCTATATGTGCCTTACAAGCCTGCATGGATGGTTATGAAGTCAAAACCTTAGAAACATTAGTTCCTAAAGCCGATATCATTATCACAGCTACAGGAAACAAAGATATTGTGCGTGATATTCACTTTAAAGCCATGAAAGACAAGGCTATTGTATGCAATATTGGTCATTTTGACAATGAAATCGACATGTCTTGGCTGAACAACAATTACGGCTCATCAAAAGTGGAAATCAAACCACAAGTTGATAAATATACAGTTGATGGAAATGACATTATTGTCCTAGCCGAAGGTCGTTTGGTTAATTTAGGTTGCGCTACAGGACATCCGAGTTTTGTCATGAGTAACTCCTTTACCAATCAAACCTTAGCACAAATCGAATTGTGGAACAATTCTGCAAACTACGAAGCAAAAGTATACATGTTACCCAAGCATTTAGATGAACAAGTGGCAGAACTTCACCTCTCGCGATTAGACGCAGAACTGACTCAACTCAAAGAAGATCAAGCCGAATATATTGGTGTGGCAGTAAAGGGACCTTTTAAACCTGAATATTATCGCTATTAAGTCTCCTATTGAAGAAAGCCTTGAGGCCTTAAAAGAAGTCATTTCAAAAGCAACGGTTGTAAAACCAAGTGTTTCTGAAGCTTCTGTAGGATGGCACATTGAACACGCTTTACTAGTTGCCGAATTTAGTGCAGAAGCTTTACAAGAAAGGGTATCTACAAAGAGTTCATTGTCCCAAGTCATCACTAAAAAGCTGTTTTTTCTATTGAAATACATTCCTCGAAAAAGTGCCAAAGCACCCAAAGTTGTGTGTCCAACAGCGCAAAATCCTAAAGTAAATGATTTACAACATCACTTAAATGAGGTAGTTGTTAAGCTACAAAAAACAACTGATGCTCCTGCGAATTTGTACTTTCATCACCCAAAGTTGGGTGTTATTAATACTAAAGAGACTCTTGAATTTATAGTCATTCACAATGAGCACCACCTCAAAATCATCCGTGATATTTTAGCATAAAAAAAACCATGCTACAACGAGCATGGTTCTCTATCTTAATTCAGAATGAAATTACAACGGTCTACTAAGCTTCAAAAGCCTCAATAGAGACGAACGATTTTCCTCCTGATTTCTTTTCGAATTTAACAACACCATCCACCTTAGCGTGAAGTGTGTGATCTTTTGAAGCATAAACATTCTCACCTGGATTGTGTTTTGTACCTCTCTGACGTACAATGATGTTTCCGGCAAATGCAGTTTGACCTCCAAATATTTTTACGCCGAGTCGTTTCGATTCTGACTCTCTACCGTTTTTCGAACTACCAACTCCTTTTTTATGTGCCATAATGCTCTAGTGTTTAATTGTTTTGAATTGCTGCAATTAAATCTGCTTTTTTCATGGCAGAAATTCCAGTGACTCCTTTTTCTTTAGCAACTGCTTTCAATTCAGCCACAGTCATAGCGCTATAATCCACTGCTTCTGCTTTTGGAGTTGCTGCTTTTTTTGCTGGCTTTTTAGCTGTTTCTGTGCGGGTTTACTTTCAGCTACTTTGGCTTTAGCTTTTGGCTTATTCCCTGAAGCAGAAATACTTTCAATTACGATTTCTGAAAAGTACTGTCTGTGACCGTTTTTGGTTTTGTAACCCTTTCTTCTTTTCTTTTTAAAGACAATTACCTTATCGCCTTTAAGGTGCTGTAAGATCTTTGCTTGAACAGCCGCACCTTCTATGACTGGGGCGCCAACAGTTACTTTGCCTTCGTCTTCAATGAGAAATACTTTGTCAAAAGTCACCTTTTTTCCTTCGTCCTCACTCAAACGATGCACAAAAACTTTTTGGTCTTTTGCAACTTTAAATTGCTGCCCTGCCATCTCTACAATTGCGTACATACGTTAATTTACTTTTAATTTAAGCGGGTGCAAATATAATCAGAAATTTGAAATAATTTCAATTCTTCCGTGATTTCTACTCCTTTCTTATCTGTATCTTTACGTTATTAATTTCTGATACTCATAAATTTTAAAAAACATTAGATGAAATTTACTAAACTTAATACTTTTAGTATTGTAACAACATTGCTGTTCATAAGTGCTAATGCACAACAGGTGTCTTACGAAGAATACGATTTAGACAACGGATTACACGTGATTTTACACAGAGATAATAGCGCTCCTATCGCAGTTACCTCGGTGATGTACCACGTAGGATCAAAAGATGAAAATCCCGATAAAACAGGCTTTGCACATTTCTTTGAACATTTATTGTTTGAGGGAACTGAAAATATTGAGCGTGGTGACTTTTTTAAAATTGTTTCTTCGAACGGGGGTGACAACAATGCCAATACAACGCAGGACAGAACCTATTACTACGAATTATTTCCTTCGAATAATTTAGAACTAGGTCTATGGCTTGAAAGTGAGCGTTTATTGCATCCGGTCATCAATCAAATTGGTGTAGATACCCAAAAAGAGGTCGTTCAAGAGGAACGTCGTTTGAGGGTGGACAATTCTCCATACGGACAGCTCGTGGAACAAATGTTTAAAAACCTTTTTACCAAACATCCATATAACTGGTCAGTGATCGGTTCACTAGACCATTTAGCTTCGGCTACTCTAGAGGATTTTAAAGCCTTCAAAGAGATTTATTACGTGCCAAACAATGCAACACTTGTAGTGGCTGGTGATTTCGAAACAGCCAAAACAAAAGCCTTAATTGAATCTTATTTTGGACCCATCCCAAGAGGAAAGGAAATCGTCAAAAAAACATATGAAGAAGATCCTATTACTTCAACCATTCAAACTTCTTTTGAAGATCCAAACATTCAAATTCCTCTGATACTTTTAGGGTACAGAACTCCTGGTCAAGCGACCCGTGATGCATATGCATTGAATATGATCTCAACTTATTTGAGCGATGGTCAAAGTTCTAAACTTCAAAAAAGATTAGTTGATGACAAACAAATGGCGCTTCAAATTTTTGCTTTTAACTACGGATTAGAAGATTACGGCGCCTATCTCTTAGGAGGACTTCCATTAGGTGAGAACAGTATGGACGACTTGATCGTAGAAATCGACGATGAAATTGAGAAGTTAAAAACAGATTTGATAAGCGAAAACGACTATCAGAAACTACTCAACAAATTCGAAAACGATTTTGTCAGTTCTAATAGCTCTGTTCAAGGTATTGCCAATTCACTTGCGCGATATAACGTCTTGTACGGAGATACAGACCTGATCAATACTCAATTAGAAATTATCCGAGGCATTAGCAGAGAAGATATCAGAGCTGTAGCTCGAAAATACCTCAATGCTGAAAGTCGAGTTGAATTAAAATACATTCCTAAACAAAACACTGAAGAATAGACATGAAGAATTTAATCCTTATACTGAGTATTTTCGGATTTTGGGTGAGTGCCCAAGCTCAAATCGAAATAGACAGATCAAAACAACCTGAACCGGGACCAGTTCCAACAATTAACTTAAAAGAGGCTAACCGCTATGACCTTAAAAATGGCATCAAGCTTTTAATTGTAGAAGACCATAAGTTACCTAGAGTTTCTATTCAATTAGCCATTGACAATGCCCCGTATTCTGAAGGAGAAAAGGCAGGTGTAGGTTCACTGTTATCTTCACTCCTTGGAAAAGGCTCAAAAAACATATCAAAAGATGAGTTCAATGAAGAAATTGACTTTTTAGGAGCTCGCTTAAACTTTGGCTCTGAAGGTGGATTCGCAAGTACATTGTCAAAATATTTTCCAAGAATTCTCGAATTGATGGCCGAAGCAGCCCTTCAGCCTAATTTCACCCAAGAAGAGTTTGACAAGGAAAAAAATATCATTCTCGCTGATTTAGAATCCAGAGAAAAAGACGTATCGGCTATTGCTAGCCTAGTTCAAGGAGCTTTGGCTTATGGAAAAGACCATCCTTATGGTGAATTCATCACAGAAGAAAGCATCAATAGAATTAGTCTCGAAGATGTTAAAAACGCATATGCCCAAAATTTTAATCCGTCTAACGCCTATATAGTAGTTATAGGGGACGTCAATACCAAAGATGTTGTTAAGATGGTAAAAAAGAATTTCAAATCTTGGAAATCTTCATCGGTTTCAAAAAGACCTTTTGAAATACCAACGGATGTTGCCCAAACAGAAATTAACTTCGTAGACATGCCCAATGCAGTTCAATCTGAGGTAATGGTGCAAAATATCATTGACCTCAAAATGAAAGATGCAGACTATCTACCCGCACTTTTAACCAACCAAATTCTTGGAGGAGGTGCTGAGGGCAGATTATTTCTAAACCTTAGAGAAGATAAAGGTTATACCTATGGATCTTACTCCAATATAAGCAATGACAAGTACAGCCCTGTTCGATTTAGAGCCTTTGCCCAGGTTAGAAATGCCGTTACTGATAGTTCTGTGGTTCAAATCCTTAAGGAAATGAAAAACATAACTACAGATTTAGTGACTGACGAAGAACTGGCAAGTGCAAAAGCCAAATACAAGGGAAGGTTCATTCGTTCTTTAGAAAGCCCAAATACAGTTGCAGGGTTTGCTATAAACACCATAAGTGAAGACCTTAGCGATGATTTTTATCAAAACTATCTCAAGTCCATTGATGAAATCACCAAAGAAGATGTTTTAGCTACAGCAAAAAAATATTTTAAAACTGATAATGCCCGAGTAGTCGTTGTGGGCAAGGGTAGTGAAGTTTTAGAAAATTTAGAAAAAGTGAATTTTCAGGGGAGAACACTTCAAGTAAATTACTTTGATATTGAAGCTAATCCAACCACTAAACCCGAGTACAAAAAAGAACTTCCTGCAGGCCTAACCGCTAAAAAAGTACTCAACGCCTATATAGATGCGATAGGAGGGTTAGAGGCTGTTTCAGCAGTTAATGCCTATGAAATTCAAGCTGTAGCCGAAGTTCAAGGCATGCAACTCGAATTAAAATTGAATAAAGCTGGAGAAGGTCAATTTACGCAAGAACTCAGCATGATGGGATCGACAATGCAAAAAGCGGTGATTGATGGAAACACAGGATATCAGCTCTCCCAAGGTCAAAGAAAAGACCTCAATGAAGAAGAATTAAAAGAAGCACTTGAGGAATCTGCATTTGTTAAAGAGCTACTGTGGCTGAATAAAGAAGAAATTGGTTTAAATGGCATTGAAAATGTCAATGGAGTAGATGCATATGCCCTTCAAATATCTGAAAAGCGTAAAGCCTTTTACGCTGTGGAAACCGGACTTAAATTACAAGAAACAGTAAGCGTAGAAATGCAAGGGCAAAGTTTTGAACAAAATACGATGTACGACGATTATAGACCTGTTTCAGGAGTTTTATATCCCTACAAACTCTCTCAGAGTTTAGGTCCTCAATTAATTGATTTTATTGTAGAGAAAGCAGTAATAAAATAAACATCAAAGGCGCCCTTGAAGGGCGCCTTTTACAATCACTCAAAAAATGAAGAAAACTACGATCCTCTTCTCAATAATTCTTTGTGTAAGTGCCTGTAACTTTCAAGTTAACAATGACAAAACTTCAGAAGATTCGGAGAAAGTGAGCATGAGTGTTGTGCTTGACATACACGATGAGGTTATGCCAAAAATGAGTACTATTGCCAAATTGAGTGCGGAACTCAAGCCCCTTATCAACGAAGATAGTTTGGCTAAGGAAAAATTTGATAATCTAGTTCATGCCCATGAAGAAATGATGAATTGGATGCAGGCATTTGGCACAAAATTCAATTCAGATGAAATTATGAATGGTGCAGAATTGAGTGAGGAAAAAAGAGAAATTCTCGCACAAGAAAAAATAGCAATTACTGAGGTTAAAGAAGCCATGCTCTCTGCAATTTCAGATGCAGAAGATTATTTAAAATAGGTGTTATTCGATCCAGCGTAAGCTCTCCATAAGAACACGAATGTCATTTTGGATATATACTGCTGAAGGATAAATTGAATCATAATTCGGTTTTGCCCTAAAATATAGCGACCCTGTTAAGAAATGCTGAACACTGTCTGTCAGATAAAATTGGGCTTGAGAAGCGGCATCTCCGATAACCTCGTAGTACATACCGTATACAGTATTTAAAGGATCAATATAAGGTTGCTCCACAATATTATCCGCTTTAATCATATGTTCTCTTGATAGTTTTTGCGCATCGTTCAAAAGAGATTCAATATTGCCATTTACAGGCTTATAAGTCATATACAAATCGCCTTTGATACTAGGATATTCAATTTTGAGTTGACAATTTCTTCCAACCTTTAAATCAGAAAATTTATTTTGATCAAATGAGAATGAACAATCATTTGGAGTAATTTCAGCGTAGACCGCTTTTGGAACATCAATTCTTATCTCGGCACGAGGCTTTGGCGTGCTTTGGTTCTGACAAGCAATGAACATCAGAGCCGAAAGAAAAAGGAGGCTAATTCTCATTGGGTAAAGTTACTTTTATTTGCTTTAGCCTTCTATTGTCTAGACTCTCTACAACAAATTTGTAATTGTAAAAACGAATGGTCTCTCCTCTTTTGGGAAAACCTTGTGCTATTTCTAATACAAAGCCTGCAATCGTCTCTGATTCTCCTTTAGAAGATTCAAATAAAGAATAATCTTCTATGTGCGTGACACGATAAAAATCCTTTAGATTGGTTTTTCCTTCAAAAACATAATTAAGGTGATCTATCTTAGAATAAATCAAATCATCATCATCAAATTCATCGCTTATGTCACCAACAATTTCTTCAATTATATCTTCTAGAGTTACGATTCCTGATGTACCTCCATATTCGTCAACCACAACGGCTAAATGTTTCTTTTGTTCTTGAAAATCAACCAACAAATCATCGAGCTTTTTGTTTTCGGGAACGAAGTAAGGTTCTCGAAGTAACTGAACCCAATTGTAATCCTTTTCATTTAAATAGGGCAACAGATCTTTAACGTACAATACGCCAATCACTGTGTCGATATGCTCTTCATAAACCGGAATTCGAGAATATCCGTTGTTCTGAATTTCCTTTAATAATTCTTGATAAGAGAGTTCGTTGCTAATAGCGAAAATATCAATCCTTGGGCGCATGACCTGTTTAGTATCGGTGTTTCCAAAAGTCACAATACCTTCTAAGATTTTTTTCTCCTCTTTAGTGGTGTCTTTTTCAGATGCCAGTTCGAGAGCGTGTGTCAAGTGATTGACACTGATATTTGACTTGCGCTTAGCCAGGCGTTCTTCTAAGAACTCCATTATTTTTTGCATAGGTGTAGAGACGAAACCGAAAAGCACATCTAAAACTAGTAAAGGTCTACTCATGAATATAGAAAAGCTAGCACGGTTTCTATTGGCGTATATTTTTGGTAATATCTCCCCAAATAATAGGATTAAAATTGTGGCAATGGCAATATCTAGCAAAGTTCTTACTTTGATAATTCCGAAGAGTTCTGCCGTATTACCTTCAAACCATATGGAACCCAATTCAGCAAAAAGCAAAACCACGGCAATATTTATGGCATTGTTGGCAATTAAAATAGTGGCCAAGAGTTTTTTAGGCTTGTCTAATAGCCTAGAAATACGTTTACCTGCAAATTCAGAAGTGTCGGTAATTTCTTCAACCGCTGTTTTACTTAAACCAAATAGCGCTACTTCAGCACCTGAAATAAGGGCTGACGCCATGAGCAATACCATCAAAACTAAAATTTGGATCAACATCTTTTAGTTGAAATCAACTGAGTTTTCATATTAGAAAGGAAGATCATCTTCTTGATCCTCTACAACCATAGACTCATTCGATGTTGAAGAACTATGTGCATTAGATTGCTGAACTGATGCATTTGGCACTGCAAAAGATCCTCCAGACTGTTCTTTAGGAGTAAGGAAAGTAAAATCAGAGGCATGGACTTCTGTAGAATAACGATTTTGCCCGTCATCTCCTGTCCATTGTCTTGTTTTTAATCGACCTTCGATATAAATTTTATCCCCTTTTTTTAAATACTTCTCGCATATTTCCGCTGCCTTGTTTCTCATCACAACATTATGCCATTCGGTTTGGGTTACTTTTTCTCCGCTCTGTCGATTGGTGTAAGACTCGTTGGTGGCCAAGGGAAATCTTCCTATACAATTGCCCCCTTCGAAATAGTGCATTTTAACTTCGTCACCTAAATGACCGATTAACATGACTTTATTTAACGTTCCGCTCATGAGATAAAAGTACTAAATTTTAAATCGATTTATAAAATTCTCAATAAGAACTGGAACAGCATAAGACTGCAGTTCAGACCAGCGCACAGCATCTTTGTGCTTACTTAAATCGTCTTCCACTTCTAACAGGGTGAAATAAACCGTTAATTCTCGATGTGACAACTTGTGCACCACAGGTTCTTCATTCCAAACCCATTGCTTTGTCAAGGCGTAAATGTCATTTTGAGCTAGAAGTTTGGTAATGTCTTCAATGGATGGTTGCCCATCCTGTTCAATGAGCGGAAAATCGTAGAGATTTTGCCAAATACCTTTCTGAGTTCTCTTTTGCAAGACAGTTCTTTGCTGAGCATCTAATATGACGTAATAGTGTAGGGTGCGTTTTTTGATTTTTAACTTTTTTTCTTTGACTGGAAATTCTGCAACTGCATTTTTTTGGTAAGCATAACACTTTTCATTTAAAAAACATTTTTCACAAAGTGCAGCTTTAGGCTTGCACTGCTGCGAACCAAATTCCATCATCGCTTGATTATGAGTGGAAGGTTTGCTGGGGTCGAGAAGTTCATCGGCAAGTTGTTGAAACTCTTTAATGCCCAAAGAAGAATTTATAGGGGTCTGTATTCCAAATATTCGTGCTAGAACTCGATACACATTTCCATCGACAACAGCCCTTGGCTCATCGTAACAAAAGGAAGCTATAGCCGCAGCCGTATATGGGCCAATTCCTTTGAGTCTTATAAGCCCATCGTATGACTTGGGAAATTCTCCATTCAATTCTTCAACGATGTACTTTGCAGTCTCATGCAAATTTCGAGCTCTGCTGTAATAACCTAAACCTTGCCATAATTTTAGAACCTCTTCTTCTGTTGCATTAGCCAAATCAAATACAGTGGGATACGTTTTAGCAAAGGCTTCAAAGTATGGTAAACCCTGTTCTACTCTTGTTTGTTGAAGTATAATTTCACTTAACCAAATAAGGTAAGGATTCTTGGTTTGCCTCCAGGGTAGACTTCTCTTATTGAATTCATACCATTGCTGTAGACCTTTACGAAATGACTCTATCATTAAAATTGTGCTTTATAACACTAAAATGTAGCGTTTTAGAGTTAAACAAAGTTTTAATTTATATATTTGCAAGCCAAAAAAACAAATAAAATGACGAAAGCAGACTTAGTAAACAATATTTCAGAAAAATTAGGAATCGACAAAGGGGATGTACAAGCAACAGTAGAGTCTTTTATGGGCGAGATCAAGAATTCACTTGAGAGCGGTGACAATGTTTATCTAAGAGGTTTTGGAAGCTTTATCATTAAAACAAGAGCTGAAAAAACAGGAAGAAATATTTCTAAAAACACAACTATAAAAATACCTGCACACAATATTCCATCATTTAAGCCTGCAAAAGTTTTTGTGGAAAGTGTAAAGAGTAACGTTCAAGTAAAATAATTTATTAATCTAACTTTAAGTGCTATACTATGCCGAGTGGAAAAAAGAGAAAAAGACATAAGGTAGCTACTCACAAGCGCAAAAAGCGCAGAAGAGCTAACCGCCACAAGAAGAAATAATCTTCTGTAAAACACGTTCTTTGACATGATGGTTAACGTGATTTTTATCACAATTGTTTAAATTTTGCGCGAATAGCGCATTCTAAAATATATAACAGTGAATAATGAATTAATTATAAGAACTAGTTCAGACACTGTTGACTTTGCTTTACTTAAAGAAGGTAAACTTATCGAGCTGCACCGGGAAGAAGACGATAGCAGCTTTTCAGTTGGAGATATATATTTAGCAAAAATCAGAAAATCTGTAACTGGGCTAAACGCGGCCTTTGTAGACGTTGGATATGAGAAAGATGCATTTCTACACTACCACGATCTAGGGCCTCAGTTGAGTTCAATGCTAAAGTTTATCAAAGGCATAAGAACAAACAAAATTAAATCTTACAATCTCGAAAAATTCCCATTTGAAAAAGATATCGAGAAAGACGGTAGTATAAATGATGTTATCAAATCCAATCAGTCCATTCTAGTTCAAATTGTAAAAGAACCTATATCTACCAAAGGTCCCAGAATAAGCTCAGAATTATCTCTTGCGGGAAGATATGTAGTCATTGTACCTTTTTCAAATCGAGTATCTGTTTCTCAAAAAATTGAAAGCAGAGAAGAAAAAGATCGACTAAAACGACTTGTAACCAGTATTAAACCAAAAGGTTTTGGAGTTATTGTAAGAACTGTAGCTGAAGGAAAAAAAGTTGCAGAATTAGATGCTGATTTACAAAAATTAGTGTCGAAGTGGGAAACAATGTGCAGAAAACTACACAAAGCTTCTCATCCTTCTAAAGTATTTGCCGAACTCAACAGAGCGACAGGGTTCTTAAGAGACGTATTAAACGATAGTTTTACGGGTATTTATGTCGATAATGAAGATGTAGCCGACCGAATAAAAGACTACATCTCAGAGATTTCACCCAAACAAGAATCTCTTGTAAAACTTCACAAAGGAAATACGCCCATTTATGAAAAATTTGGAATAGAACGTCAAATTAAAACATCTTTTGGAAGAACGGCTTCAATGAGTAAAGGTGCCTATTTAGTTATAGAGCACACCGAAGCCTTACACGTGATTGATGTTAATAGTGGAAATCGTTCAAACAAAGCAAACAATCAAGAAGAAACTGCATTAGAAGTTAATCTTCTCGCTGCCTCAGAAATTGCCCGACAATTAAGATTAAGAGATATGGGGGGAATTATTGTGGTGGATTTCATAGACATGGGTCGTGCCGAAAACAGAAAAAAATTGTTCGAGTTTCTTAGAGACGAAATGAAAGAAGATCGAGCGAAACATAAAATTCTTCCACCAAGTAAATTTGGACTTATCCAAATTACAAGACAACGGGTGAGACCTGAAATGAATATCAAAACTTCAGAGGTCAATCCTAATAACCAAGGCCAAGTGGAAGCTCCTATCGTGCTCATCGATAAAATAAATGCAGATGTTGAACGCATCGCAAGCGGAAAAGCAAACGACGTTTTTCTAAACATTCATCCCTTTATCGCAGCATATTTGACTAAAGGATTTTTATTTTGGCCAAAATCAATTCGATTACAATGGTTTTTGAAATATAAAAAATGGATTCGTATACAGCCCAGAGATGCATATACTTATTTACAATACAGATTCAAAAACAAAAAAGGAAGAACGATAAAATCGTAAATTTTAAAAGAGCTCCTCTAACAAGGAGCTCTTTTTTTTGCTTAAATTTCACCATGGCATTCTTATCAAAAAATGACAAGACGTATACTGTAGAAGAGGCGCAAAAGAAATTAGAATACTACTGCGCATACCAAGAGCGTTGCCATCAAGAGGTTACCCAGAAATTAAAAGAGATGAAAATGATTCCTGAGGCAATAGACCAAATAGTAGTCCACTTGATCGAAGAAAATTTCCTGAATGAAACGCGCTTCGCACAATCATTTGCAAGAGGAAAGTTTAGAATAAAAAAATGGGGCCGTCATCGAATTACAAACGAATTAAAAAAGCGCAACATTTCAAAGTTCAATATAAAAATTGGACTTAAAGAAATCCTCGAAGAAGAATATCAAAAAGTCTTTTTCAATCTCTTAGACCAAAAAAAAACCGAATATAAACACCTAACCCTCCTTGAACAGAAAAAAAAGATTCAATCTTATTTCACCTACAGAGGCTGGGAATTTGAGCTCATTTCAGAAGGTCTCAATTCGCTGGAGTAATCAATTCTTATTACGAGCTAATTCGTTGCGTTCAATTTTATGCGAAGGTCTTGTCCATTTTGGTTTTTCTCCTAATGGTTCTAGTTCAGATGCTTCAGCTTCAACTGTGGTTGGCTGCGGAGCTTTAACGAATGGTTTTTGAAAATTCAATCCAAGCGATTTGAATAGTTCCATATCCTCATTGATATCGGGGTTTGGTGTGGTCAATAACTTATCTCCGGCAAAAATAGAATTTGCACCAGCTAAAAAGCAAAAAGCCTGACCTTCAGCTGACATCTGAGTCCTTCCTGCAGACAAACGCACTTGAGTATTAGGCATTACTATTCGTGTGGTAGCCACCATTCTGACCATTTCCCAGATTGAAACAGGTTCATTAGACTCCATTGGGGTTCCTTCAACAGCAACTAAGGCGTTAATAGGAACAGATTCTGGTTGCGGATCTAAATGGGCTAGTGCAACCAGCATTCCTACTCTATCATCAATAGATTCTCCCATTCCAATAATCCCTCCACTACAAACAGTAACATTCGTTTTTCGAACATTGTCAATAGTGTCTAATCGATCTTGATAAGCACGAGTTGAGATGACTTCCTTATAGTAATCCTCAGAGGTGTCTAAATTGTGATTATAGGCGTATAATCCAGCTTCTGCCAAGCGTTTTGCTTGTTGTTCAGTAATCATTCCTAGCGTGCAACAAACTTCCATATCCAGTTTGTTGATTGTGCGAACCATTTCAAGAACCTGATCGAATTCTGGACCATCTTTTACATTTCTCCAAGCTGCACCCATACAAACTCTTGAACTTCCACTTGACTTAGCTCTTAGCGCTTGCGCTTTTACCTGTTGTACACTCATTAAATCATTACCATCAACATCGGTGTGATAGCGAGCAGCCTGTGGACAATAGCCACAATCCTCAGGGCATCCGCCTGTTTTAATCGATAACAAGGTAGAAACCTGAACAGTGTTAGGATCGTGATACTTTCTATGTACTGTGGCAGCACGATACACCAATTCCATAATTGGCAATTCGTAAATTTCTTTGATCTCCTCTCTTGTCCAGTTGTGTTTTATATCACTCATATCAACGTTTTAATTCGTGTAAATGACGTTTAAATTTTACTTATTAAAAGTGAAACTGCGTTTCCTCCAAACCCTGCCGAATTCACAAGTACAGTATTGAGTTGAACATTTTGATGTCCCAAAGATTTATGAGGATTAACCGCATAAAATTCTTGGTGTTCGAGCATGAAAATAGCCATTTCTAAACTCAATAACATTGAAGCTCCAAAAGTATGACCAATAATCCATTTATTGTTTGTCAATAAGGGAGTTTCTTTTCCGAAAACCTTATGAATAGCTTTCAATTCTGCCAAATCACCTTGCTTGGTTCCAGGAGCATGCATAACAATGGCGTCAATCTTGTGACCTCCTTTAGCCATAGTCATGGCTTTTTGAAAACAGCTCCCATTTGAAGATAGAGCAGCAGGATGCACGATTGGTTCTATGGCATATCCAACACCCTTAACAGCGTACTTTGCATTCTTTGGTTCATTACTTAGCAAGAGTAATCCTGCTCCCTCTCCTAAAACCATGGTATTTTCAAGCTTGTCAAAATTGCCTGCTTGGCTCTCTGCTTTACTGTAAATCCCCAATCGATCTAACTGAGCCATCGTAAATGGAGTTAGAGCGGCTTCTGCTCCTCCAGCAACAAAATGTGCGCTCATGTCTGAATTTAAGTAAGCCACGGCTGTTAGGACACTCTGTGCCGCCGTTGAACAGGTCATAGAATTCTCAACATTAGGCCCGAAAGCGCTCAAATCCTGTGCTACCCAGGAACTAATATTACCCATAGTTGTTGTTGGTGAAGAAAGTTGCCTAACGTCCTCCTTGTTCATAAAGGCTTTATAATCTCCCTCAAGCAATTGAGTCGCCCCCCGTGAAGATCCTAGACTAACTCCGATTTGACCATTAATCCGTGTGCACGATTGACGCATTCTAGCACTTAAGGTCAATGCCAAACGAACGCTACGGTCTAATTTTGAATAATACTTTGAATCTGAAGGCAATACGTATTTGTTATCTATACAACCTACAAAACGATCAAGTTCATCATTAAATCGAAGCGCTGTTTGCCCGCTTAAGTAGCCTTTTCTTTTCTCGGCCTCTTCTATACCAAGTGCAGAAACAGTGTGAATTTCTTCTATGTAAACGGCCTTCTTCATTACAGTTCTATCGCTGCGCGTACCGCATCGTAAATTTTGTTCATTTGTCTAGTGGTACAGGTATAAGGAGCACTGATATAAATTGTATTTCCCAGGGGTCTTAAATACACTCCCTGTCGCATAAAAAATTGATAGAGCTCATCGCGCTTATTGCCATATCTACTCATCTCCTTATTGAGTTCAAAGGCCAATATTACACCTTTACATCTGGCATTTGAAACCTTGTGATTAGCATTGAGTTCGTCGACAAATTGACGATGTTGTTTTTCAATTCGTCGAATCCCATTTTGAATCGAATTTGAATTGAGCAAATCAATAGCAGCGCTTGCAACAGCACAGGCCAAAGGATTTGCGCTATAGGTGTGGCCGTGAAAAAATCCTTTGGCCAATTCGTCACTTAAAAAGGCGTTATAAATATCCTCTGTACATGAAGTTAATGCTAAAGGCAACATTCCCGCGCTCAAAGCTTTCGATAAACAAATGAAATCGGGTTGATTCGAGAGTTGCTCGGAGGCAAAATAAGTTCCAGTCTTTCCGAATCCTGTCATAACCTCATCAGCAATACAAAGAATCGTGTGTTGCTTGCAAAAGGCTAAAACTCGATCTAAATGAATAGCATCATGCATTTTCATTCCTGCTGCTCCTTGAATCAAAGGCTCATAAACAAACCCGGCAATGTCCTTTGTTTTACTTAAATGTTGAAGCTTTGACATCACCTGCTCGATATTATCCTTGTGTGGAACAGGAATGCGCTCCACTCGAATAAAAAATTCCTCAAAGGGACCATTGTACACAGACAATCCGGATACTGACATTGCACCAAAGGTATCTCCGTGAAAGCCATCTTCAAATGCGATTAAGGTTTCTTTTTTTACTCCATTGTTAAAGTGATATTGCAAGGCCATTTTAATAGCCACTTCCACTGAAGTTGATCCATTGTCTGAAAAAAAGAGTCGCTTTTGATTTTGGGGTAATATTCCCATCAGCTTTTTAGCTAAATCCGTAGCTGCCTGATGCGTAAACCCCGTGAAAACGACCTGGTCAAGCTTTTTTGCTTGTCTAGAAATCGCCTTAATGAGCTTTGGGTGACAATGTCCATACATCGCGGTATACCAAGAAGCAATTCCGTCGATATATTTATTGCCATATAAATCCCACAGGTATACCCCTTTTGCTTTTTTAATAGGCACAGGCGGTAATGCCGTTTGATGCTGGGTTAAAGGATGCCAAAGGTGCTCCCTGTCCGTCTTTTCAATATTTCTTCTTTTCTCACCTTTGAAAAGCATCTTTACGCTTAAATTTTTACCTTGCAAAGATGAGTATTCTTCCAAAGACTTCTAGGGCTTCTTTACGTGTTTTAACAATTCTCATTTTAATCAGCTTTTTTTTAAGAGCTCCATTTTTTTTCAGGGATTACATTGATAAAGATGAAAGCACTTTTATAATTATGGGACAAAACTGGGTGGATGGTCATCTACCCTTTACCTTTTTATGGGATTTAAAGCCCCTATTTTTATTTGGTTTTTTTGCGCTCCTGCTTAAACTGTTTGGAAAAAGCTTGATACTCATCAGGGCTACAGGTATGCTTGTGGTAGGGTTAACTGTCTATATTTTCTATACCCAAAGCAAAAGTTTTCGCTCAAAAAATCAATCTCTATTTGCAGCCATTCTTTGCTGTTATTTTCTCTCATTATTTGGAGCAGTAAAAGGTGTGATGAGTGAACATTTGGCTGTTTTTTCTTTGCTTTTAGGATGGTTTTTTTACCACGAAAAGAGATATTATGTCTTAGCAGGGTTTATACTTTTCAGCGCTTTATTATTTAAAAGTAATTACGTCTATGCCTTTTTCTTGTTTGCGCTCACAGAACTGTACTTCGCCATAAAGCATAAATCCTTTTCTCCGCTCTATAAGTCTTTTTTAGGCTTATTGATTCCCATTGGAATCTGTATTTTTCCTTACTGGCAATCAGACAATCTCAACACCTTGTACAGCGCCATGATTTTAGCTCCTTTAGCCTATGCTGATGTCGACATCATGACACAAATCAAAACCTTGCTATACATTCTTCCTGTGGCTAGTATTTATCTCTTTATCATCTTAAAAAACAAGTATAAACTCAACAGGAGAAATATAGGTTTACTCGCGCTTAATATCGGGGTTCTTTTTTCTTTTATTAAACTAGGCAAAATCAATGATCACTATCTACTGCAATGGTATCCGCTCTTTTTCCTATTTCTGGTGCAATCGCAGCTCAAATGGCCGCAGTTTAAAACCAAAAAAAGCATTCGAGCAGCACTTCTATTCTTTCTAATACTCCCCGTAGAAAGCTACAAAGAGTACAAAGCGCTTTGGGCACATCAAAAGCAAAACGATTCGTGGTACAACGGTGAAGGAGTGGCTGTTCCCAACTATTTGAAAGAACAAAAACTCGATCAAGAATCTGTATTCTATTTGGATTTTCACATCGGCTATTGGTTTCAAAATCAAAACCCTCCGACTATGGTAGCGACGCACCCTTCAAACATAGCTCGTGAAGAATTATATCCCTTTATACCAAGTATCAGATCCAATCCTTCAGAAGAAATAAAACACCTCTTTGAAGTTGTGCGTCCAAGAATAGTAGTGAAGTCAAAAAACAAAATATTAGGAAAGAATTTTGATCGCGAAAATCGGCAAATTCAAAACTATTTGAATCGCCTCTACCGCCCTATACACCAAATTGATAAAGCTGTTATATTACAGCGTTTAGAGCTGGAGTAAAGAAGATTTCAAGTTCTCTGCCGCTCTTTTAATCTGCTGCTTATCGATTTTTTTTAACTTCGGCATTCGACCCAATAGATGTACATCACCCTTGTTGAGAATTATAGATTCTGTTTCAAGATTTTCATCTCCGTTAAAAAAAATGTAAGGCTTAATTCCTTTGGAATTCAAATATTCAATGCTGAGTAAACTGTGATTAATACTTCCCAAATAATGCATGGATACTAAAATAACCCTATCACTAGACTCTATTAAATCAGCGATAGTTTCTTTTTGATTTAGTGGCACTAAAAGTCCTCCTGCCCCTTCGATGACCAAACGATTAGCGGTTTTTGGTCGAATGATTTGTTCAATATCAATCTCAACACCGGAGCGAGCCGCAGCCGCATGTGGACTCATAGGAAACTGCAATTCGTATGAAGGAGTATGAATCACAGTCTTAGTATTGGTGATTAAATCTCTGATTTTATCTCGATCACCATAATCTAAATCACCGGCTTGCACTGGTTTAAAATAGTCCGCTTCAAGCGCTTCAGTAATTACAGCTGAACAGATTGTTTTTCCAACCTCAGTAGATATTCCAGTAATAAAATAATGTGTACTCATACTTGTGATTGAAAATAACAATGGATGGTTTCTAAAAGGCGCTTAATTTCATCCTCAGTATTAAAGGCGTGTAACACTACTCGAATGCGCTCCTCACCTTTAGCTACAGTTGGATATCGAATTGCTGCTAAGGCAAATTTATGTTGTTGCAAGTGATTTTGTAAATCAATGGCTTGAGCATTATCCTTGCATTTTATTCCTTGAATTGCAGAAGTGCTTTCCAAAAGATGAGGTCTCAAATTCAGTTCTTCTGCGGTCTTCAGAAAACAAGAAATACCATTTGACAGTTTAGATCGAAGTATTGCTGCCTTCTCTGAACAGCTTAACTCAATGGCCGCCTTTATTTTTAAAACACTAAAAGGATCTAAGGCAGTAGTATAAATTAGAGATCGGCTATGATTGATTAAATAATCTTTAGTTTTTTGGCGGCATAATAAACTCGCTCCATGCACCCCATAGGATTTTCCAAAGGTTACAATACTTAAAAAGTATTGCTTGTAATCGTGTAAATAAATACCTGAAGAATGGGCACAATCAACAATCATTCTTATTCCATTGGCATCGCAAAAGGTTTTCAATTCGTCAAGGGGAGCGAAATCACCATCCACAGAAAAGACCGATTCAGTGATTAGATAAACATTCTTGTAGCCCTTTAACTGTTCGTATTTATTTTTTAAATCTAAAAGGTCATTATGTCTGAATTTATACGACTTCGCTTGGCTCATTTTTAAACCGTCCCTAATACTCGCGTGACAAAGTGCATCATATAAGACAAGGTCGTTTTTTTGAGTTATGGCAGAGATCCATCCAATATTGGCTGAAAATCCCGAGTTGTATACTAGAGCTGCTTCGACTTCAAAGGTTTCACAAAGGGTTTGCTCGAGTTGCTCATAGGCGAGGTGGTTTCCGCTAAGCAGTCTAGAACCTGTAGAACCATTTAGGTTATTTGAAAAAGATTTAAAATGTTCTAGCGCTTTCTCGTGAATTGCTGCTTCTCTTGCAAAACCCAAATAGTCATTAGAAAAAAAATCCACACCCTCGAAGGTTTTTAAACTTCGAAAAGCGTGGTTTTCTTTTTTATCGTCTAAAGACTGAATTAATTCTAATGGTAAATCATTCATGCATTACCGATTAAAATTTAGTCAATCAATACGATAAGTTTGTTGTTTTTGAATTCTACAGTACCGCTCAAAACTTCTAAACAATAGTCCCCGTTTTGATTGGTGCTAAATTTAGATTGGTATTGCTCGTCGATATTGAGATCTCCTTTGATTCTCAATTCACCGTCTTTTAAAAGCGAAACAATCGAGGCGTGGTTTTCTAACATTTGAAACTGCCCGTCCACACCTGGGACGCTTACAGACTCAACATCGCCTGAATAAAGTGTAGCTTCTGGAGAAACAATCTCTAAATACATCTCTAAATTTATTTATTAGGCTTCTGCCAACATTTTTTGTCCTTCTTCAATAGCCTCTTCGATGGTTCCCTTAAGGTTGAATGCTGCTTCCGGAAGGTGATCTAATTCACCATCCATAATCATATTAAACCCTTTGATTGTGTCTTTAATATCCACTAATACACCTGGGATTCCAGTAAACTGCTCAGCAACATGGAAAGGCTGAGATAAAAATCGCTGTACCCTTCTTGCTCTTGCTACTGCAAGTTTATCTTCTTCTGAAAGTTCTTCCATCCCTAAGATGGCAATGATGTCTTGAAGTTCTTTATAGCGCTGTAACAACTCTTTTACACGTTGTGCACACGAATAATGCTCGTCTCCTAGAATCTCAGCTGTTAAAATTCTTGAAGTAGAATCTAGCGGATCTACCGCAGGGTAAATTCCAAGCTCAGCAATTTTTCTAGAAAGTACAGTAGTTGCATCTAAGTGAGCGAAAGTTGTCGCAGGAGCAGGGTCAGTTAAATCATCCGCAGGTACGTATACCGCCTGCACCGATGTAATCGATCCGTTTTTAGTCGATGTGATACGCTCTTGCATTGCCCCCATTTCTGTGGCTAAAGTAGGCTGATATCCTACCGCAGATGGCATCCTACCAAGTAGGGCAGAAACCTCAGAACCAGCTTGGGTAAATCGGAAGATATTATCCACAAAGAATAGAACGTCTTTACCTTGACCGTCACCAGCTCCATCTCTAAAGTATTCCGCAATGGTTAATCCAGATAAAGCAACTCGTGCACGTGCACCTGGAGGCTCATTCATCTGACCGAATACGAAAGTTGCTTTTGACTCTTTCATAGCCGCTTTATCCACTTTAGTTAAATCCCATCCACCTTCTTCCATAGAATGTAAGAAGTCATCTCCATACTTTATAATTCCTGACTCTAACATCTCACGAAGTAAGTCATTTCCTTCTCTTGTTCGTTCACCTACACCAGCAAACACCGATAATCCACCGTGTCCCTTTGCAATATTGTTGATTAACTCTTGAATTAAAACCGTCTTACCTACACCAGCACCTCCAAATAATCCAATTTTACCTCCCTTAGCATAAGGTTCAATGAGGTCAATAACTTTAATACCTGTGAAAAGAACTTCTGTAGATGTAGAAAGATTCTCGAAAGCAGGTGCTTCTCTGTGAATTGGCAATCCGTTGTCACCTTCTTTTGGTAAACTTTCTAAACCGTCAATTCCATCTCCAATTACATTGAATAATCGTCCGTAAACGTCTTGACCTATAGGCATTTGAATAGGAGCTCCAGTGGCACTCACCTCTGAGCCTCTACTCAAACCGTCTGTTGAATCCATTGAGATTGTTCTTACTGTATTTTCTCCAATGTGAGATTGAACTTCTAATACTAACAGAGAACCGTCAGCTTTAGTCACTGTCAATGAATCATAAATTTTTGGAATCGCTACTCCAGAATCAAATTCTACATCGATTACTGGGCCAATAATCTGAGCAATTTTTCCTGTTACCTTGGACATTTGAATTTAGTTTTTAATAATACAACAATAGGTTGCTTTTCGGCTGCAAATATAAACTAATGTTTGCGATTGAAAAAAAACATTTATCAAACAAAAAAGGCGTCCTTGAGGACGCCTTTATATTTTAAATATAACTCAATTAGAAATTGATGTTGAATGCTGCGTAATAAATTGATCCGATTGCACCAGAACCAATTGCATTGATGTATTCTTCACCCATAACATTTGATCCACCGATTTTGAAAACAGAGTTGATCGCTGGTAAATTATATCTTACAGATGCGTCTAAGACACTGTATGCAGGAATTTCTCCATCAGCAAAAGAAGCTTGCCAAGAGTAAGCATCTGATTGACGATAATTTAATTGGAATCCTACATTTTTTACAATCTCATCATGACCTAAGGACATTTTGATGCGATTACGTGCAGTGTTAAATCCTACACGGAAATCGTTACCTACTTCGTCAAAGTCGAGTTCATTGAAGGTATAGCTAAATCCAAGATCAAATCCTCCTAAACGAGCATCTAAACCTGCGACAACTCCATATGATTTAACTGGTAAATCTGTATTTGAATAAGCTTGGTAAACTTTGTAATCTCCATTTTGAAGTGCTGCACCAGCTAAAAGTTCTTCTTGAGAAGAAGGAGCTCCAGAGAACGCTCTACCGTATAATGGAACTACTTTAGTTTGTCCTGCAACAAAATTAGAGTAGCTGTTCCAGTATGCACTAATATCCAAAGATACTGCTCCAAAGCTTCCTCGATATCCTACTTCGAAAGCCTCAATTTCTTCAGGCTGAATTAATTCAGTGTCTACTTTTTGTGGAGCACCAGCTAAAACAGAGCTAAGAGAAAATGAGTTTTCATAAGCTGCACGACCAGAAACCTGCACTTGAGAAGGTAAACCAAGCGCTTGAGCTCCAGCAGAAGTGCTGAACGTTCTTACATCTCGATCTAAGTTGTCAGGTGCACCTCCAACTAGGATGGCTTGACCTACATCTAACCCAATAAATAAATCTTGTGTAGTTGGGTTTCTAAAACCTGTTTGAGCAGATACTCTTAGGTTGTGGTTACGATTTTCTCCAGCAGTATATGCCAGTGAAAATCTTGGCGAAACAAAACCATCAAAGAATTCATTCTTATCGTATCGCGCAGAAGTAGTTAATTTCAAACGATCGTCTGCCATTGACTTTTGCAACTGAACATAAGCTCCGTACTCGTTGTACTTGATTGGCCCGTCACTATCGGTAAAAATAGTACCATTAGAGTTCAATTCGTATTGACGATAAGAACCACCAACTTGGATGTCAGCCCAGTCGTTAATTAAGTGTGCTAAATTGTAATTACCGTTTACGTGTCTAAACTTAGTGTTATCGATAAAGCGAGCACCTGAATTAAAGTTTCCGTCTTGCTTAACGGAATTAAATGCTTGCCCAAAAGCTTCAGTTCCAGGAATTAATCTTCCTGTGTCTGCAGCTTGTCTAGCTAAAGCGTGCGCTTGAGCCGCTGGAACATTAGGCAATAATCCTCCAGAAAGTAACCCTTGTAAACTCGCTCCAATAAATGTTTGTGCGTATTGTGTAAACCAGTCAGTATCACTCTTCCATCTTCTATTGATGTTGATTCCCGCAAAACGAGTGTCGTAAGCGTCTCCAGAATCTTCAGCTGTGATATAAGCTCTCACAAAGAAATTGTCATTTTTAATTTCAAACTTCTGCTGTGTCATGGCGAACCCTGAAACTGCATAACGGTTAGAGCCTTGATAAATAGTTGTACCTGTACCTTTTCTGTAGTTATAGATCAACTCTAAATCGTCTCCAAAAGGTTTGTAGTGAACTGCAAAGTCTCTTTTTACCGATTCAGCATTGTAATCAGCTAAATCTCTTTCATCGTAACCTGTTCTAGAAATAGTAGCAGCTCCTAATGTCCCAGCTGGAATTGGAATACCCGCTCCTTGAGCGATTAAGTCGAAATTTAAAGAGGTAGCAACCTCATCTCCATAAACATTTAATCCGTCATAAGCGAGATTGTTCGCTCTGTTTGAACCTGCAGTAGCCCCTCTAGAAACGTCTTGAGTGCTATTAGCATGCCAGTCTTCACCTTTTAAAACAGAGATATTTGCTTTAATCGCAAGTTTGTCGCTAAACTTCTTGGCAAAACGAACTCCCCAATCGTAGTAATCATTTGTTCCGGCAGCCTCTTGAGTGGTAATACCACGCTTTACATAAGCACTTACTCCTTCAGAAGTAAAAGGGCTCTTAGATCTCATGAATAAGATACCATTGAATGCGCCAGCTCCGTACAGTGCTGAAGATGCACCCGGAAGAATTTCTACACTTTCAACGTCTAATTCAGACATCCCCACAAGGTTACCTAATACGAAATTCAACCCAGGAGCAGTATTATCCATACCATCCACAAGTTGTAAGAATCTAGTGTTAGCAAAAGTTGAAAAACCTCTAGTATTAATAGATTGGAATGTCAAAGAGTTCGTGTTAATGTCAACTCCTTTTAAATTCTGTAAAGAACTATAAAAAGATTCTGAAGAAGCATTTTGAATTTGTTTGAGTCCAAAACGCTCCACCGATACAGGTGATTCAAAAATACGTTCAGGTGTTCTTGATGCAGAAATTACAATCTCGTCTAAAGATGTTGTGTTTTCTGACATCACAATGGTAATACCACCTGCGTTGTCTACCGTTACTGTTGCAGCAGAATAACCTAAACTACTTGCTTTCAGAGTAAATGGGGCACTCAGACTTGTTGTAAAACTGAATTTTCCATCAAAATCAGCAACTGCTCCCTCTGCTTTCCCCACCATTACAACGTTGGCATTTGGGATTGGTTGACCTTCTGTGTCAACAACAGTTCCTTGAACAGTGGTTTGAGCCATTGCCAAACTACTGGACATAATAATTAATAAAGTTAAAAAATGTTTCATCATCGCGTACTTAATTTTAGTCAATTAGTGAAAGTAAAAATAAACTTTTTCACCAAGACTGAAAAATTTAATCAAAAACGTAAAAAAAAATATAAATCTTTAGGAATCCGGCAAAGGTTTATGAAGACTGTCTTTTTGAAACTACAATCTCCTTAGCCTGAGGTAACATCCACCAAGGCAAGTAAGGAAAAGCGTGATGTTCATGATGGTATCCAAAAAAATAACAACTAAAGAAAGCAAGCAAATGATTTTTATTTTGACTTCTAGACTGCGTTGTGTGGTGGTGATCACCACGATGCGGCAAATAAGTTCCAAAAACAAAAAGTTGTAGCGTACTCAGAAAAGAAGGCAACATCCAAAAGAGCATTAAATTTTCAGCGGGAAAATACGGTTTGAGTAGGTTATACGTAATCGATGCCGCTAACAATTGATACCATTTAATGTATTGCATCATAAACTTGAAAAGCCAAACCAAAAAAGGTCCTTGATGTACGTCGGGGTCATCATCAGTATTTACATGCTTATGATGTTCATGATGTTTTTTTTCTAAGACGTGATAAGGGTTAAATAAAAAAAGAGTCGCAGTTAGAATACCTATAAATCGATTTATTCTCGGATGACTGGGGGCAACCACTCCGTGAATGGAATCATGCGTTGTAATAAATAAACCTGTATACAAATGAGTTTGAATTGCCACGAACAAATACATCAAAGGATTTGTCCAAACAATTTCAATACCCATAAATAAATATAAGGATATCGACCACAAAAAAATGATAACTAAGGCAATAATCAACCCCTTATATGTATACTTTTCGTACCGCATTGATTTACAAATTAATGCTATGTTACATTTTAGAAGTTAGGGGGAGGTAAAAATATAAAAAATCCTTAGTAACAAAGTATAAAACGATGTCGCGACAAGTATTTTCGATTTTCTGAAATTATTTACGCAATTCACTCATTTTCTGAAAGATAAAAATCGATTGTGTTGAGAAAAATACAATGCTAAACAAAATTTATAAATCAATTTATTCAAGTGAGAAAATTCAGATTAGATTCAATAAAAAAGGATTGATTTTAAATTAATCAGATTTCATAATTTTTATAAAAATCTGTAGAAAGCATCAATACACTATTTTTGAACTAATTCTTGAATGATGTTCAACTCAAATCATGTAGATATAGACATACTGTCCACCCGAGCTTATAACTTGCGTTGGGCAACACTGCCAAAGGGAGTTATTCCGCTAACGGCAGCTGATCCAGACTTTCCAGTTGCACCACCAATTCAAGAAGCGCTCAAAGACTATATAGACGGGGGATATTTAAGTTATGGTCCTGCTGAAGGTCTTCCTCAGTTTAGAGATGCGGTAGCAAGAGACTATAAAAAAAAGAATAAGGTAGCCTACGATTCAAATTGTATTTTACCTGTTGATAGTGCCGCGTTTGGTATCTATCTCTGTTGTAAAGCGCTCTTAAAACCAGGAGATGAGGTCATTATTTTTGATCCCGTAGATTTTTTATTCAAATATTCGGCAGAAAAAGTTGGCGCAAAAACAATTGCGTACCAAACCCCTCAAAAAGACGATGCCTTTGATTTCAATGAATTGTCTTCACTGATTAGTTCCAAAACAAAAATGATTTGTCTGTGTAACCCTCTCAACCCAACGGGTAAAGTCTTTACACGTTCAGAATTATTGTCTCTGGCAGAAGTAGTGGCTAAGCATAAAGATTTAATCGTGCTATCGGACGAAATTTGGAGCGATATTATTTTTAGTCCAAATAAATTCAACTCCTTTGCGAGTATCGGTCCTGTATTTAATCAAACTATAACAGTTACGGGCTACAGTAAATCCTATGGACTCGCAGGTTTACGAATAGGAAGTGTATTATGTCCAAACGAAATAATTTATACTCAAATATTGGAATCTTCATTACATCAATCCACTGTACATGGAGCAAATGTTTTGGGACAAGTCGCCGCAACAGCAGCCTTAAATGACGCCCAACAGTGGTTGTCCGCTTTCGTCACCCATTTGCATAAGATGAGAGATCTTACGGTCCAAAAGCTCAATGAAATGCCTGGCATTAGTTGTAAACCTCCAGAGGGTTGCTACGTCTTATTTCCCGATATAACTCAAACTGCTTATACCGCAACAGAATTACATGAAAATTTACTTGAAAAAGCCAAAGTGGCAGTTGTTCCAGGTCTTCCAAAGTGGTTTGGTTCGGCTGCAGAAGGTCATATCAGACTGAGTTTTGCCACCTCCGAAGAATTGTTGACCGAGGCTCTTCATCGCATTCACAAATTTTTAGAAAGGCAGAAATAGCGATTCAAATCCTTACCCAAAGTATGAGTGAAGGCTACAATAATTCTGTTTAAACAAGGAAATAACCAGATTCAAAAATCAAGGCGTTTCTTGAATTTTTTTATTTTTTTGGTCTTGTATAACTAAGCCCTGCACCAACTGCAACACCAACAGCAAGCCATGTCGGTTCATTTGTAGCGGCAAAAACTGCTGCTCCTATTGCTGTTCCGATACCAATCCAATTACTCGTAGTATTAAATTTTTTATTCATATCATCAGATTCTTTTTTTTCTTCACGATAACAGAGTGTCCGTAGCAAGGTTTCTTATTTTTTAGAAACATAAGTGAAGAAAAAAAGGGTTGCTGCAAATCCAACCAGAAGTAACCACTTATAGTCTCCTCCCTCAAGGAGTATAAAAGTTGTTCCGCCAGCAGTAATTCCAGCTATTAGTCGTTTATTTAAAGTTTTTTTCATCTACTCTACCGTGAGGGAATAATCTTATGGGTTGGAAATTGTAACCTTCATCTAATTCTTAGAAAGAATTAGATTAATTTTTATGATAATAATTCCAATAAATCATTAAGGGGTTTTCCCTTTAACTCAATCAAATTTTCTTTGTTATCGTACCAATTTGAAGGGGTTTGAAGGGAATTGTTTATCAGTATTAATAATTTGTTGTCATTTGTTTTCTTTACAAATAAGTTTGTTCCACAATATTCATAATAATATTTCTGATTTCTCACACCTTCAATGTAAGTTACTTCTTTAGATAGCTCTTCATCACTTAAATTAATATCTTCTCTGTATTCTAATTCTTTTTCGTAATAATAAACACATACTTTCAACTCTTGACCCATACTCATTTTAGAAATACTTTCGAAAGATTTTGAGTTTAAAAATAGGGTCTGAAAGACTTCTTGATTATCATTCCTTCTTGATGTCAGAATGTAAAAATTCTCATCTTTAAAATTAGATTTTGAAATACTAAAATTATTAGATGTGAAAATATTTTCTGTAGGTAATGAACTTTCAATCTTAAATTCTTTTACGGTTAAAATTTTCGGGTGATTATCCAAATCGGAATTCAATAAAAATGAAATGACAAAGAAAATGTATAACATTAAATTTGTTTTAATAATTAACTTTTTAAAAATAAATAAAATAGAACTTTAGATAAACCGTTTCTAATATACCTTATATTATTGGTTGAGAAATTTTAACAACATCTTTTCTATAAACTCTCTCCTCTCTAATTTTTCCCTTCTTGTAAATGGAATTAACATTGTTATTCTTAAACACATTCCCACGTGGTGTTCTTAATCCCTCCTTATTGAAGATTTGGGATATCTTTCGGTAACCAATAGGGGTTACACTTTTATCTTTATACTCACAAATACGATTGTATAAATACTGTTGATAATCGGAGTAATTTGAACACCAAAGTTTAGTAGTAGTAATTGATATTGAAAAACTAATAATTATGATTCTGGGGTTACAACTTCCATCCCATAATCTTACTCCACTGTAACCGACTTCGCCAAGTTTCTCGGCTGATCTACATCACATCCTCGCATAAGAGCAATATGGTATGACAGCAATTGCAATGGAATCGTAGTCAATAATGGGGTCAAAAATTCTTGAGTATCAGGAATTTCAATACAATGATCGGCTAGACTTTTAACCTCTTCATCTCCCTCAGTGACAACGGCAATAATTTTACCTTTTCTCGATTTTATTTCTTGAATGTTGCTCACGACTTTTTCGTAATGTCCCTTCTTAGTGGCAATAACAATAACTGGCATTTGCTCATCAATAAGTGCAATTGGACCGTGTTTCATTTCTGCTGCAGGATATCCTTCTGCATGTATGTATGAGATTTCTTTGAGCTTCAGCGCGCCCTCAAGAGCGACTGGAAAATTGTATCCTCTTCCCAAATAAAGACAATTTGAGGCGTCTTTATATTCAAAAGCAATCGACTCAATTTCACTGTTTTGAGCTAAAACATTTTCGATTTTTTGAGGAATGGCCTCTATAGCTGCAAGGTATTCGTGAAGTTCGGTTTTAGATACAGCCCCATTTTCTTGTGCCAATTTTAAGGCTAAGAGAGATAAGACTGTAATTTGTGTGGTGAAAGCTTTGGTAGATGCTACGCCTATCTCTGGCCCTGCATGTGTATAGGCGCCAGCATGGGTTTCACGAGCAATAGAAGAACCCACCACGTTGCATACACCGAAGACAAAGGCTCCTTTTTCTTTGGCTAGTTTTATGGCCGCCAGGGTATCTGCTGTTTCCCCAGATTGTGAAATCGCAATAATAATATCGTTTGTGCCAATAACAGGGTTGCGGTATCTAAATTCAGAAGCGTATTCGACTTCGACAGGAATTCTAGCGGTATTCTCAAAAATGTACTCAGCGACCAATCCCGCATGCCAAGATGTACCACAAGCCACAATGACAATCCGGTTTGCATTTAAAAACTTTTCTAAGTGCTCATCAATTCCAGCCATTTTGATTACACCTTGATCGGCCAATAATCGTCCTCTATAGGTGTCATTTATGGCTCTAGGCTGTTCGTATATTTCTTTGAGCATGAAATAGTCGTAACCTCCCTTTTCAATTTCTTCAAGGCTCAGTTTTAGTTCAAAAATGTTTGGATAGGTGATGGAATCATCCACAATCTTTCGCATTTTGATTTCTTTGCCACGACGAAGAATTGCGATTTCACCATCTTCTAAATACACCGCATTAGATGTATATTCAATAAATGGGCTCGCATCTGAAGCCAAAAAATATTCTTGTTCTCCTATTCCTATCGCCAAGGGAGATCCTAATTTGGCCACGACAATTTCTTCAGGATTATTTTGATCATAAACTGCAATGGCGTAGGCTCCAACTACCTCGTTTAAGGCTAATTGCACTGCTTTTCCTAACTTAACCTTCTGCGAAGATTTGATTTCTTCAATAAGGTTGACCAGTACTTCAGTGTCTGTATCTGAATGAAAGTGATATCCTCTTTCTTGCAGCGCTTGTTTTATAGCAGCATAATTCTCAATGATACCATTGTGAATAATTACCAAATCTCCACTATTTGAAACATGAGGGTGTGAATTGGAGTCGCTTGGCTCACCATGGGTTGCCCATCGCGTATGGCCCAGACCTAACTGTCCGTTAATATCTATCGCGTTTTGAGCTTTGCGTTTTAGATCTTCTACTTTACCCTTGGTCTTGCAAATATTTAAAGATTCCGAACCAGAAAGCATTATGCCGGCTGAATCATAACCTCTGTATTCAAGCCGTTGAAGACCTTTAATAATAATGGAATAAGCTTCTCGATTTCCTATATAACCTACGATACCACACATAATACGATTGTTTAGGTGTTAATGATTTAGAACGCAACAAAGATACGCTCAATTAGAAACTTTCAAATAAACCGAGGTCATTAAATCGTAAAATTTAACGATCTGTTTCAGTATAATAGATATCTAGCTTAAGACGCTTATCAAATTGCTCCTGTTCTGGAAGTGGTCCGTAAATTACGGTTCCAATTGGAGTAATAGAAGTCATTAAGGGGTGGTTGACCATTTCTGCATTTTGCTCGATTGCCTCTAAGTAATTGGTAACACCGATGTTTGCAGATACTGCAACCCGAATTGGCGCATTAACAGAATCTCTGACGATAATGTCATTCACCCACTCTGTAATTCTAGCAGTATATTTTATCCCTTTATCACCCTCTTTTTGAAGACGAGCATCGTAATTCAGATAAAACCCTAAAGGTGTTTCTGCGACAGAAGATTCTGTCGCTGGCTTATACAGCGGACGCATATTTTCACGATTGTGTAAATACAATCGAGTAGGTTCGTATATACTTCCTGCGATATCTAACTCCTCGCGGTCTACATAAAAAGTGAGATTTGCCTCGTTGATTATCCAATTATTTGCACGGATTTCTTCAATAATATTGTCCCCTGCTTCACCTTCTCCGAACAAATTAATCTCAGCTAAAACTCCAGAACCTCCTTTTAAGTAAATTCTACTTTGATCGTTCTCATTGTCAATCCTCTCCTGAATTATACTGTTGTAAGGCTCCGTTTGCCATGTGTTAATGGCGTTGCCGACAATAGGAGCAAAACCTCCACCAGTAATCAAGTTCAATCTAAACGTCTGATCTTCTCGTTCTAATTCATCATCAGAAGTATCTTCTAATGTATCATTGTTGTTGTTTCGTAAGTAATCGTATTCAATAAAAACAGCAGCATCTGTTAAATCTAATAACAGCATCATTTCATCACTACTGTCTATAGACAACTGCAAGCCTCGTAAAAAAGATTGAAAATTCGCCTGGCTAATAAACTCTGAAGACCCTTCTTTATCGATGATATTTTCTTGAAAAAAGTTTGTGTCCAAAGCAACACGAATTCCTGGATTCAAGGTTTTTTGTGTATCTAATAATGTAGATTCGTCGATATCTTCAGTGTCTGGATTATCTTCTTGATAAAAGATGATTTGTTTGTTGTCAATCTCTACCTCTCCTTCAAAGAGAACCGTAGAGCCTACAAATTCAGAAAAATCTTGATCTGAATAGTATCGCTGAGTTTGCTCAAAATTTTCATTAGGGTCTAAATCTCTTAAAAAATAAGTAGAGCTCTCTACCTTAAGGCGAAAAGGAATATCTGGGTTTCCGTAAATACTGTCCAAATCAAATGTCAGCGGATAATTATTTGGAGCTGTTTCTTCGTCTTCGTCATCTAAAACACCGTCGCCATCTGTATCAGGATCTAAGGGATTTGTACCCAATAATCTTTCTTCGTTATCTGTCAAACCATCACCATCGCTATCGCTCTGGTTCGAGTTAGGATCTTCATCGTAAATGTCTGGAACGCCATCACTGTCAGAATCTCTATTCGTTGCCGGGACCTGTTGATAAGGAATATACAAGTATGCCGCATTTACTCTTTCCTGTTCATTTAATGTGTCTTGTACCCCTCCTTGATCTTCCAAGTCTTCGAGTTCTTGCCTCAACAGTCCAAAAGTTGGGTTGTTGGAAGGTAATCTAAACTGACTGATTATTCGTGCACTGGTTTTGCCATATACAGGGTCATTGTAGTTTCCTAACTGATACAAGGGTAATTTGTTGGTTTGAACAGCAGAAACGTCAATGTGTTTTACAGTGACAGGGAATTCCTGCTTTGAGGTACTAAAAGGCTCTCCGGAAATGACACCATTACCGATAATAAAGTCATCTTCAACACAAGAAGAAGCGAAAAGAGTCACGCACACCGCTAATAGGATGTACTTGTTAGGTCTAAAAAGCATACTTATTAAAACTTTGTCTGCTATAAAACTTCGTTATTATAAAAATTAAGATAAGCCTCTTCTGTTTCCTGAATTGGGCAGAAATCTAAGGTTGGTATTCCTTTGCTTTTGCCATAAGTTTCAAGCTCCTCAGAGACACTTTCGCTTGCGAATATAATGCCATCTGAATAATCTATCGCGGTCTTTAACAGATTATTAAAATTTGGAGTTGAAAGTCCTTCTAAAACGTCGGTCTCAACACCATCAAACGCAATTTTTGACTTCATCGCAGTATTGAGATTCCCTTCAAAACCTTGCTCATATACAGAAGTAACGATTTTAGCATCAGCGAAGATAGGCTCGTCTTTGTAATAGGTTCTCAAGTACAAAGGAAGTAAAGAGGCCATCCAACCGTGCACATGTATAACATCAGGCGCCCAGTTTAGTTTCTTCACCGTTTCAACAACACCCTTAGCAAAGAAAATCGCTCGTTCATCATTATCCTCGAACAATTTTCCATCAGCATCAAAAAATGTAGCCTTTCTTTTAAAGTATTCTTCGTTATCAATAAAATAGACTTGAATACGCTCTTTAGGTATTGAAGCAACTTTAATTATTAAGGGCATATCCATATCATTGATCACCAAATTCATACCTGAAAGACGAATCACTTCGTGCAATTGATGTCTTCTTTCATTGATATTACCGTAACGCGGCATAAAAATTCGTATTTGACCTCCATTGCCATTTACGACTCTAGGAGATTCATACGACATTAAAGAAACTTGATTCTCTGGGAGATAAGGAACTAGTTCAGAGGAAACAAACAAAATCCTTTTTCCATTCATAGAGTTAGTTTTTGTAGTAGAAATTGTGTTTGCAAAAGTACGAAATTATTGTGGTATCTACCTATTGTGGTATTTTTGCCTTCCAATTCAATGAACAATGAAGAGCTTTTCGGCTAAAGGTGATTTACAAACCTACCTCAATCCGCTTCGTAAAAAGAAAAAGAAAATAGGCTTTGTTCCAACTATGGGAGCCCTGCACAAAGGCCACCTCTCATTGGTCAAAAGAGCGCTGTACAAAACAGATATCTGCGTAGTCAGTATCTATGTAAACCCAACTCAATTCAATGATTCCAAAGATTTAGAAAGCTACCCCAGAACGGTAGAAAGCGATATGCTCATGCTCAGACAAATCAGCGAAGACATCCTAGTATATATTCCCTCAAATGAAGACATCTATGGAAGAGATCTTTCCTTGAGTGATTTCGATTTTATGGGATTAGACAAAATCATGGAAGGGGCAAATAGACCTGGGCACTTTAAAGGGGTCGCCAATGTGGTCGAAAGATTAATATATGCGGTACAACCAAAGTTTACTTTTTTCGGAGAGAAAGACTACCAACAACTTAGAATTATACAGCATCTCAATCAAAAACACAGGTGGAGAACAACTATTGTGCCTTGTCCTACTGAGCGAGAATACAATGGATTGGCCCTGAGCTCTAGAAACCAAAAACTCTCAGAAACTTCGAGAGAAAAATCTGGTTTGATTTACGAAATACTCAAACAAGTAAAGCTCAAATTTTCGACTAATTCTATGGAAAATCTCAAGCTTTATGTCGAGAACAAAATCTCTATGCATAGAGATTTCATCGAATTAGAATACTTTGAAATTGCAGATGAATTAACCCTAACGCCTGCAAAAAAGAATCAGAAGAAATTAAAATACAGAGCTTTTATTGCCGTACAAGTAGAAGGCGTAAGACTCATAGACAACATACAACTAAACTAAATCTTCAGTTGATCACAAGAAATTATGAATATTGAAGTTGTAAAATCGAAAATACACCGCGTAAAAGTTACCAATGCAGATTTAAACTATATCGGCAGCATTACTATTGATGAAGATTTAATGGATGCCGCTAATATAATCAGAGGTGAAAAAGTGCAAATCGTTAACAACAATAATGGTGAGAGGCTTGAAACTTATGCCATTCCAGGCCCGAGAAAAAGCGGGGAAATCACCCTAAATGGTGCAGCTGCCCGAAAAGTGGCTGTAGGTGACATTCTTATACTTATTTGCTATGCAAGTATGCCTATTGAAGCGGCCAAAACTTTTCAACCTGCCATTGTTTTTCCAAATGAAGCGACTAACTTATTGGAATAAATGAAAAGCAGTTCACTAGCTAAATGGATAAAAATAATCCTACCCATTGCATTGGGTTTAGGTCTGGTGTTTTATTCATACAACAGCACTACTGAAGAGGAAAGAGGTCTTATTTGGCAAAACATGAAAGACGCTAACTTCTCATGGGTTACAGCCTCAATAGTGATAGGGTTGGCGAGCCATCTCTCTAGAGCGTGGAGATGGAATTATCTTTTAGAACCTATGGGTTATCGTGTTTCGCTGCTTAAAGGCTTTATGCTCGTTATGCTTTCGTACTTTGCCAATTTAGGCATTCCTAGATCTGGAGAGCTCTTTAGAGCAACCGCATTAAACACCTACAACAAGGTTCCCTTTGAGAAAGGGTTTGGAACTGTTGTAACTGAAAGAATTGTCGATTTGCTGATGTTGCTTATTGTACTAATCCTGACCTTTTTAGTGCAATCCAATCAACTTTTTGAATTGATAAGCAACGGAGGAAAAAGTGTTGGAATATTTTTAAGCTTAGGGTTCATAGCGCTTGTTGGACTTGCAATCTCTATAAAATTATTGCAAAAATCTTCTCATCCCCTAGCCCTGAAGTTTAGCACTTTTCTAAAAGGTTTACAAGAAGGGGTCAACAGTGTATTGCACATGAAAAAGAAATGGCACTTCATAGGACATACCCTTTTTATTTGGGTCTGTTACATTGCTATGTTTTGGGTAATTCAATACGCCATTGTTGACTTAAGAGAAATTCATTTCAATGAAATATTAGTCGGATTTATTGCAGGCACTTTTGCCATGACAACCACCAATGGTGGAGTTGGCCTATATCCTATCGCCATTAGTAGCTCACTCGCCCTTTTTGAAATATCAAAAATTCAAGGGGATGCTTATGGTTGGATTATGTGGATTGCCCAGACCCTTTTGGTTGTGATTCTCGGAGTACTATCTTTTTTATTCATACCTTTTGTAAAAGACAATAACCCTAAAAATGGCCAAGACTAAAACCACATATTACTGTCAAAATTGTGGCGCTCAAAGTTCAAAGTGGACTGGTCAATGTTATAGTTGTAAGGCTTGGAACACCATTGCAGAAGAAGTGATTAGCACTGCATCTGTCAAGGATATTACTTCTTCTCAACAGGAAACAAGACCAACTAAAGCACAACGAATTCAAGAAATTGACGTTCAAAACGAAACTCGCATCGATACCACCAATAAAGAATTTAATCGAGTTCTAGGTGGAGGATTGGTTCCGGGTTCTGTTATTTTGCTCGGAGGTGAGCCAGGTATAGGTAAAAGCACGCTATTATTACAAATTGCGCTGAGTTCTCCTTTAAAAGTTCTCTATACTTCGGGAGAAGAAAGCGGTAGACAAATTAAAATGCGCGCAGAGCGAATTGACAATCAAAAAGCAGATTGTTACATTTTAACAGAAACCAATACCCAAAAAATAGGTCAACAACTTGAAGATTTACAACCGAACTTAGTCATTGTCGATTCCATACAAACCCTTCATTCAAATCGATTAGACTCCGCTGCAGGAACAGTGTCTCAAATTCGAGAATGTGCAGCAGAATTGATTCAATATGCCAAACAGACCCATACGCCAATGATCTTGGTAGGGCATATTACCAAAGAAGGGCAACTTGCAGGTCCAAAATTACTCGAACATATGGTCGACACCGTATTGCAATTTGAAGGTGATCGCAATTATGTATACCGCATTTTAAGAGGCTTGAAAAACAGGTTTGGGAACACCTCAGAATTAGGTATTTACGAAATGCAATCCAATGGTCTGAAAGAGGTAAACAACCCTTCTGAATTACTACTCTCAAATCATGAGCATCCGCTAAGTGGGATAGCAATTTCAGCTACCGTTGAAGGGCAACGTCCCTTAATGATTGAGATACAGGCATTAGTTAGTTCTGCAGTTTACGGCACTCCTCAAAGATCAACAACAGGCTTTAATGCCAAACGACTAAATATGCTATTGGCGGTACTTGAAAAGAAAGCCGGATTCAAATTAGGCGCAAAAGATGTTTTTTTAAATATTACCGGGGGCATTCAGGTCGACGATCCTGCAATCGATTTAGCGGTAGTAATGGCCGTACTCTCCTCGAGTATTGACCTTCCTATTTCGACCAAAAGTTGCTTTGCAGCAGAGGTCGGTCTCGCTGGAGAAATTCGTCCCGTACAACGCATCAATGAAAGAATTTCTGAGGCCGAAAAATTAGGATTTTCGAAGATTTACATTTCCGAGTTTGCCACGATAAGCATCAAAAATCCAAAAATTGAAATTCTCAAGTTTTCAAAGGTTGAAGATTTAGTACGGGCTTGTTTTAAAACCAATTAAGAGTTCTAAGGGGCTGGATTTGGAATCTGCCCATGAATCGCATTGACAGCTTCTTCAAGTTCTTGATTCCATTGAACATTAACACTCTCTATGTTCTCTTTTAATTGAGCTATCCTAGTTGCTCCAATAATATTACTGGTCACAAATGGCCTAGTGTTGACAAAGGCTAAAGACAATTGAGTCAAGCTCAAACCATGCGCGTCGGCTATCTCTTTATACCTTTCAGTTGCTCTAATCGAATTATCTCCGCTGTATCTGCTGAAATTCGGAAACAATGTCACTCTCGCATTTTCAGGTTTTTTACCTCCCAAATACTTTCCTGAAAGCACCCCGAATCCCAAAGGAGAATAAGCCAGCAAACCTGCTTCAGATCGCATTGACATTTCTGCCATTCCTACCTCATAAAGTCTATTTAACAATGAATAGGGGTTTTGAACACTTACTACTCTTGGAAGTTTTGAGTTTGTAGTATGCTCTTCAAGAAAACGCATTAAACCCCAAGGAGTCTCATTGGAAAGACCAATATATTTGACCTTGCCAGAGGCCACAATTTTTTCTAAAGTCCCCAATACTTCAGCGATATTGTCTTCCCACTCGCACGTCTCTCCGATTGGATAGTCTCGCTTGCCGAAAAAGTTAGTCACACGCTCAGGCCAGTGTAATTGATACAAATCGATATAATCAGTCTGAAGTCTGGCCAAACTATTATCGACCGCCTCAATTAAAGATTGAGATTGAAAACCTGTGGTTCGTATATGAGAAGTAAATGCAGACTTTCCTGCTATTTTTGAAGCTAAGACTATTTCAGACCTTCTCTTGGTTTGTTTTAGCCAATTTCCAATTATAACTTCTGTATGTGCATAGCGTTCTGCAGTTGCAGGCACAGGATATAATTCGGCAGTATCCCAAAAATTAACCCCATGATCTAAGGCGTAGTTCATTTGCTCAAAACCTTCTTCTTGTGTGTTTTGACGCCCCCAAGTCATAGTTCCTAAACAGATTTTACTGACTTTTAAATCTGTGGTAGATAAGTTGGTGTAAATCATTTTTTTAATTCGATTAATATTGGACAATGATCTGAGTGTACAGCTTGATTTAAAATGACAGATCTATTCACTTTTGAAGAAAGGGCTGCTGTTGCCATTCCATAATCTAAGCGCCACCCCTTGTTTTTTGCTCTAGAATTTGCGCGATAACTCCACCAAGTATACTGATCGGCCTCAGTATTAAACATTCGAAAGGTATCTACGAATCCCGCAGCTACAAAATCATCCAACCATGCGCGTTCCTCAGGAAGAAAACCCGATACTTTTTTATTTCGAACAGGGTCGTGAATGTCTATAGCCTTGTGACAAATATTATAATCTCCACAAACGAGTAGTTCAGGATGTTTCTTTTGAAGTCCATTCAAATAAACCAGAATGTCATCCATATAGGCAAACTTGTAATCCAATCGGTCGATATTGGTGCCCGAAGGAAGGTACATACTCATTACCGAAACAGAGCCAAAGTCTGCTCTAATGTTTCTTCCTTCACTGTCGATGTGGGGTATGCCTATTCCTTCTTCTACAGAATCAGCTGCTTGTTTACTCCAAATAGCTACTCCTGAATATCCTTTCTTTTCAGCGGAAAACCAATATTGGTGTGTATATCCAATTTGAGAAATAGCATCAAGATCAACCTGTTCTTTATGGGCCTTGGTTTCTTGTAAACACACGACATCTGCATCAACTTGCTGAAGCCATTCTAAAAGCCCTTTATTCATGGCTGCACGAATACCGTTAACGTTGTAGGAAATAATTTTCATGGTGGATAAAAATAGTAGATTTGCTAAAACTTTACTATGAAAAAAGTAATCTTATTACTTCTTCCTTCATTGGTGTTTGCTCAGCAGCAAGACAGCATTTCTCAGATTAATCTTGAAGAAGTAGTGGTTAAAGCAGCTATACAATCAGAAGAACTATTGGGTTTAACTACTGCTACTACCGTAATTCCCAAGTCAAACCCCATCTCTTTTACTCAAGAAATAAATAGAATTCCAGGAATACAGCTCCAATCAGGAGCCCTAAACACCAACCGCATTAGCGTAAGAGGAATTGGAGCTCGATCGCCTTATAGTACCACAAAAATTAAAATGTACTACAACGGCATACCCGTAACAAATGGTGTGGGAGAGTCTACAGTTGAAGCTTTTGATCTTGAGAATATAGATCGAATCAGAGTTGTGAAAGGACCTAAGGCGACAGCCTATGGCGCAGCGCTTGGAGGTTTACTCGAATTAGAATCAGATCTTCAAAAAATCAATGGAAGCCGACAAGAATTCAGCACTTTATTGGGAAGTTATGGGCTTTTTAAAACACACTACCAATATAATTTTTCAAATGAAAAAAAAGCATTTCGACTTAGTCTGCACCATTTAGATCGCGAAGGATATCGTCAAAACAATAATTTTAGACGCAACGGTTTTTGGTTTGAAAACGTGTATAACCTAGGTAATAATCACAAATTGGGCTTCTTTTTAAATCAAATCAATTACAACGCACAAATTCCAAGTTCTTTAAATCAAAACGATTTTGAAAATAATCCTACAAAAGCAGCTTTTACATGGAATGCAGCGAAAGGTTTTGAACAAAACAATTATGCATTATTCGCAGTCTATCACAAATGGCAAAAAAATAGATGGCAAATTCAACCCTCACTCTATTATATCGACGCAGATCATTACGAGGCTAGACCTTTCAATATTTTAGACGACAGAACTTATAGTCTAGGGTATCGCATTACCGGAACTTATTCAAAAGAAACATCAGGATTTATCTTTGGTATAGAACATCGAAAAGAAAATTATTTCGACAAAATATATCGAAATCTATACCGAGAGGTAGACCCTCAAAAAAGTGTGCAAGGAGATCTATTGAACACGCAGCGACAGGAGCGACTTTCTTCCAACTACTTTTTGAATCACTATGGAAAGTGGAATCAATTTTCATATCAACTCGGAGCAAACCTCAACTTTAATCAGTACTATTATCAAAGAAATTCGGATGCCGCTATTGAGAGTGTCAACAGAGGAATACTAGCGCCAAGTGCTCAACTAAACTACAAAAACCTTGGTCTTAACATCAGTCAGGGTTATTCAAACCCCAGTTTAGAAGAAAGCCTAATTGCTGGACAAGAGTTCAATTCAGATCTCAGGCCAGAAATTGGAACACAATATGAATTGAGTTATCATTCTGCGGCTGAGGAACGTTTAAACTGGAGTGCAGAACTTTATACGATTGATGTAAAAGATCTCTTTATTGAAAAGCGTTTGACTGAAGATCTTCAAACCCTTGTAAATGCAGGAAGGACTCAGTTAACAGGTCTAGATTTGAGTTCGTCTTATCAAATTCAGACAGGTGGCTTGTTTGAAAACTTGTATTTTTCATATCAATGGTCAAGCCATAAATTCAAAGATTTTGACGATGAAGGTGAACAGCGTGAAGGGTTATTTATACCTGGAGTTCCTAAACACAGATTAGCACTAGGCCTAAGTGGAAACATAAGCAATAATCTTAGCTATAATCTAAATCATCTGTATACAGATCCGATTATCATTAACAATGCTAATACCGTGTATTCTCCCTCATTTCACCGCTTAGACATGACACTCAACTATCAAAAAAAGTGGTCAAATAATTATCAAAGCGAATTTACCTTGGGAATAAATAACCTAACCAACACGGCATATGCTTCATCTTTTGTCGTCAATGCAGTTGGTTTTGGAGGTAATGCTCCTCGTTATTACTATCCGGCAGATGCAAGAAATTTTTTCTTTTCGATACGTATTCGCAAAACAGGGTCACAAGCGCTTTAACCACTCGGACATCGAAACTTCTTTGCGCAACATTTCTCCGATGGATGAAATAGCAACTCGTTCTTGATTCATGCTGTCTCGTTCACGAATAGTAACCGTTTGATCTTCTAAAGTTTGGTGATCAACAGTGAGACAGAATGGAGTTCCAATGGCGTCTTGACGTCTGTAACGTCTTCCAACAGCGTCTTTTTCATCGTAAACCACATCGTAATCAAATCTCAAATCCTCAACAATAGATTTAGCAATTTCTGGCAATCCATCTCTTTTCAATAAGGGTAGAACGGCGACCTTATACGGAGCCAAAACAGAAGGAAGTTTTAACACCGTTCGCGTCCCGTTTTCCAACTCCTCCTCTTGTAAAGAATTAGAGTATACTGCTAAAAACATACGATCCAATCCGATTGAGGTCTCTAGGACGTATGGAACATATGAGGTGTTTTCTTCAGGGTCAAAGTATTGTAATTTTTTACCTGAATAGTTTTCATGAGAAGACAAATCAAAGTCAGTTCTTGAATGAATACCTTCTAATTCCTTAAATCCAAAAGGGAATTTAAATTCAATATCTGCGGCCGCATCGGCGTAATGAGCTAATTTTTCATGGTCGTGAAAACGATAATTTTCTTTGCCCATTCCTAAACTCAGGTGCCACTTCAATCGATGCTCTTTCCAATGCTCATACCATTTTTGCTGCGTACCTGGCTTGATGAAAAACTGCATTTCCATTTGCTCGAATTCTCGCATGCGAAATATGAATTGTCGAGCCACAATCTCGTTTCGAAATGCCTTTCCTGTTTGGGCAATACCAAAAGGGATTTTCATTCGACCTGTTTTTTGCACATTGAGAAAATTTACAAAAATACCTTGCGCAGTTTCTGGTCTTAAATAAAGATCTGTCGCAGTTTCAGCTGAAGCTCCTAATTTGGTGCCAAACATTAAATTAAATTGCTTGACATCTGTCCAGTTTTTTGATCCTGATAACGGACAAGCAATCTCTAATTCCTCAATTAGAGCTTTGACATCTTCTAAGTTTTCATCTTCTAAAGAACGTGCCAATCGCCTTAGTATCGTAGCTGCTTTTTCTTTGTAACCCAAAACTCTAGGGTTAGTCTGCTCAAATTGTTCTTGATCAAAATCCGCTCCAAAACGCTTGGCTGCCTTTTGAATTTCCTTGTCGATTTTGGCTTCAATTTTATTAGCCACATAGTCCTCGACCAACACATCGGCCCGATATCTCTTTTTTGAATCTTTATTGTCAATTAAAGGGTCGTTAAAGGCATCGACGTGACCAGATGCTTTCCATGTTGTGGGATGCATGAATATTGCAGCATCAATACCTACAATGTTATCATTAAGGCGTACCATGGCGTGCCACCAGTAATCTCTGATGTTTTTCTTGAGTAATACCCCCATTTGAGCGTAATCGTAAACGGCAGATAAACCGTCATAAATTTCACTGGATTGAAAGATGAAACCGTATTCTTTGGCGTGTGAAATGACTCTTTTAAAGACCTCGTCCTTATTCTTCATGGATCGGATTATTTGATAGAAGCAAAAATAGAGTTTTCTATTAGTTCAAAACAACCTCTCCTTGAGTTAAAACTACATCTTTATCCCAAACTTGAATCGTGTATGTTCCGCGTACGATAGTTTGATTGGATACATTTACTGCCTTACATATACTTCCGCCTCTTCCATCATAACTAACAATAAATTTCTGTTCCATAATTCTTGGTTTAGCACCTCCATTATCTAAAACTCCGGCAGGAGGAATAAAACGCAGTGTTAAGTTTTTAGTAAAAGTTCTAGTCTGTGAAGGATTTGCGACAACATCTATACAAGTTCGAAATATTTTAGTCTGATCAGCGAGAGTAGACTCAACAGGTTGTCCCGAAGCCAAAAAATAAGATTTTGTGCGTATTCCACTAAACTCGATTGAATTAGCATCATTTAACACTGTATTGACAGGGTCTGTTTTCTTTGGTATTATTTTTTTAGGAGATGAAATAGCCGGCGCAGCCGTAGTCTGATTGTTTTTTATTCTTCTTCGTCCTCTGTCGTCTATTAAGTTTTTAGTCGCGTTTCGCAGACTATCATATCTTCGTTCAAACGCTTTAAGGCGACGATTAGCCTGCTTTAAATTAGCAACGGTCAAATTTAAATTAGCGACAGAATCCTGTAGTTGTGCAACCTGGTTCTCAAGTTTTTGAATGGTCATCTTGTCAAATTCACTCTCACTTTTGAAACGATCGATATCGAGCCTAGCTTCTGTAAGTGATTTTGTCAAGTTTTGTTTTTCAATAGTTAAATAATCAATTTCAGTCTTTGCATTGAGATTTAGATTATAAAATAATACCAAAATAGCAACGATGACAACAAGGAGCACGGCTATAATTATGTTATTTCGAACTTGAGTATCTGTCGAGGTTTCCATTATAAAATTGAGGTGTTGTTTGAAATATCTAAAATATTAAAGTTAATTCTAGAATTCTTTGTTCCACCCTGCTGCGTCGGATGTAATGCAATATTATTCGATACAAATACTCCGCTGTGCTCGACTTGTCGGTCGAATTTACCTTTAACCGAAAGCACCTTTAGTGCAAAAAACGGATTAACTATACCCTTTGTCGATAAAAGCATACCTGTTTGTACGATTTTTTTCAATCTACCTAAAGGAATTGTCTCACATATGATTCACCATTTGAAATACAAAAATCAGCCTGAAATAGGTTCATATTTTGCGCAACTTTGGTTAGAAATATATCCCAAGAATCAATGGCCTGAAATTGATTTAATTATTCCTGTTCCCTTACACGCTAAAAAACAGAGTAAAAGGGGGTACAATCAATTAGATTTATTCGGAAAGTACCTTGCAAACATATTAGATGCATCTTACTGTACTGCTGTATTAAAACAATCCCGATTTGAATTGTCTCAAACTAAAAAAAATGTATCTGCGCGCTTTGAATCTAAAAAAATGAGTTATCACCTAGAAAACCCAGAAATCATCAAAGCAAAGTCAATTTTGTTAATTGACGATGTAATCAGCACCGGTGCAACAATTATAACATGCTTAAACCAATTGAAAAAAGGCGCTCCAAATTCAATCAAAATCGCAGCTATTGCTTATACGCCTAAAATGAACCAATTCATATGATAATGTTGTAACTTTCCCTTTTGAATTCCAATTGATGTTTAAAAAAATTCAATCCTTTTTTATCGGTTGTTTCATTATCCTAAGCCTAAATCAATGTGCCAAAAGAGGTTCGCCTACAGGAGGCCCAAAAGACGAGACTCCTCCAGTTTTTATGAAGGCTCAACCTCCTATAGAAACAACAAATTTTGATGCTACTCGAATACGCATCTATTTTGATGAATACATCAAACTCAAGAATTTAAAAGAGCAACTCATCATCTCACCACCTCTTGAAAATGAACCTGTTATAATTCCTCAAGGGGGAGCGAGTAAATTCATTCAAATCGACATCGAAGACACCCTAAAATTAAATACAACATATAGCTTTAATTTCGGACAAAGTATCGCTGATAACAATGAATCTAATGCCTTAGTAAACTTTCAATATGTCATTTCTACGGGAAATTATATCGATTCATTGCGCTTAAAAGGAGTTGTAAAAGATGCTATTAACAGAAAAGCAGATGAATATGTCAGTGTCATGCTCTACAAAATTGATAGTTCTTATACAGATTCTATAGTTTACAAAAGTCCCCCAACTTATTTGAGTAATACCCTAGACAGTTTGCCTGTTTTCAATTTTAATTATCTCAGTCCGGGGCAATACCAACTCGTGGCAATTAAAGACGAAAACAGCAATAATTTGTTTGATCCAAGTTTAGATAAGTTCGCCTTTTTCGATGAGCCTATTTTTATACCTACTGAAGATTTATTTCTACTCAATTTATTTAAGGAAGCAACCCCATATTCAGCAGTAGTTCCAGCTCAAGTATCTCAACAACGTATCTTATTTCCTTATAGAGGGCCCAAACATATCATACCAGAAATTGAATTATTGAGTCAACTCAATGATAGTATAACAACATTTACAGAAAAAATCAAAAACAAAGACAGTTTACAATTTTGGATCCATCCGCCTGAATTCGATTCCTTACAATTTCTTGTTCGTGTGCCCAAATTAGATCAAATTGACACCTTTACCGTTCGAAAGAAAAGCACCGTTGACCTTGACAGTCTTACACTTTCGCTAAAACCCAACGGAGCACTCAAAACCACAGACCATGCAGTTGTTGAAACCTCAACACCCATTGCAAGAATCGACAGCACTCTCTTCAGCCTCTTTAAATTTGACAGTATCCCTGTAGAGTTTGAGTTAGAACTAGATCAAACGCGAAGAGCCTTAAACGTTTACTATCAACGAGACTTTGCAGATGAATTTAAATTAAACCTTCTACCTGGAGCTGTTGAAGATATTTTTGGAAGCTCAAACGATAGTATCGAAAAAAAATACAGATATGGTCAACTCGAAGATTACGGCACACTTCAATTATCTATTGAAGGAGCAACTTATCCCATAATTGTAGAGTTATTAGATGGTAAAGATCAGGTTGTTAGCACCGTGAATTTAGATGAAATAGAACCTATTACTTTTGATTTACTAGAACCGGCAACCTACGGTCTGAGGGTTATCTATGACAGTAATAACAATAAACGCTTTGATAGCGGAAATTGGTTGCTAAAAACTCAAGCCGAAGAAGTGAAATACTTTCCAGATCCAATTGAAATTCGTGCCAATTGGGAAATCGATCAAACCTTTATTATTAGAAATTAATTTCAAAAGAATCGGCATCGTTTAAAAAGCCTAATTCACTCCTAATTTGATTGAGGTAAGTTTTGTCTATGTCAACAGTAAAACTTTTTTGGTCTTGATTTAAAAAACAGAGTTGAGTGCCCAATGGATCATAAACCGCAGAAGAGCCATTGTATTCCCATCCATTTTTATCAGTACCCATTCTATTAACTCCAATTACATAGCACATATTTTCAATCGCTCTAGCCTTGAGCAAATCATTCCAAGCTGAAATTCGATAAATTGGCCAATTAGCCATATATATTAAGAGGTCGTAAAATGGTTTTTTATTTCTTGACCAAACCGGAAAACGCAAGTCATAGCAAATCATCGGACATATTATAAAATCCTTAGCTTTTTCTTGGATTCGCTCTCTACCATTTTGATAGACTTTTTCTTCACTTGATAAGCTAAAACCGTGTCTTTTATTGTAGTAATTATAACTTCCATTTGCATGAACAACAAATGCTCTATTTGACCAAAGTTGTCCGTCAAAAAAGGCTGTGCTTCCCACCAAGGTAATTTGAAAATTTGCTGCCATTCGCTGCATCCATTGCAATGTTATGCTTCCCACATTGAGATCTAACTGTTCTGGTTTCATCGTAAATCCGGTAGAAAACATCTCAGGCAACACCACTAATTCTACATCATTGACCAAATGTTGTAATTCGTGCTCAAAACTTATAAAATTGGCTTGGGGGTCTTGCCAATGCAATTCATTTTGAATGGCAGCAATTTTCATATTTTACTAATTTATTCTAATTCCTGGATTATAATCTTCAGGTGCATTTTTAATTTTTAATTCGGTTCCATTTCCTCCACTATCATTACTAATCTCCCATTGCTCAAAATCAAAAATATCAGTTCCTTCTTTAATATGTGATTTTCTATAGGCTCTTCCGTCTTCAAATTCATGATCAGTTCCACTGCCATCTTCTCCTATACGGCCAAAAATATCAATAACTTTTCCATCAGAGTTAACCAAGACTAAGTTATCATCGCCATTAGAATTAGCTACACTTGAACCCCTTGCCTCTGCATCGGGAATTATACCATATACAAGCTCAAACTGTTGCGCATCTGCTGCTATAACAAAAGTAGAATTTGATTTTATAGTATAAGAACTCAAGTCAAAACGACTGCTTACTGTTGTATCTGCATTTGTATATCGCTGCATTTCCCATCCCTGTAGTGAAATGTCATTTTCATACGCATTGTACAACTCAATAAATCGAGCTTTAAGATCGTTGTCTGGATCTGCAATTTCACTTATAAAAACACTTTTAATTCCATTTCTATCAGGACAGAGATCTTCAATTAATTTTAAGTGTTCTATAGAATTTAATTCAATATTCCACTCCCCATTTTTAGTGTAAATTATTCCTGTGATTTGAACTTGTGATTCTGGAATCAGATAATCATAATATTCTTCATATCCACTCAAGACAAGCCACAATTCATTGCCGTTACAGTCCTGCAGTAAACGCTTAGAATCTTCTCTAAACGCTCCTAACATTTTACCAAATTCATTGGAAGCAAAAGACAAACCCGTAAAACTTTGAAATGTATAATTATGTGTTTCACTCAGTGTCTCCAATTTTATTGGAGTAGGTTCAATGGGTTCTGATAAAGCACATGATCTAATCAAATGCTCTTTTAATACTACTGAAGGTATTTTGGCCAAAACTGGGTTGTCATACAAAATATGATATAAACCAGCCGTAATCATTCCTTGCTTCATTTGAAAACTTAACCCCTTCAAATTTAAAAATACACGCTGTTGAAATGGGTAATAAAAGTGCGCATTAGTCATATCAGTTTTCAATAAAATTCCCCTTGGGGCATTATCGATATTTTGAATTAGAATTTGCTGGTAATTCGCACCTTCCTTATCAGAACTAACAACTACGCCCTCAAGCCAAATATCGTCATCAATTTGAATTATTTGACCCTCAGGATAGAGCTCTAGAATCTTGATTAGATTATTCCATGAATGGGTTTCAACAAGAGCATCTTCGCATTCCTCATCTGGTACTACACCTACATAATCATGCCAACATCCAGTCAACAAAATTCCCGCGCCTAACAAGGCGTAAACACATTTTAACTTCATATATAAAAGATTTAATTAGAAACGATACGAAAGATTGACAAAATAATTTCTGCCCATGGCATACCAGTATTTAGGACCAAATATTGGCGTAGTTCGCACTTGATCTTGAAGGTAATCTGTAGGATTCCCTAGCCTTGATCCTTCAAAACCCGATATCGGTTGAATCCTATTCAACACATTTGAAATACTCGAAAAAAGCAAAAGGTAGCCTTCTTTAATTCTCCAAGATTTGCCGCACAATAAATTCAAATAATTGTTCTCAGGAATATATTTAGGCACTAGACTATTCAATGGCACACCTATCATTGTCTTTAAGTCACTTAAGAATTGTTCAGTACGGTGATACCAAGCAAAATCTATTGGGTACTTTGAAATAAAATTATAACTCGCTGCCGCGAACAGGTAATTGTTTGTGCGCATATTTAAACCTACAGACAATGCTCGAGAAGGGTGATTAGGTAAAGGAGCTTTAGATATAGCATTAGATTCAAATTCTAATCCTCGAAAATCATTTTGATTTTCGAATTGCATCAAATCATCTGAATAAAAATCGAGATGATCCGCTTTTAAATAATATCCCTTAAAAAATGCACAAGCCAGAGAGAGACTCCATGTGGTATCTAGCTGAAAATCCATCCCTAAATCAAGACCCTTTGCATTTACGCTTATTCCTTGAACAATCTGATGGATAAAATCTGCAAAATTTGCATGTTCAAAATAAAAACGATCTCTTTCATTTTGATCTTTCAAATGATAATGATATACATTTGAGTTTAACTTGAAGCTAGAGGAGTGAAAACTATACTTCAATTCAAAGGCATTTCTTTTTTCATTTTTTAGATTTAAGAAAATAGCATTTTCACGTAAATTCAAATATTGTTCTTGAGGACTTTTGATGCGCTCACTCAAAGCGCAGTTTAAATCAAAATAATGTTTCCCTTCAATTTGATATTCGAGTCCAACTTTAAAATTATATGCGTTGAAAGATTTCCATAAGTCTGCTCCTAAACTGTTGTTTGGATAGCGTCCGTTTTGGAATTTTCCATCTCTTTGATAGGAATTCACCTTGTAACCTAATGCTGTATAAGCTTTAAAATCGTTGTGTTTTTTCCTGACAATGAAGTTCATTTCACTTTCTTTAGCATTGAGGTCGACATTGTAATTAATACGATCATTCACCCCCTTAGCAGAAGAGTCCAAAACATTGTTTTGTGTTTGACTAAATGAATCAACATCCAAATAATAAGCGGAACCCAATAAATCTTTTACCCGAGCAAAAAGGGAATAATTTTCTTGCTGTTGAGCTACGTACAAGTCAAAATTCAGATCTGAAGTAAAGTTCTTTTTTAGATGAAAAAATAGATTAGTACCTGATCTTATTTCCACATCCTCTAAGAAAGTATATGGAGTAAAACCCGCTTCTTCTTGGGAATTGGCTAGAAATAAATCTGCCCAATTGATCTGAGGCTTTTCTTTTTGAATCAAACGCGTTTTAAACAATCCAACCCATGAACTATTTGAATTTGACAAAGAATAACTGGGCAAGTATTTATAATAAGTGGGTAAAGGATTTGAAGCCTTTTGGTGTGATAATCTGCTTTTAGCGTGAATACTTTTTATAAAATCTGCTCCAAAATTCATTTGGAAATTACTTTTTTGATAACTCCAATTCAGCTGTGTTAAATTATTTCTTTGATGTTTGATTCGTGTATTTCGATTTGAATTCTTGAATACCCCCCAATAGGGATTGTACCTAGGCCCATACAAATCAAATACTTCTTTAGTGATGAAATTCATCGTAGCCCTTTGAGTTTCAACACCACTGTATCCCACATAAAATTGATGTGATTTTATTCTCCATGTATATCCCGCAAAAACACTTTTTGATATATAAGGGCTAGCCTCGTAATACCCTTCTTTAGCCCCTCTTAGACTCGTGGCCAAAGTGAAGGCATTTTTCGCTCCAATTTTATTGAAATAATACTGAGTTCTATAACGATATGATCTATTTGAACTGCTTAGAGTTAATCGGTTTCCTTGACGAAGTTCAAATGGATTTGTTTCAAAAGTTTGAATGTTTCCAAGTCTTCCTATTGCATATTCATATGGCTTTATTCCTTCTGTTTGTGTGTTGTTGCGCAATACTTCATTTAAACCAGACCACATATTCCAATCATGAGTATCGTCGAGCAATCTATTAATCTCAGAGCCATTGAACATAAATTGTGATTCTCTTTTATTTAAGTTTCGTGTGTTGTACCATACATGACTCCAATCAAAAGAAGCTGTTCGCAAAAACGTAGGCATTCTGCTTTGTAAGGCTAATGGCAATTCCTCGGTGTTCAAATATGAGTTCCATGGTGTATTGGCAAAATCTTGAGCTGAAATACTCAAATAAAAAGATATCAAAGTAGAAAACATTAGTTTTTTCATCAATCAATTAATTTGAGTAAACCTAAATGCATACAACGCAATACGCTTGCATTCAACTCGACTACAATTGCAAAATGATAAAAAGACTATGTGTGTTCGTGTTTATAAGTATTCTGAGCACAAGGGCGATTGGGCAAGTAAATTCGAGAATTGTTTTTTACAATTGTGAGAACCTCTTTGATATTTATGACGACCCCTTGACCAAAGATGACGAAAGAACTCCTCAAGGAAAGTTTAAATGGACAAAAGAAAAATACCAATCTAAACTCTATCAAATTGCAAATGTATTTAAGGCTATGGCTTTACCACACAATAATTGGCCTAGCGTTATCGGTTTATGCGAAATTGAGAATGCAAAAGTTCTTAGCGATTTACAAAACATACTTCTTCAATTAGGAGTGAAGTACAACATAATTCACCAAGACAGTCCAGATCAAAGAGGAATTGACGTAGCTCTTTTATATCGTCCCAACATCTATAATTTACTCCATTATGAATACCATAATTTATACTTAAGTAATCGTAAAAATGAACCAAAATTTACTAGAGATCAACTTGTAGTGAGTGGTTTTATGAATGGCCAATTATTACATATTATAGTGGTGCATTGGCCATCTCGAAGTGGTGGACAAAGCAGGTCTAATCCATTCCGAATCAAAGCTGCTTACAAAAGTCGGTCTCTAGTTGATTCACTCTTATCCTTAGATGCATCGAATCAAATTATGGTTATGGGAGATTTTAATGATGACCCAGTGAATTATTCGATACAAGTACTTGAAAATGGAAATAAACACCGAGATACATTGCGCAATCCCATGCGAATATTATTTAAGAAAGGGATAGGAAGCATTGCTCACCAGGACCGCTGGCATCTGTTTGACCAGATATTGTTCACCTCAAATTTTCTGACCTCAAAAAATTTACAGTTAAAGAAAATAGGAGTATTTAACCCCTCGTTTATGACCCAGCAAATAGGAACTTACAAAGGTTACCCCTTACGTTCCTTTTCGGGAACTTCATATACGAATGGGTACAGTGATCATTATCCAGTATACATGGATTTAACCAAGCCATTGGCTCCAAGGAATCCTACTCAATATTAGAAGAAGTCCTAAACCGTAATAAAGTGAGATTGTTTTGAACTTAGCCTCTGCAGTTTCTTTACGCTTGTGTTTTGACCATCCAATAGTAATGAATACTATAGCGATAATATTAGTGGTAGGATGTTCTAGGGCCAAAAGACGGGCTGCTGAGTTTAAATTTCCAATACCAATAGAGGTTATTGCATTAAGGCCATTTGATGAGATGAAATACACAATCAAACCAAGTAACAATTGAATATGCGAAAGAATAAGAGCAAACAAGCTAATTCTTAAGTCTTTACTCATTTCAAACTTTTCTCTCTTAGAAAGCCAACCTGAAATTGCATTTAAAAACGCCAAAATGAGGACGATAAGAACAACGTAAGCTAGGACAGAGTGTACCGAAGTGAGAATGTTTTGCATGATGTTTAACTATTTTGTTTGTAGTAAGATAATAATTCTTTCGTTGAAGGGTCGTGAGATGCCTCTTTTTTGGTGTTCCATTCATCTAAAATTGTCTTTGCCAACTGCTTGCCCAATTCAACACCCCATTGGTCATAACTGAAAATATTCCATATAATTCCTTGAACAAAAATCTTATGCTCATATGCCGCAATAAGAGCGCCCAAGTTATAAGGAGTAAGTCGATCTATCAATAAAGTCGTCGTTGGATTATCTCCTTTAAATACTTTGTGTGGTAATAGCGCCTTAATTTGTTGTGGTGATTTTCCTTCAGAAATAAGTTCGTTTTTAACTTGTTCAGCACTTTTGCCATTTAATAAAGCTTCTGTCTGGGCAAAGAAATTTGACATCAATTTGTCGTGATGTGACTGATCACCGTGTAATGAATTTATGAAGCCTATGAAATCTACTGGAATTAACTTTGTGCCTTGGTGAATTAATTGAAAAAAAGCATGTTGGGCGTTTGTCCCAGGCTCGCCCCATACAATATTACCTGTTTGGTAGGTTACCTCATTGCCTTCTCGGTCAACTCCTTTTCCATTACTCTCCATGATAGCTTGTTGAAGATAGGCAGGAAATCGTTGTAAATATTGCGTGTAAGGTATTAAAGCCTCTGTTTCAGCTTCTAAAAAATTATTGTACCACACGCTCAAGAGCGCCATTCGAGTTGGGATATTTGAGGCTATTGGAGCGTCATAAAAATGCTTATCCATTCCTTGAGCCCCGTTCAATAATTCTTCAAAGTGATCATATCCAATTGCCAGTGCAATTGATAATCCCACTGAACTCCAAAGTGAAAATCTTCCTCCAACCCAGTTCCACATGGTAAAAACATTCTTTTGATCAATTCCAAATTCATCAATCATCTTAAGGTTGGTTGAAACAGCTGCAAAATGGTTAGCTACCCATTTTTCCTCGGCAAAATTTAAAAACCACTTTTTAGCTGTGGTAGCATTAGCTAAAGTTTCTTGCGTAGTGAATGACTTAGAAACAATCACAAAAAGTGTGGTTTCAGGGTTTAAGTCTTTGAGAACTTCATTGATGTGATCTCCGTCAACATTACTTACAAAATGTACTTTTAGATGATTTTTGTAATAAGCCATGGCGTCTACGACCATTACGGGACCTAAATCTGAACCTCCAATTCCGATATTGACCACATCAGTAATTGATTTTCCGGTAAATCCTTTATGTGATCCGTCAATAACTGAAGACGTAAAACGTTTCATTTGTTCTTTAACTGCCTTAATGTCTTCATCAATAGAAACGCCATCGATTTGCAAGGCAGTATTTTGTGCTCTTAAAGCTGTATGAAGAACTGCTCTACATTCTGTCTCGTTGATGGTAGCTCCTTCAAAATAAGACTTCTTTGCCTGTTCTAGCTTACATTCAGAAGCCAAGGAATAAAGGGCATCCCATGCTGATTGGTCAATTTTATTCTTTGAAAAGTCAATTAAAAACTCCTCCCACTTCACAGTATTCGACGAAACTCTGTGAGGGTCGTTTTTAAAAAGAGATAAGATGGATTGAGCTTTTAAGTTTTCACTGATACTTTTAAGTGATTCCCAGCTTTTCGTTTTGCTAGGATTGATTTTGTTGAGTGTCATTTGTTGTTTCGGGAGTTATATAAGATAATCTTGAGGCATCAAAACTGAGACGCTCAAAATCGTAATCAATACAGTTGAGTTGATCTAAAGGAGACTGTACATAATTGAAAAACGCATTGGCGTAAGACTTGTCGATTGGGGCTGCTGCAGGTAATTTTTGTTTCAAAGGATCAACCTGTCTTCCATTTTTCCAAAAGCGATAACAGACGTGCGGTCCACTTGTATTACCGGTCATTCCAATCCATCCAATTACTTGACCTTGTCTTACCTTTTGCCCTCGCTTTACATTAAGCCTTCTCATATGAAGGTATTGCGTAGAATAGGTGGCATTATGCTTAATTTTGGCATAGATGCCATTTCCTCCTTTTCTTCTGGCTTCAGTAACCACACCGTCTGCTGTAGCAATGATTGGCGTGCCTATTGGAGCTGCATAATCTGTTCCTTTGTGCGGTCTTATTCTATTGCCGTAATAGGCTATTCTCCGCTTCAAATTATAGCGTGAAGAAATTCGATAAGAGGCAAATTTCAAAGGCGCCTTGAGAAAGGTTCTTCTCAAATTGTTTCCTTTTTCATCGAAATAATCAATTTGGCCGCTAACGGTATCAACCTTTGCCGCAAATGCGTAATAGGGGTCTCCTTTGTGTTCAAAATAAGCTGCAGTAATACCATCAATTCCTATGTAAGATCCGTCTTCTAAATAACGTTCGCGAACAATAGCTTTAAATTTATCGCCCTCAAAAAGTCTAAAAAAGTCAATATTCCAGGCGTAAATGTCTGAAAGTGAAAGACTGAGATTTTGATCGATTCCTAACTTATCTAAGGTCATGTAAAGTGAACTTTCGATTTCCCCCGAGTACTCTTTTTCAACTAGGAAATAGGAACGTTGATTTCTACTCACCTCAACAGAGTCTCTAAAATCCACAAGCGTGTAATTTAGCTTGTCATTTTCATAAATAAAGACTTGGGGCTTATTCAGACTGTCCTTCGATTTAAGTATACGATAAGGTCTGCCTCTCCTTATTCTTCTCAGATCAAAAACAGTTCTATACGAGCGGGTAGCTTGAATTACTTTTTGGTAGTCAGCCTTATGCTTTTTCATCAATTCTCCAAAAGTATCTCCAGAACGAATAGTGTCCAATACAAGGTCGTAATCACACATATTTATTCCGTATTCCATTTCTACGGAGGTGTTAGGCGTTTCATAACTCCAATCGATGCTGTCTTCGTTTTCTTTATCACTAGAAAATCCACAAGCCTCCAATAAAAGGCTTATGAGCATAACAAAGAACATTGGAAATTTTATTGTAGTTTGACGCCTCTCAATCATGGCACGAATTTCAGTAAAAAACGCGACATTTTAGTCCATTATCAAGGTAAATTGATTCTTTAATCCGTTATAACCTTCTAAATCAGCTTTTATCGATCCTACTCTCAAGTCAGCCTGGATTCTTATTGGAATTCTATTTAGATCATTACTTACCCAAAGGGTGAGACTTTCTTGCGCTCTAAATATCCTCTCGGATTTTACTAATGGTCTGAAGGCAAGGCAGGGAACCTTACCAAATTTAGTTTTAATAATTTGCTCCCCTAGATATCGAAGTTTAAAATCGTAAACCCCATCATCATCAAATAACATGTCAAGCGGAATCTCATCACCAATTTTCAAATTATCCGTTGAAAAATTTTCTCTTAAATAATAGGTGGAGGATAAAATATCTTGCATTTTATCGTGTATATCGAGTGAGAAAGAAGTGCTGTCTTTGATATTGTAAATCTTTGCACTATTGCGATCAAAATCGTAATCAATTTCAATGTGTTTGGTGTATCCACCCTCATAAATATCACGTTTAAAATAAACCGGACGTACAGAATCTAATTCAAAAAAGCTTTCGTAAGTGTCGTCCACCTTAAAAAATAAACTGGCAAATCCAGTAGTCTTTCCTTTTCCTATCGCTCGGAAAACAGTCTTCCCTTTCACTTTGGCCTTTTCCAACTTCAGTGTAGCGTAACTGGCGTTTAAAAATCCATAGTGTAGCCTGTATTTAAGCCATTCACCTTCCTTAAATGCTTGATAATTCTGGGCACTCAAAACAGAAAATACCGAGGTAATTAAAAATATAGAAAGTATCTTTTTCATTTTCACACATCTAAAATAAAAAAGCCTTGACAATAATACCAAGGCTTTTCAACAACCAACCAAACTTTAAATCATGAAATCTATAACGAAACAAATTTTTGAACATAATAAAAGTACAGTATGATCAGAGCCTTGTTTTCTTTTTAACGCTATTTAACGCGCTAAATACACATTATTATGTTTTTTTTAAGAATTGAGCTTGAAATACGCCCGAATTTTTTCCGATTTCACCTTTCCAATTAAGGCCTCAAGGTCGGCAACAGAAGCCTCTTTAACACCTTTTACCGATCTGAATTCACTCAATAATTGGTTCGCTGTTTTATAGCCTATCCCATCAATATTCAATAGTTCTGTTTGTATGGCTGAAGAGCTTCTCTTTTGTCTGTGAAATGTTAGGCTAAATCGGTGGGCTTCATTTCGCAAATATTGAATGAGTTTCAAAGATTCTGAACGCTTGTCTAAATACAACGGATCTGAATCATTCGGAAAATAAATTTCTTCTAGTCGCTTGGCAATTCCTATAATCGCTATTTTTCCTCTTAATCCTAGTAATTCTAAAGCCTTTAAAGCAGATGATAACTGCCCTTTTCCTCCGTCTATTACAATTAGTTGAGGAAGCGGTTCATCTTGGTCAAGTAATCGTTTGTAACGCCGAAAAACAACTTCCTCCATTGATGCAAAATCATTTGGACCTTGGACCGTTTTTATATTAAAATGTCTGTATTCTGACTTTGAAGGTTTTGCATTTTTAAAGACTACACAGGCTGCTACAGGATTACTTCCTTGTATATTGGAATTGTCAAAACACTCAATGTGGTAAGGGTCTTGACTCATGCGTAAATCTGCTTTTAACTGAGCGATAATTCTAGTACTGTGACGATCTGGATCTACGATTTTCATTTGTTTGAAACGATCCTGTCTGTAAAATTTTGCATTTCTCAGAGATAAATCAATTAACTGTTTCTTGTCGCCCAATTTTGGAATGGTGACTTTTAAGTCTTCTGAAAGGGGCACAGGAAAAGGCAATAAAAGTTCCTTTGAGGTAGATTTAAAACGTTGTCGAAGCTCTACAATGGCTAGGGAAAGGAGTTCTTCTTTTCTCTCGTCAAGCTTCTTTTTTAACTCCAAAGTATGTGACTGAACAATACAGCCCTCAACCAATCTCAAGTAATTGATATAGGCATGAGAATGATCTTCAAGAATACTGAAAACATCAATTTCAGAAATCTTAGGATTAACCACAGTTGATTTAGCTTGATAACGTTCTAGAATATCAATACGATCTTTAATTTTTTGTGCTTTTTCATATTCTAAATTCGTCGCGAAAGTCATCATTTGGTTCTTGAGCAATATTAAAGAAGGCTTTAATTTGCCTCTTATAATATTGGTAATGGCCTCTATTTGAATCTCATAATCTTCTTCGGATTGTAACCCTTGACAAGGTCCAGCACAATTTCCTATGTGATATTCCAGACATAGTTTTACCTTTTTAGACTCCACTTTTTCAGGAGATAAATCAAAATGGCAGCTTCGAAGCATATAAATGGATTTAAACAAATCCAAAAGCGTTCGAACAGTTTTCATTGAGGTGTAAGGTCCAAAGTATTGAGACCCATCTTTGATAAATCTACGAGTGGCAAAAACTCTAGGAAAAGGCTCTTTTTTAACACAAATCCAAGGATACGATTTATCGTCCTTCAAAAGCACATTGTATCTAGGCTGATGTGACTTGATCATATTATTTTCAAGCAACAAAGCGTCAGACTCTGTCTTTACAACAACGTGTTTGATTTCCCTTATTTTACCCACCATAACCTTGGTCTTTCCATAGGTATGCGTTTTTGTGAAATAAGACGAAACTCTCTTTTTCAGGTTCTTTGCTTTTCCAACATAAAGCATTCGTTTTTCCTGATCAAAAAACTGATAAACCCCAGGGGTTTCAGGCAATGTTTTTACCTGTATCTCCAATTGTTCGTTTTTGTACTGCCCCTGCATTCTACGAAATTACTAAATCCGTGATTTTGTACTTTTAATGCTTGACAAGGAATCCATTTCTTATGCACAAAAGTGAATGTCGCAAAATTTACAAATCAAAAAGAGCTGCTCTAAGTGAAAAAGAGCGTGTTGACCTGAGTATTGAGATTACCAATCAATGCTTAAAACTTCCTATTTGGGAGTTTGAGCATTTTCATATTTTCTTGCCTATTGAGGCTCAAAAAGAAGTGGATACAACCCCACTTGTCACCGTGCTACAAGCCAAAGAAAAGCACATTTATATTCCAAGGGTCAAGAACCTTGAATTAGAACACTTTCAACTTGATGAACACACACTTCTGCGCACAAATAAATGGGGAATTGCAGAGCCTGTATCGGGTAAGACGATTGACACATCAATCTTAAATATCGTGTTTATTCCCCTGCTTGCTTTTGACCAAAATGGCAATAGAGTTGGCTATGGCAAAGGTTTTTACGATCGATTTCTAAGAAGGTGTAAAAATGACGTGCTCAAAGTAGGACTAAGCTTTTTTGAAGCCGAAAAACAGATAGATGCAGACCCTCACGATATAGGTCTAGATTATTGTGTCACACCAAAGCGCGTCTATGGATTTAATCCTCTTGGCTAAAGGCAGTTTTATTGAATAAAATAAGAACAAAAACCCCGAAACTGATACAGAAATCTGCTACGTTGAAAACAGGTTCAAAAAACCGAAAGTGATTTCCTCCTACAAAAGGCATCCAATTGGGCAATACAGTATCAATTAGAGGGAAATAAAACATATCGACCACCTTACCATAAAACATTCCAGAATAAGGCTCATCTGCAAAAAGAGAAGCGATATGCATAGTACTACTCTGGTCAAAAATCAATCCATAAAACAAGGAGTCAATAATATTTCCAACTGCTCCACTAAAAATAAGAGTTAGCGAAAATATCAATACACCTGGAGCCTGCTTTTTAATACTGTCCCAGAGCCAATAACCAATACCGCATATAGCAACTAACCTAAATAAAGAGAGAATCAGTTTAGAAGTTTTTTCACCAATGGGAATAAAATCACTGATTTTAGCTCCCCATGCAGCTCCTTCATTTTCGATAAACAGAATTTTGAACCAAGAGAATACTTCCACCGATTCTTGGTAATAAAAATTTGTTTTGATATAAATCTTTGAGAGTTGATCAATCAAAAGAGCCACAAAGATTATAATCAGTGCCGTCCTTTTATTCATAAACGAAAAATGCTTGGCGTATTTATCTATATTCATTTTCTTCTCTGTTATACCTATAAATGTTTCCTTCTCTCGACTTTATAATCCATAAAGCATCTTTTTCGAGCGTTTCATTTATTGGAGCATTCGCAAAGGCACTTTGAAAAAATACAAGTTCAGGAATAATACTCATTTCTAAATACACATCCGCCTTTGCAGTGATAATCTTTGATTTTATTGAATTGTGATGCAAATGACACACCCCTTCATTCAAAAATACATTTAATTCTCTATAGTCCCCCTTGGTATAGACAATACTATTTAATCCATCGATATCAAGCGTCATTTTTGACGGGACACTTATCTTTAGCGTTATTGCCAATACTTTATGTGCACTTAATTTGTCATTAAAATTGGCGTACAAAGGGTTTTTTGATAACGAAATATCGTAACTCTCCTCTGATTCTAGAATAGACAGGTTAAACATATCACTGTACTCTCCTTCTGCGGTAAGTTCAGTCTGAATTAAACCCTCCTGATGCGTATCAATCTCAAAATGAGCTACGTAAGTCAAGTCTATGTTGAGCTTTTTTTGGGGGTTTACGGCTATGTTTTTTGAAGAAAGCTGTTGTCCTTGAAGTAAAGAACTCCAGAAAAAAACAAGGCACAAAAGTCGCTTGTAGCACAACTTATTTTTGCATGTTTTTGGCCTCAATGCTCAAGGTAGCGTGAGGAACCAATTTTAAGCGTTCTTTATTGATGAGTTTTCCTGTAACTCTGCATACACCGTAGGTTTTATTTTCGATTCGAACCAAGGCGTTCTTTAAATCTCTAATAAACTTCTCCTGACGAAGCGCCAACTGTGTATTTGCCTCCTTACTCATGGTTTCTGAACCTTCTTCAAATGCCTTAAAGGTTGGCGAAGTATCTTCGGTTCCGTTATTGCCATCGTTCTTATAGGCACTGTGTAAGAGCTCCAAATGCTCCTCGGCTTTTTGGATTTTCTCTGTAATTATTCCTTTGAATTCTTGTAAATCAGCATCGCTAAATCGAACTAAACCCTCACTCATAGTTATCGTTTTAATACTTTAATACTCGTTTTTATATCGTCGAATTCGACGGCATTTCCATCTGTAATTTCGTGCTCAATATAGATATTTTCGCACAATGTTTCGGTCTTTATGTAAGATTCGTTGCTTTTGATGGCTGCATCGAGTTCTACAGACCCTTGAAAGTAAACATCTACGCGGTCTGTGACTTCAAAGCCACTGTCCTTTCTAATGTTTTGAATTCTATTGACCAATTCTCTCGCAATTCCTTCTTTGATTAAATCATCATCTAAATTGACATCTAACGCAACAGTAAGCTGTCCAGAACTCGCAACCAACCATCCTTCTATATCCTTATTAGAAATAATGACATCTTCTACGGTCAATTCATATGAACTGTCTTCAACTTGAATCGTCAGTACTCCTTCTTTTTCTATTTGATGAATATCCTCCTGCTCAAAATTTTGAATGATCTGAGCAACCGCCTTCATGTGTTTGCCAAATTTCGGTCCTAAGACTTTAAAATTGGGCTTAATTTGTTTGACCAGAATATCAGAGGCGTCTTCTAATAGTTCTATTTCTTTCACATTCACCTCGTTTTTAATCAAATGTGCAACCGCTGAAATAGCATTTTTCTCCTGATCACTATTCACAGGTATCATCACTTTGCGAAGTGGTTGTCTTACCTTGAGTTTTTCCTTTTGACGAATAGAAAGTACCAAAGACGATATGCGTTGTGACAATTGTATTTTAGCTTCTAAGGCTTTGTCAATCATCTCCTTGTCAGCTGTTGGAAAAGAAGCGAGGTGAACACTTTTAGAAGAGGCTAAACCAGTAGCTTGCACGAGATCTAAATAAAGTCTTTCTGCAAAGAAAGGAGCTACAGGAGCCATGAGCTTAGAAAGGGTAAATAAACAGAAGCTCAAGGTTTGATAAGCTGCAAGTTTATCGTCGCCATAGGCATCCTTCCAAAAACGCCTTCTACCTAAACGCACATACCAATTACTCAAGTTCTCTTGAACGAAGTAAGAAATCATACGGGTGGCCTTAGTCGCATCATAATCTTCATAAGCCTCATCTACTGCCGATATCAAACTGTTTAATTCAGATAAAATCCATCGGTCTAATTCTGAAAGTCGATCTGCCGCAAGACGTTCTTCTTTAAATGTAAATCCATCAATATTAGCGTAAAGTGCCAAAAATGAATAAGTGTTGTAAAGAGTTCCAAAAAATTTACGTTTGACCTCTTGAACACCCTCGATATCAAACTTTAAATTATCCCATGGATTGGCATTGGAAATCATATACCAACGCGTGGCATCTGCACCGTGATTTTTGAGTGTCTCAAAAGGATCGACTGCATTGCCCAAGCGCTTTGACATCTTCTTTCCTTCTTTGTCTAGGACAAGTCCGTTAGATACTACGTTCTTATAGGCTACCTTGTCAAACACCATAGTTGAGATGGCGTGAAGTGTGTAAAACCATCCTCTGGTTTGATCAACCCCTTCGGCTATAAAGTCGGCTGGATGTGTTGCTGATTCATCGATGTATTCCTTGTTTTCAAAAGGATAATGCCACTGTGCATAAGGCATAGATCCGCTGTCAAACCAAACGTCAATGAGATCGGTTTCTCGATACATCGCCTGTCCATTAGAAGCGCACAAAACGATATCGTCAACAATGTGTTTATGTAAATCTATTTGATCGTAGTTATCATCACTCATATCACCAACAACAAAGTCAGCCATGGGATTCTCTTTCATCAATCCAGCTGCAACCGCCTTGTCTATTTCAGTTTTGAGTTCTTCTACAGACCCTATGATTAATTCTTCTGAATGGTCCTCTGTACGCCAAATCGGAAGTGGAATTCCCCAATACCTAGATCGAGATAAATTCCAGTCATTCGCATTAGCCAACCAGTTTCCAAAACGACCTTCTCCTGTAGACTTTGGTTTCCAATTAATCTCTGTATTGAGCTCATGCATTCGATCTTTGATAGCCGTGACTTTGATAAACCAAGAGTTCAACGGATAATATAAAATAGGCTTATCTGTTCTCCAACAATTTGGATAGGAGTGTACATATTTTTCTACCTTAAACGCCTTATTCTCTATTTTGAGTTGGATGGCAATCTCAACATCAATAGATTTTTCAGGGACATCCTTTTCATCGTAGTAGGCATTTTTTACATATTTGCCTCCAAATGGCCCCAGCTCTTTTCTAAATTTTCCAGTTAAGTCTACCAAAGGAACAGCCTGCTGATTTTCATCTAAAATCAACATAGGAGGAACCTCGGGAGTCGCTTGCTTTGCGGCCATGGCATCGTCAGCACCAAAGGTTGGAGCGGTATGTACAATTCCGGTTCCGTCTTCTGTAGTCACAAAATTTCCTGAAATCACTCTAAAGGCATTTTCTGGATTTTGATAAGGCTGAACGTATGGCATAAGTTGTTCATACCTCGCCTCAACCAATTCTTCACCTTTAATGTTATTCAATACGATATACGGAATGGTTTTATGCGCTTTTTCAAAAGCCTTTAACTCATTGACATCCTCTACCTCGACGAACTTTTTACCAAATTGCTTGCTGATTAAAGCGCTTGCAATAACTACGTTAATACGTTCAAATGTGTATTGATTATAGGTCGCTACAAGACTGTATTCAATTTTTGGACCAACAGTAAGTGCGGTATTAGAAGGAAGTGTCCAAGGAGTAGTCGTCCAGGCTAAAAAGTAAACCTCTTCTTCAACAGCTTGAAAAGCTGAAGGCAATGTCGATTTAAGCGCCTTAAATTGTGCTGTAACTGTAGTGTCTGTGACATCTTGGTAGGTTCCGGGCTGATTTAACTCGTGAGAAGACAAACCTGTTCCTGCCTTAGGAGAGTAAGGTTGAACGGTATAGCCCTTGTACAACAAGCCTTTGTCATAAATCTGTTTCAGCAACCACCAAACAGACTCTATATATTTGGTTTTATAGGTGATGTAGGGGTTTCTCATATCCACCCAATAACCCATTTTAGCCGTCAATTGATTCCATACATCAGTATATCGCATGACTGCTTTTTTACAAGCTTCGTTGTATTCTTCAATACTGATCTTCTTACCGATATCTTCTTTGGTAATTCCGAGTTCTTTCTCTACGCCTAATTCAATGGGAAGTCCGTGTGTATCCCAACCTGCTTTGCGTTTTACGCGAAAGCCCTTCATCGTCTTAAATCTGGGATAAATATCTTTAATGGTCCTTGCCATCACGTGATGAATACCAGGCATACCGTTAGCAGACGGAGGTCCTTCGTAAAAGACGTATTCTCCGTTTTCACCTCCTCCGGCCATGCTTTCTTCAAAAACATTCTCCTTATTCCAAAATTCTAAAATAGACTCAGAAATTTCTGGGAGATTTAAAGCTTTGTATTCATTAAACTTTTGATCCACAAGTACATTCCATTTTATAATGTTTGCAAAAGTAAGAAATTGAATGAGGATTCAAAGCCTTTTAGAAGCGTCTTGAGTAGCCCAGAACGAAATTACGTCCAGCCGCACTTATTCCCGATGAATAAGGTCTATAACGCTGGTCAAGGGCATTTTCTAAACCAAAGGTATAGGCTCCTTCTTTGAACCTGTATTGGGCTCTTAAATTTAAAGTCGTCCAGCTAGGAGCAAAAGGATTTGAATTTTGATCCAAAGCGTATAAATAGGCTTTTGAACGTTCAGTTAAGGCGAGGCGTTCAAATGGTACTTCAGCATTGTAAACCGCGCTTAAATCCAATAGAAAACGACCGTTTAAATATTTAATATGAAGGTCTGAAAAGAGTGGAGGTGCGTGTCGACTATACGATATAGAATCGTCATGACCGTGTTCTTTACCCAAGGTATAAGTCACATTAGAACTCAATTTAACTCGTGAGCTCAATTGGAAATTTCCGCTCCACTCAACTCCAAAAACACGTGCAAAGGTTCCATTTTGAATGGCTTGAATCTGGCTCAAAACCCCTTTGTATAGGAGTTCCGTTGCCCCATCTAATTCGAATGGTCTACGAATCAGTATGTCTTTTAAATACGTAAAATAGGTTACCACATTGATTACGGCCTTAGAATTCCATTGCTTAGTAAACCCTAACTCTGCTGTATACGCATACTCTGGCTTGAGGTCAGGGTTAGGAACAACTACGCTTCCAGGTTCTGAATCAAAAATTTTACCTACATCATCGATATTGGGCGCCCTAAATCCTGTTGCCAAATTCAAATTGAGTTGAAGCTGGCGCTCTGGCGTCCAATTCAAACCAAAACTTCCCGTAAATGCATTATTGGTTAATGAGGTTTCCGAAAAGGGCAAACTCAGCAAGTCATTTTCCAAATTGGCTTTTAAAAAATCTCTATTAAAACGCAGTCCGATTTGAGATCTCAGTCTAGACTTTAATTCTGAATCGAAGGAAATATAAGCTCCTGTGCTTGTCCAAGAACTATTATCAGGATAACGACTGAGTGCAGCACTCGAAGCATTTGTATCGAGGTTTACTTGTTCTCCCTCAGAAAAAACTTGATTGTACATTAAAGACAAACCGTAACGCAAACGATTCTGTTCGATTTTTTTCTCGGCATCTAAAGAAGATTGATAGGCTTTTACCCTTTCGCGATTAGAAAATAATACAGGGTCGTTAAATGCTCTTTCATTGCGACTTTCTTCAAAGTTTTGATAGGAATTTGTCCAGCGGTAAGCAGTGTTGTTTCTGTGAAGTTCTTGTGTCCAGCGAAACATCAACCATTTTTGTGGACCGTAATACCAATCTCCGTAACGCAAATTCTCATCAGTTCCCGGACGAAGCAATCGGTCATAACGCGGATAATCTGAAGTTTGAGAATAATAAAATCCAAGGCTGTGTTTCCAATCTTCTGAAGGATGATATTGAAACTGGTGATTGGTGTAGATTTGAGAGAATCCAGAGAATTTCTGAACTCTTGGGTCATCATTGACAACCGTAACATCCTGTCCACCTACCTTTTTAACAAAAGTTGGCCTGAGATAATCGTCTAAACCCCTGCTCCCCATTTTTAAATCAGAAAAATCAGAAAAGCTCAAACTGCTCCATAAACTCCATTTTTTTCTACTGAGAGCATGATCAAAATGTACTGTACGCTCGTTATTTGCAGTGGAGTAGCGCAAATTCAAACCGAAGCGTTTTTGCAATTCCTCCTCCTTACTGACTTGCGCATTTTTCGAATAGAAATTCATCACTCCTCCAATCGCATCACTTCCGTAAACCAAAGAATTCGGGCCAAAAGACAATTCCGTTCGCTCAACCGTAAAAGGGTCAATAGAAATGATGTTCTGTATATTTCCTCCTCTAAAAATGGCGTTGTTCATACGCACTCCATCGACAACGAGCAGCACTCGATTTGTCGCAAAACCTCTTATAATAGGACTACCTCCCCCGAGTTGACTTTTTTGTACAAAGACTTTTCCACTGGCTTGCAGTAAATCGGCTGAAGTTTGGGGTTGTAAAAAAGAGCGTTCTGCTGATGAAATAGAAACCACCTTCTGCGTCAGTTCACGCTTTTGTTGTTTCCAACGAGATACAGATAAAACCACCTCATCTAAAACGTTTTCGATTTTCTCTAAATAGACTTTTGTTTTTAAGGCTGAAAAAAGCAATTCATAATCCTTGTAGCCTTCTAGTTTAAAACGCAGCACCTCATCGCCTTTAAAGTCAATGTTTTCCAGAGAAAATTCACCCTCAAAATTGGTCCATTTAGTCACACCCTTTGATGGCACCTCTACCGCAACACCAGGCAACGGCAGTTGATTCATAAAGTCTTCAACAATGTATTGCTGTCCAAATAGTCCGTATTGTACTAAGAGAACAACGAGTGTAATCAGGTCTTTTTTCACGCGTATAAGTCTTTCAAGACAGCGAAAGATTTTGGCGTGTAGAAGTTTTCCAAGTGTATTTCAAGATAATTCAACAGGCTCTGCATTAATTCCATTCTCTGCGCTTTGTTCGATTGTATGGCCAAACTACCATCAAAATCTATGCCTAAGTATTGATTTAGGCAAAAAGATGTTGAAATCGATAAGCAGGCATTTAAATTTTCAGCAGTTATAAAGACTCCTTCATTTAAATCAAATACTGAACCTTCGCTGTAGTTCTTCTGGGGTTCAATACCTAAAAAACGACACAACCCAAGCAAAAAAACAATATTGAAATGACCTAGTCGTTCATTGCCGTCAAGCCAGTTAGCAGAGTCGACCAAAAACCGATAAAAATCAAGATCTTTAAAATCTTCTTTTAGCGCGTTTTGAAGGGTCTCAACGAGCAGTAAACTCAGGCTGCTCTTGGCAATATCCGTATGTAAACTGCTATAGGTTTTATCGCGCTTGACATCTACAATGCGCTCCAATCCTTTGCCTCGGTGCACTGCTGTCAAATCCAATTGAGTAAGTGGAAGAAAGTAAGCCGCCTTTAATTTGCCTTTACCGCTTTTTAGTATTCCTCTAAGTAAATAGGATTGAAGTCCGTATTGTTCGGTGTAGATGCGAACAATTAAACTAGTATCACCGTATTTAATTTGAGTTAAAACAACTCCTTTTGTTTTTACCTCCACATTCGGAAAAAATTAAATCACCCCTTGAGCGAGCATCGCATCAGCCACTTTTACAAATCCAGCAATATTAGCCCCCTTAACATAATCGCAATAACCGTCTTCTTCTTTGCCATAGGCTACACAAGAATCGTGAATGTCTTTCATAATGGCTTGAAGTCGCTGATCTACCTCTTCTCTTGTCCAACTTATACGAAGTGAGTTTTGTGACATTTCAAGACCCGAAGTTGCAACCCCTCCAGCGTTTGAAGCCTTTCCTGGCGCAAATAAAATTTTGGCCTTTCTAAATACTTCGATCGCTTCTGGTGTCGATGGCATATTCGCTCCTTCAGACACGCACATAAGTCCATTTTTAACTAAATGTGCTGCGTCATTTCCGTCGAGTTCGTTTTGAGTTGCACATGGAAAAGCTAAATCACAAGGCACACTCCAAGGTGTTTTACCTTCAAAAAATTTCGCATTTGGATAGGCCTCTACATATGCATTGATACGGCCTCTTTTTACATTTTTTAAGTCTTGAACAAAGGCCAGCTTTTCTTCAGTGATTCCCTCCTCATCGAGTATGAATCCAGAAGAATCCGAAAGTGTAATCACTTTTCCACCTAATTGAATAATCTTTTCAGCGGCATACTGGGCCACATTTCCTGAACCCGATATAACAGCTGTTTTTCCAGCGACACTCAGAGCTCTTGTTTCTAACATGTTCTGCGCGAAATAAACGGCACCATAGCCTGTAGCTTCAGGGCGAATTCGAGATCCTCCCCAAGACAATCCCTTTCCTGTGAGCACTCCTGTAAACTCGTTTCTGAGCTTTTTATACATTCCGAATAGGAATCCGATTTCACGAGATCCAACACCAATGTCTCCAGCAGGAACATCCGTGTTTGGGCCGATGTGTTTACACAATTCTGTCATAAAGGCGTGGCAAAAACGCATCACCTCATCATCAGATTTTCCTTTGGGGTCAAAATCAGAACCTCCCTTTCCACCTCCCATAGGCAGCGTGGTCAAACTGTTTTTAAATACCTGTTCAAATGCTAAGAATTTTAGAACACTCGCATTTACAGTGGGATGAAACCTCAATCCACCTTTGTAAGGTCCAATAGCAGAATTCATTTGGATACGATATCCTCTATTGACGTGAATTTCTCCTTTGTCGTCAATCCATGCGACTCGAAATGAAATCAAACGCTCAGGTTCTACCATTCGTAAAAGAATATTCTTTCCGTGATAAATATCATGCTGAACGATATAGGGAATAACCGTTTCGGCAACCTCTTGAACCGCTTGAATAAACTCGGGTTCATGGCCATTACGAGCTTTTATTTCATCCATGAAAAGCTCTATTTTCTGATTGAGTAAGGCACTTTGCATAATATAATTGATAATTTTTCGGCTAAATTATATCATTTTCTAAATTTCAAATAGCTTTTTTTAAGGATTTTTCAAATAGATGGGTTAAAAATCTAATGCTATTGCTAAATCTTGAATTAAATCTTCAACATCTTCAATACCAACACTTAAGCGAATCATCCCTTCTGAGATTCCTATTGACTGCCGCTCCTCTGCACTCATTCCCGCATGAGTCATTAAAGCCGGTATTCCAGCAAGAGACTCTACACCTCCAAGGGATTCGGCAGTGACAAAATAAGTCAAGCGTTTGAGCAATGCCTTAGAATACATTAGACTGTCCTCTTTTGTTTCGAAGGAAAGCATCCCTCCAAAATCATGCATTTGAGACTTAGCAACCTCGTGATTGGGGTGATTGTTGAAGCCTGGCCAAAGCACTTTGCTCACTTTCTTGTGATTGGCGAGAAAATGGGCGATTTGAGCGGTGTTTTCACAATGTCTTTGCATTCTAACATGCAGTGTTTTTATTCCCCTCAAGGCCAAGAAACTGTCCATAGGGCCGCAAATTGCTCCAGTAGCGTTTTGAATAAATTTAATTTGGTTTGCTAATTCCTCATCGCGCACAACCAAAACCCCAGCAACGATATCAGAATGTCCACCAATGTATTTGGTCGCTGAATGCATAACAATGTCTGCTCCCAATTCTAAAGGCCTTTGCAAGTACGGTGAAGCAAATGTATTATCAACTGCAAATAACAAACTGTGTTGCTTGGCTATTTCAGCTAACTGCTGAAGATCGAGGATTTGCATAGTTGGATTAGTAGGTGTCTCGGCCCATATCATTTTGGTGTGTTCATTTATTTTTGCGCTTACCTCATCTAAATTCATCATGTCAACAAAATGAAAGGTAATTGCGTTTATGGCACCTATCTTGTTAAAAAGACGATGCGTGCCACCGTACAAATCACGACTTACAATAACTTCCTCTTTAGGTTTGATAAGCCTCATGACCGCGTCTATAGCAGCCATTCCACTTGCAAAAGCAAAGCCTGCATCACCGCTTTCTAAACTGGCCATTGCATTTTCAAAGGCCGTTCGAGTGGGGTTAGCCGTTCGAGAATATCCATACGCTTTTTTGACCCCGGCCTCAGGTATGACATAAGTCGAGGTTTGATAAATAGGTGGCATCACTGAGGCATAAGCCTTATCAGGGTTTTGATTTCCGTGAATGGTTTTACTATTAAATTTCATTTCTGTGGGCCTTTAAGAAGAATCTTAAACGAATATAAAGTACTTTTAAAGAGCGTCAGTTTATATATTTATCAGAAATACCATGCGATGAAAAAAATATTCCACCTCAGCACATGCAAAACATGTCAAAAAGCAATAGACTTTTTAAACCCTTCTAATGATTGTGAATTAATCGATATAAAACCACAAGGCATTTCTGCCGAAGATTTAGAGCAAATGAGAGCACATACAGACAGTTATGAATCTCTGTTCTCAAGACGAGCCATGTTATTTAGACAACGAAATCTAGGCGATCAAACTTTAACAGAAGAAGATTATAAAAAGTTGATTCTCGAACATTACACTTTCTTAAAAAGACCGGTAATTCTAACCTCTAATGCCGTTTTCACAGGGTCAGCCAAAAAATCTCTAGAAGCAGCTCAAAAAGCCCTTCACGAATGAAAAAAAGGTATATCGCTTTTTTTGCTGCCTTTATGGCGACAAGTATCTACGCTATAAATCACACTTTGGCAAAAGGCGTTATGCCAGATTTAGTCAAACCTTTTGGTTTTATTTTTCTGCGAACGGCTGGAGCGGCAATACTTTTCTGGATTGCCTCTTTATTTCTTCCCAAAGAAAAAATTGAAAAAAAAGATTGGCCGAGATTACTATTAGCCACAGTTTTGGGCATGTCGATAAACATGTTGGCTTTTTTTAAAGGCCTAGAACTTTCTACACCCATAAACAGTGCGGTACTGGTATCAATAACTCCAATATGCACCCTCATTTTATCTGCCATTATTGTCAAAGAAAAAATTACTTTCCATAAAGCCTTTGGAATTATTATTGGATTTATCGGTGCCCTTGGCCTTATTCTTTTTGGTCACGAGGAACGAGCAGATGCTCCAAATATATTTTTAGGAAACAGCCTCTTCGTTCTAAACGCATTTGCCTATGGTGCTTACCTTGTTATTGTGCGAAAATTAATGATGAAATACAGTCCGACGACCCTGCTTAAATACATGTTTGGGATTGCAACGATCTTAAATTTTCCGGTAACTTATCCAGAGTTTTCAGAAATTCAATGGAGTATTATGCCTTTATGGGCTTACGGAACTATTGCCTTTGTGGTTGTGGGTGTTACTTTTATGACGTACGTGCTAAACGGTTTTGCCATGAAGCAGCTCAAGGCTTCGACCATTGGAGTTTTTACCTACGTACAACCCCTTATGGGAATTATTTTCGCCATTAGTATGGGAAAGGATCAAATGAGCAGCATTAAACTATTAGCTGCTATTTTAGTAATCGGAGGAGTTTATCTTGGGAGTATGAAACCCAAGGCAGTCAAAATGACTCCTTAATTAAAAACATCTTTTTTATGAAGCATTCTGAATCACTTTTTAAAAATCTTAATCTTCCAGTAATCGCAGCTCCAATGTTCCTGATTTCAGGTCCAGAACTAGTTATTAATTGCTGTAAAAATGGTATTATCGGAACCTTTCCAGCACTAAATCAGAGATCGAGCGAAGGATTCGAACAGTGGTTAATTCAAATTAAAGAAGAGCTCAATACTTTTGAAAAAGAAACAGGACGAAAGGCAGCTCCTTTTGGTGTCAATCTAATTGTTCATCCTTCCAATCCTCGAATTGATAGCGACTTACAACTTTGCATAAAACACCAAGTTCCATTGATCATCACTTCTTTGGGGGCCATAGGGCCGCTCGTAGATCAAATACACGCCTATGGAGGCAAAGTATTTCATGATATCGTTAAAAAAAGACACGCAGAAAAAGCTGCTGAAGCTGGCGTTGACGGCCTTATCCTTGTTGCTGCAGGAGCCGGAGGACATGGAGGAACCATCAATCCCTTTGCACTTGTAAACGAAATTCGAGCGTTTTTCGATAAAACCATTGTTTTAGCAGGATGTCTAAGCACTGGTCAAGATATTGCTGCAGCACTTCAAATGGGTGCAGATGCAATATATATGGGTACGCGTTTTATCAACACCCAAGAAAGTATGGCTGAAGAGGCCTACAAAGAAATGATTCAAAGCGCTAAAGCTGATGATATAAGATATACCAAAGCCGTTTCAGGAGTTTTTGCCAACTTTTTAAGCCAAAGCCTTTCTAATGCAGGTTTGACCGAAGAAGATTTGAAAAGGGACAAAAAAGTTGAATTGGAACACCTCAATTCAGAGGCAAAGGCGTGGAAAAATGTATGGTCGGCAGGACAAGGAGTTACGTCTATCAATAATAATCTAAGTACTAAAGAACTTATCGATGATCTCAAAGAACAGTTTAAAACGTCCTTGTCAGAACATCTGCTCCAAAGTAAAAAGTATCTTTAAAGACTACATTATACAAGAAAACATTTGACATAATCAAATCACACACTATATTCGTTCAGCAATAAATTAAAAATTCATGAAAACACTAGCGCCTATACTCTTACTTTCATTAATGATGATCTCCTGCGGTGAAAAGGGGAAACAAGAATCAAAAGGATTTGAAGTCAACAGAAAAAAAACAGCCAGCTCTGAAGCGCAGGCGTCCCAAGAAGTTCCTGTGGATATGAACAACAAAGGAATAGGTCCGATTTCATCTTACACTTTTAGCAGTGAAATAAACACAGATATGGCTGAGGCCGGAAAATCCATATACAATTCAAAGTGTACTGCATGTCATATGGCTGAGATGAGAATGATAGGTCCTGCTTTAAAAGGAATTTACGAAAGAAGGTCTACAGAATGGGTGCTGAATCTACTTTTAAATCCAATGGAGATGCTCAAGGAAGATCCCATTGCAAAAGCACTTCTCAAAGAGTACAACAATGCCATAATGACTAATTCTAACCTCTCTGAAGAAGAGGCTAAGCAAGTTGCTGAATACTTGAGAACCTTATAAAAAAATCTGCCGTTGCAAATACAACGGCAGAAAAAACTAAATAACCAACCAAAAAGTAATTACGATTAAATCGTATAACTACATTGATAACGTGGTCAAAGCCACTTTCAGTATAATTATTTTATTTTTTTCGATAAACGGTAACTATGAGCACTAAAATTGCGGTGGTCGGAGGTGGAAGTTGGGGTACAGCGCTAACCAAAATACTAGTAACCAATGGACACAAAGTGCATTGGTACATGCACAGTGAAGCAAGTTTAAGGCATTTAACGTATTACGGTCGCAATCTTAATTATCTAAGTCAAGTTCAATTTGATTTAAAAAAAATTCATCCTACAACTTCAATTTCAGAGGCAATCATGAATTGTGATATCATAATTCTTGCAGCCCCATCCATTTACATCGTAGACATCCTCAAGCCTGTAGAAACAGAATTATCTCAAAAAACTATTGTTTCTGCCATTAAAGGAATTGTTCCACAGTCTGGCTTACTTGTCGGTGAACACCTTCGAGAAAAACTCAGTATTCCACAAGAGCATATCACAGTTATATCAGGACCTTGTCATGCTGAAGAGGTAGCATTAAAAAAACATTCTTATTTGACCATTGCAGCGGACAAAAAGAAAATGGCAAAAAAAATAGCCGAACTATTAGCCTGCTCTTTTATTAAAACAAATACAACGAATGACATTCTCGGAACAGAGTATGCAGCGGTTTTAAAAAACATCTATGCCATTGCTTCTGGAGTTGCAGAAAGCCTTGAATATGGCGATAATTTTCAAGCCGTATTAACTTCGAATGCCATCAGAGAAATGAAGCGAATAATAGATCGCATTCATAACATGAAACGAAATATCAATCGATCTGCTTATCTCGGTGATCTGCTAGTGACCGCCTATTCAAGTTTCTCTAGAAATAGAAGATTTGGGAATCTAATTGGTAAAGGGTATACCGCCAAAGAAAGTATAGACCAAATGAAAATGGTCGCAGAAGGCTATCACGCCCTTGATAGAGTTTATCAAATTTGTAATTCACAAAAAGAAAAGCTTAAAACACCGATTTTAAATTGCGTTTATCAAATCGTGTTTAACCAAAAAAAAGCATCCACTGCTTTTGAAGATTTAGCTCAAAAATTAACTTGATTCAGCACTTAGATGTAGTTCTTTTCGAGGAAGTATTGAACAATAGCCTCTTTAACTAAAACACTTTGCTCTCCAGGTTTTAGCATAGGTAATTCATTTACCAAATCGTAATGCGGCCATTTGTCGGCGTCAAAATGTGAAAATTTATAATACCCATAAGGTTCTAACAACCTGCATAGAGCCACATGCATTAAGTTGACTTTTTCGTCTTTTTTAAATCGCTTTTTTCCTACACCTAACTCCTGTACCCCAATTAAAAATAAAATCGCGTCGATATCTATTTCCTCTCCTTCTAGAAACTGTTCTGAAAGCTTAAGACACAATTTTTTGTAATTGTTTTTCAAGGTTTCGTCTCTCGACATACTATTGTTTTTACTATTTTCAAATTTATAAACAACTAACGGCATAAAAATGGGATTTTTTGATATCATTACCATCTTATTATTAACATGGGGTCTTTACAAGGGTGTGAGCAATGGACTCCTCAAAGAATTGGCTTCGATTATTGGAATCATATTAGGTATCTGGGGAGCAATTGAACTTTCAGGTCTTATCGCAAAAATTCTAAATGAATACACCAATTGGCCAGAAAACTACCTCAAAACAGCTTCTTTTGGAGTGGTTCTAGTACTAATAATAATTTTAGTTAATTATGCGGGAAATAAAATCACAGTTGCTTTAGACAAAACGGCATTTCTAAAAACCTTCAACAAAGTCTCAGGCGGTCTCTTTGGAGTAATTAAATACTGTATTATTATCGGATCAGTTGTGTTCTTTTTCGATACTGCCACAAATGTGGTCAACCTCATCCCTAAAGAAGAAAAAAAGCAATCACACTCTTATCAAATTTTGAGAAGTGTTGGCGCTGTTGTTTTCTCTGAAATTTTGAAGGATGAACTTAAAAAACCTGAAGATGGCTTAAAAATTAAGTCGCCAACTGAATGGTTCTAGGTCGTTAAAAGCCTTTGTTTTATCGTTAAGAGAACCCCCACAAAAACCTTTGATTTACAAGCTTTTACATAAAAAAAGTAGTTTGTCGAATAAAGTGATATACTCGTAGAGTTCTTCCTAAACCTACTTTTTGTGAGTTCTAATTTTAAATCACTCATTAGAACCCCAGAAAATGAAAAAAGGTATTCACTTACTCGCTATTCTTATTATTTTTTCGTCCTTTTCATGCAGTACGCCAAGTCTTGAAGAAGAACTTGAATTTTTTGGATTAGAGCAATCGGCAGATGAAGAAAATGCAGTACAAAAAATAAGCCCATTAGCCACAGAGGTATTTTCTTTAATCAATTCATATCGTTCAGATCTAAAACTCCCTGAATTAGAGTGGAGCGATCTAGCCTATGACCTCGCTTTAAATCACAATGAACACATGGTTGAAACAGAAAGTTTAAATCACGATAATTTTAATTGGAGAAAATCAAAAATAAGTCTTCAGGAAAACGCATCAGAGGTAGCCGAAAACATATCAAGACATTTTGTTGACTCACAAGAAGTATTAGAAGCATGGCTTATGAATCAAATACATCGTCAACACATCGAGGGAGATTTTAACAACAGTGCAGTTGCTGTTAGTACAGACGACAAAGGCCAGTACTATCTCACTCAAATTTATTTTAAAAAATGATTCTCAAGAAAGCTTGAAAATCAAAACCTCTTGTGCTTGTGCAAGAGGTTTTTTTAGTTTGACATTTTGTAATTTTAACCTCTGGCGAATTGAACAGCTTTGTAATTGCTATTTTATCGCCAATCAATAATTTCAAACTATAACTAAATGAACCTTACTGAAATTTTCAATGAACTTCACATAAGTGCCAATAATGAAGGTACTTCAACAGGAAAAGAAAACAAATCCTCAAATTCATTTTTGAGTTCATTCTCTCCCATCGATGGACAAAAACTTGCAGAAGTATCTGTCACCTCAAAAGAGCAATATGAGGCTGTAATTCAAAAAGCACAAGAGGCATCAAAACATTGGAGAACAATCCCAGCTCCTAAACGAGGAGAATTGGTCAGAGAATGGGGAAATCGATTGAGAACACATAAAAACGCCCTTGGTGCCCTTGTGAGTTTAGAAATGGGAAAATCTCTTCAAGAAGGATTAGGAGAGGTTCAAGAAATGATCGATATATGTGATTTCGCCGTTGGTCTCTCGAGGCAATTGCATGGATTTACGATGCACTCTGAAAGACCACTTCACAGAATGTATGAGCAGTATCACCCTATGGGCGTGGTGGGAATTATATCCGCATTTAATTTTCCTGTAGCTGTTTGGGCCTGGAATACAGCGCTTGCTCTTGTATGTGGTAATGTATGTCTGTGGAAACCCTCAGAAAAAACTCCTCTTTGTGGAGTGGCGTGTCAAAAGATTTTAGCAGAGGTCTTGAGTGAACACGGACAGCCTGAAGGAATCAGCAATTTGATCAATGGAGATTACACCGTAGGAGAATGGATGAGTCAAGATCAAAGAATTCCCTTACTTTCAGCTACTGGAAGTACCAGAATGGGCAAAGCTGTTGCTCAAACCGTAGCTGCAAGACTCGGTAAAAGCCTTTTGGAATTAGGTGGAAATAACGCCATTATTGTAACGCCAGACGCAGATATTGAAATGACAGTGATTGGGGCCGTTTTCGGGGCTGTTGGTACGGCAGGACAACGCTGCACTTCAACACGTAGGCTTATCGTTCATGACAAAGTATATGATCAAGTTGCCCAAGCGCTGAGCAAAGCCTACAAACAAATAAAAATAGGTAATCCTTTGGATCAAGCGAATCACATGGGACCACTCATTGATACCGACGCCGTTAAAATGTACGAGGAGGCATTGGTTGAGGTGGTAGAAGAAGGTGGACGAGTTTTGGTCGAAGGTGGAAAATTAGAAGGGTCACAATATCAAAGTGGATGTTACGTAAGACCGGCAATTATAGAAGTTAGTAACAGCTTTCAAACGGTGCAAAAAGAAACCTTCGCTCCTATTTTATACCTCATTAAATACGATGGAAGCATCGAAGATGCCATCGCGCTTCAAAACGATGTAGCACAAGGACTGTCTTCAGCAATAATGACCACCAATCTAAGAGAAGCAGAACTGTTTTTATCTTACGCCGGGTCAGATTGCGGAATTGCAAACGTCAACATAGGAACCTCAGGAGCAGAAATCGGTGGTGCATTTGGAGGTGAAAAAGAAACCGGAGGTGGTCGTGAATCTGGTTCCGACGCGTGGAAATATTACATGCGGAGACAGACAAATACCATTAATTACAGTAAGAATTTACCTCTAGCCCAAGGTATAGAGTTCAATCTGTAAAAGTCAACAATAACAAGGCCTTAAATAGCGGAAGCATGGTGTTTATCCTATAAAACCATGCTTTTTTGCTTTCTTGTTACCTACATTTTTGTGCTTTTTCAATATTTTCATTATGAACTATAGACTGTGGAAAAGCCTAAAACGAAGATGAAGAAAGGTCATTTTGAACATAGTGAACAGCTCGATTTCATCAGCTGTATGGAGCGACTTATTGACTATGCGGTTGATGGTATTCGGGATAATTCAGGTCAAAAAAAAGAAGAGCTTAATAGACTCCGCACTGATCTGAAAAGCTTGATGAGGCAGCAAAAAAAGAATAACAATTCAAGTCTGAGTCAAACCAATGAAGATACCTGGTTGATTGACAAAGCGAACTATTTCATACAGCAATTGTACGAATTTGTTCCTGGCGATATAAAATATGAATCCGAAAAAATCCAAAATCTCAAAAAAGAAGTAAAAAAACTTAAGAAGTTAACGAACCTATTACAACAAGAGAAAAAACAAAAAAAGATGAAAAAAAGTAATCGTTTAATCACTAATTCAGAAGAAGAGCACAATATGCTCAAAGAAATTCAACACGAATACAATTCACTTAAAAGAAGAAATAAATGGAACAACTATGCTGAATTCCTAAGATATCTATTAAAGAAAGAAGTAGGAGGTGAAGCGTATTATAGTAGTCATCCATATGAATTGGAAGATTTTGAGAAGGTTAATCACAAAATTAAACAAAAACAAGAGGATAGAACCTCAGGAACTAAGCCTAATCACAATGATTTACTCTATAATCCACATTCCAATACTTATAGAGTAAAGGGGCTTTCAGATGACTTCTATCAAAATGAAGAGGAGCCTGTTAAATCCGGTCATTTTCTAACTTTAGAATACAATGTAACCTTACAACAGCTCACTTCTGCGCATCAACAAGCGTTGAAATATTATGATGAAGGATTTGAACGCATAAGAAATATTGTTGCTTCTGATAATGCACACGATAAAAATGAAGAAAAGGCAAAAGAAGCATTGTCAGTCAAAAACAAATTGTTTGATGAAGCGCTCGACAAGTTTAAAAGATGCCAAGAGACTCTAGTGCTACATGGTTTAGCTGGGAATCCTCATAACGATGGAACAAGTTCAGAAATTGAACTGCATACCAAAGCACAACAAAGAATTGACTATTTGGAAGCCAACAGACCTAAAAAGAAAGAACCAGTGAGCACCTGGTCTAAGTTCTGGCAAAGCATTTTTGGCCCTGCTAAATAAAATTAACCGCAATCTTAAAAATCAAAATGCCCAAATCCCAAGACAATTTTGATAAGAATTTTGATGAAATCAACAATCTTATCTCACAGTCCGAAAGCTACATCAGATTAGCATTCGACAAAAATGAAATAGCAACGCTTGAAAAAGCGGAAGAAGAATTGAATAAAGCCAAACATTTGAGTGAAATTTACTGCGTAAATCTTAAAAACGGCAAAAACCGAAATGGTATTGAACAGTATAAAAAAATCGGTATAATGCTAAATAATGTAGCCGAAAAAAAAAGCTACTTATTTAAAAAAAAAGATGAAATAACAACACCAACTAATGTCTCAAATAAAATAAAGCCTAAACGTTCTTCGTGTAATCGAATTATAAATTGGATGTTCGGAAGCCCTAGTTGAAGCTCAAAATGCATATTTCTCAAAAATAAAAAAGCCCCGAACTCGGGGCTTTTCTTTTTAAGTACTAAAAGAAAGTCTGTAATTGCTTTTAGCATACTATTCAAACTTACATTAACTTGATGAAAACGCACTTTAAAAATACTAAAGAAGAGTTAGTAATAATCTTAATTCAGCGTTAAATTTTTAAATTTTTCTTATTTCGGGCTATTGTTTCTTCCGTTTTCAGCAGGATAAAGGGTCGGAACCGCATCACTTTGCCAGTATTGTTTTGAATCAATATCAAATACAGTTAACCCTCCTTTAAAAGCTGCTCCGGTATCTATATTCCAAATATTTGCTCTTTTTTCAGGTCTTGTAAATTCTTCTTTAGAAAGAGGGGTGTGTCCAATAAAGATTTCAGAATAGTGTCCAAGTCTCTTTGGAAGTTCATGTTTGTCACATGATTCAACTACAGTTGCCAATTCCCATAGGGTTCGATCCCAATAAAACATCTGTTCGAAATACTCATGTGATACGCCTCTTAGGTTAGTGTAACCCGCATGTAAAAAAAGTCTGTTCTTTTCATCAATGAAATAATTCTCAAGAGACTCATAAAAGATTATATGTCTTTCAATAGTCTCCTTTGAGGCCTTTTCATAGGATCTTTTTGTCATTTCACCTCCGTGCAGCAGCCAAGTTACTGGTGCCTCGCCTTTGGTTAAAAAGTCGTAACAAAGCACATCGTGATTACCCCGAATAAATCTACAATTGTATTGTGATTGAAGTTCAATCAAAAAATCAACAGTCTCTACAGCTTCACTCCATGCATCGACATAATCACCCAAAAAAATCAATTGATCATCTGCTTGTAATTCGGCCCGATTCAGTACTTGAACTAAGGCTTTTTTAGCTGCATGAATATCTCCTATAACAAGTGTTCTCGCCACGTTTCAAAGTTTTTTACAAAAATAATGGAACTTAAATTTTTAGTTTATGTTTGTGAGGTTGTTAAATCATTAAGAAGATGAAAAGAGTCTTTTGCATCGGTGAGGTTCTCATTGACTTTGTAGCAGAAAATCAAGGAAAAGACTTGACTTTAGCACATACTTTTACCAAAAAAGCAGGTGGTGCACCGGCAAATGTTGCATGCGCAATTGCAAAACTCGGAGGACAAGCCTCTTTTGTGGGAAGTGTAGGTAAAGACCCCATGGGAATGTTTTTGTTAAATGTTCTAGAAAAAGAAGGCGTAAACATCTCTTGTATTCAACGCATACCACATTTTACGACCATGGCCTTCGTGTCTATTTCAGAAGACGGAGAGCGAGATTTTATTTTTGCAAGAGGAGCTGATCACTTTTTAAAATACGATAAGGATTTGCAAAAGAGTTTTGAAAATAATATCGTGCATTTTGGGGCTGCAACAGCTCTTCTAGGCGGAGAACTCGAAAAAGCCTACGATCATTATTTCTTTGACGCCTTGACTAAAAATTGTTTCATCAGTTTTGATCCTAATTTTAGAGAAGACCTTTGGAAAGACGATAAAGAAACCTTTATCACCAAATGTAAAGCCTTCATTGAAAAGTCTGATTTGTGCAAGTTTAGTGAAGAAGAAGCCTTATTGATTTCCGGACAGGATTCTCTAGAAGAAGCTTGTAATGAGCTACATGGATTAGGGGCAAAAATTCTTGCCATTACACTAGGGAAAAAAGGAACTTATCTCAGTACCATCACAAAAAGTAAGCTCATTCCAAGTGTTTCTGTTCAGCCCGTAGATACCACTGGGGCAGGAGACGCCTTCATCGGATGCCTCTTAAAACAACTTTCGCAGAAATCAGATTTAAAAATTCAAGAACTCTCATTCGACAGCTGGGCGAACATGATTCAAATAGCCAATAAGGCAGGAGCTATTACCACCACTCAATTTGGAGCAATTGCAGCACTTCCCAATCAGTCAGACCTAAATCAGGTTTAATCAAAACTTTTTATTGATTAGCGTTGAGCTGGCCTGATCGGTGCAAAACACAACAAGATCAGCGATGTTCACGTGATAAGGTCGAGAAACAACAAAGTGTACGATATCGGCAACATCCTCTGGAAGTAATGGCTGATACCCCACATACATAGAATCTGCTCTTTCAACATCCCCTTTAAAGCGAACCTCACTAAAGGCAGTACGAACCATTCCTGGGTGAACCGCGCCAACTTTAACTCCAGTGCCATTTAGGTCTAAACGAAACGCTTCATTCAGTGTGTCTACTGCACTTTTAGAAGCGCAATACACATTTCCTTTTGGATAGACATCTTTAGCCGCCGTCGATCCGATGTGAATAATATGCCCATCTCTTCGTTCTATCATCTGAGGCAATATCGCCTTGGACACGTAGAGTAATCCTTTCACGTTGATGTCAAACATGGCATCCCAATCGTCAATATTTCCATCCTGTATCAGATCTAAGCCATGGGCGTTTCCGGCGTTATTTATCAAGATATCGATGTGTCCAAATGGTGAAGGAAGTTGTTGTATTTGCTCAAAAACAGCAGTCTTGTCACGAACATCAAAGCTCAAGGTATGTACCTCTGTTTGTTTGGAAAGTTCTTCTTCTAATTGACTCAAGGCGGTTTCATTTCTACCGCATATAACCAGTCTGTATCCTTCTTTTGCAAAGCGTTCAGCAATAGATTTTCCAATACCACTGCTTGCTCCAGTTATTAAGGCTGTTTTTTTCATGCTACATTTTTTAAGGGACTCTTCGCCCGACACTAGACTCTAAAATTACAAACCAATCTTCATCAGGCCATTCAAAGCTCAAAGCTTTTTTTAGGATAGATAATCTATTGAAGTCCGTAGTTCCAACCACGGGACAAACTCCAGCGGGATGCTTAAGAATAAATGAAATGACTAAAACTTCTTCTTCAACACCATAAACTGCTGCCAATTCTCGTATCGTTTCTCGAATTTTATTCATTTTTTCTGACTCGTCCTCTTTAAAATAAGCTCCTAAAGGGCTCCATGACATTGCCTCTCTGCCATTTAATTGACAGTCATCTAAAACCCCGTTATACATTGGGTCTAAATGGTCAACAGAGAATTGAATCTGATTCGCTTCGACCGGTATATAACGCTCTAAAAGTTCAATTTGATGAGGTAAAAAGTTTGAAACACCAAAAGATTTGATTTTACCTTGGGCTTTCAATTGCTCAATGGCTTTGGCGATTTCTTCTGCATTCATCAGTGGGCTTGGTCTGTGCAATAAAAAGGTATCTATGTTTTCTACTTCTAAGTTTTTTAAACTTTGTTCCAGTGAAGAAATGATGTAGGAGGCTTTGTAATCGTAATGCTTTACCTTATTATTTCTTCCTGTGGTCATTTGAATACCACACTTGGTGATAAGCTCTAATTCTTCGGCTTTAATCGAGCTCTTTTTTAAGGCATTTCCAAAGTCTGCCTCAGTAGTGTAATCACCATAGATATCCGCATGATCAAAAACATTCACTCCAATTTCTACCCATTGTTCAATTCGCTTTGACATTTCTGTTTGGGAAAGGTTTTTACCCCACTTTCCCCAAGTCATGGTTCCTGCAATTATTTTGTTTTGTCTCATTTAACAATTTATTATGATAACGAAATTTAAGAAAACAGCTAAAACATTCATAAAACTTGCCCTTATTTAAAATTTTTAACCAATAATTAACAAAAGACTCCAGCAAATATTAACAATTTGCACTCCCTTTTGAAAGAGAGAAGTATGGATATTCAAGAAATCAATGAATTAGTCAAAAGTAAGAGTGCATTTATTAGCGCCTTACGCACTGAAATGCAAAAAAAGATTGTAGGCCAAAAACACATGGTTGACAGCTTATTAATCGGTTTGTTAGGTAAGGGACACATTTTATTAGAAGGTGTGCCAGGTCTAGCAAAAACACTCGCTATTAATACACTGTCAAAAGCCGTACAAGGGAGCTTTAGTAGAATTCAGTTCACACCTGATTTACTTCCCGCAGACGTAGTCGGTACCGTTATCTACAATATGAGCAAACAAGAGTTCAGCACAAAAAAAGGACCAGTGTTTGCAAATTTTGTTTTAGCCGATGAGATCAATAGAGCTCCTGCAAAGGTTCAATCGGCTCTTCTTGAAGCAATGCAAGAAAAACAAGTGACCATTGGAGAACAAACCTTTTTATTAGAGCAGCCATTTTTAGTCATGGCCACACAAAACCCTGTTGAGCAAGAAGGTACTTATCCGCTTCCAGAAGCACAATCCGACCGTTTCATGTTAAAAGTGGTTATCGATTACCCAAATCAAGACGATGAGTTAATGATTATGCGTCAAAACATGGCGAAAACAACAGAAGAAATATCATCAATCATCGATCTCAAGCAAATTAAAGAGGCTCAAGATATAATTGATCAAGTGTATATCGATGAGAAAATCGAAAATTACATTTTAGACCTAATTTTTGCTACGAGATATCCTGCAAAATACAAGCTCACCAAGAAAGTCTATCGAAAATTCATCAATAATAAAGGAGAAGAAGACGAAAAAGTAGAAGAAGTTCCATTAGAAGAATTTATCCAATACGGGGCCTCTCCAAGAGGAAGCATCAATTTGGCAAAAGCTGCAAAATGCTATGCTTTTATTAGTGGTCGTGGCTTTGTAGTCCCTGAAGATGTGCGCGCTGTAATATACGACGTGCTTCGACACCGAATTGGTCTCTCTTACTTAGCTGAGGCAGATGAAATAAGCAGTGAGCAAATTATTGAACAAATAGTCAATACCATAGAAGTTCCTTAAATGTCAATTGATACCGCATCGCTCATAAGAAATGTGCGTCGAGTAGAGATCAAAACCAAAAAGCTTTCTGATCAAGTCTTTGGAGGAGAATATCACTCGGCTTTTAAAGGAAAGGGTATGACCTTTTCTGAGGTGCGTAAATACGAATACGGGGACGATGTAAGATCCATAGACTGGAACGTTTCTGCTCGTCAAAACGAGCCTTATATCAAAATCTATGAAGAAGAAAGAGAAGAAATTCTCATGTTGGTCGTAGATATTAGTGGATCTGTTCTGTTTGGAACCGGGCTTCAAACTAAACTAGATAAAGCAATTGAGGTAGCTGCAGCTCTTGCTTTTTCAGCATTACAAAACAATGATAAAGTTGGTTTGATGGCATTTTCCAACAGTATCTTAAAATATGTTCCCCCTAAAAAAGGGAGATCCAATGTCTTAAGGATTCTCAGTGATCTTATCGTCTTAAAACAGGAAGCCGATTTATTTCCGCCGAGAAAAACAAACATCAATAGTGTTTTTGAACGCTTGACCATTAGTTTAAAAAAGAAAGCCAACCTTTTTATTTTTTCAGATTTTTTGGATGAAGGCTATCAAAAAAAACTTCAAATCTTAGCCAAAAAACACGATGTGAATGGCTTTAGAATCTACGACAACAAAGAATTGGATATTCCTCAGCTAGGTTCAGTTTACATGAATCCTCTGGAGTCCAAGCAGTCCGTTTATCTCAATACGCTTTCGTCTTCATTGAAACGACAATACAGAGCTGAGTTATTGCAGCAAATCAATTACTTCGAAACGAGTTTTAAAAGAGCTAACGCTGATTTTATAAGTTGTGAATTAAACGAAGATCACTTCAGCAAACTTCATCAGTTATTTAGAACCAAAACCAACTGATGACAAAGGCAATCCAACATAGCGTCTCTCTGTTTTTATTGCTGACTTTTTTAAACGCCTCAGCCCAGAATATAGAAACTAGTATCAATCGAGACAGTATTCAAATAGGAGAACAAATTGAATTGAGCTTTAAAGTTGAGGTAGATTCTAGTAGCACAGTGCTCTTTCCCGAAGGCCAGACTTTTGTGCCATTAGAGTTAGTAGAATCTTTAGCTACAGACACGCTGAAAGAAAATGAAAAATTTATACTTCTTAAAACCTATAGACTGACTCAATTTGATAGCGGCGTTTATGGCATACCAGAGCAGCAAATAACCATAAACGGCAGTCCATTTTTGACACCGACATTTCAGATAAATGTAAGGGACGTTAAAGTAGACACTTTAGAACAAGGTCTGTATGACGTAAAGAGCAGAATTCAAATCGAAAAACCAAAGGGAGAACTTTTACAATGGATATTAGGAATCATTCTATTTATCTTGATTGGACTCGCCATATACTTTGCTTATCAAAAATGGGTAAAGGGTGAAGAACAGGTAGAAGAATTGAATCCTTACCAAAGCGCTCTAGAATACGTTCAATCCATTAAAGTTGAAAGCTTCTTGAAGCAAGAAGAAGTCAAATCTTTTTATTCGACCTGCGTGGAAAACCTAAAACACTATGTTTACTACTGCTTTGAAATTTCATCTCTAGACCGAACAACAGCAGAGTTTATAAGTCTTTTTCACTGGCTTATCGAAAATGAAAAAGTAAAAATCGAATCCGCTAAAATCAAAGAATTACAGGAATGGCTGGAGCGTTCTGACCTTGTAAAATTTGCAAAATACCATCCAGAACAAACCACACTTGAAGAAGATCAACACTTCATGTTATCTTTTTTACAAGCTATAGAAGAGGGGCTGCCTGAACCTGAACCTGAAGAAATTCTAGAACAGCTTAGATTTGAAGAGGAGCGCAAAAAAATAGAACAGAAAAAGCGCCTAAAAAAAGCAATTATTGCAGTCTGCTCAGCTCTTTTGATTGTTCTGCTAGCCACATTTATAACCCTAGGACCAAAAGACTTTGTTGCGGAATTAACCTTTGATGCCAATAAAAATTTAAGAGACCTCAACTGGTACAGCAGTAAATACTCCTACCCCAGCGTTGAAGTAGAAACACCTGAAGTTTTGGAACGTCAAGATGACAATACTTTTTTCTATGAAAATCAGAGAGCACAATTTGAAATAGGCTTAATCTCTTTACAAACAGATCCTGAAAAAGAGTGGGATTTCAGAATTGCTACCGAAAATCGCTTGGCCTATTTTCAAGAAAAAGGATATAGCTCTATTCTGCCAAAAGAAGAAGAGTTTATAACCCCTGACGGAGTGCAGGGTATTAGAACGTATGGAAGCGCCATAAACGCAGAGGGCGATAGAGTAAATTACAGCATTATTACCTTCGGAGGAAAAGGTTTTTCTCAAGAAATATGGATGAGCTGGTTAGATGGTAATACCTATGCTCAAGAGGTTAGTGATCGAATTTTGAATTCATTAAAAGTAAGCACAGAAATCTAGCATGTTTGAAATAGGCTCATTTAAAAACCCTGAATTACTTTGGCTCCTAACGGCGCTAATTCCCCTTTTACTGTGGTTTTTTGTGTTCAGACATAAAGATCGTGCAGGTTTTAATTTCTCCTATGCCCCAAGCACTAAAAAATACAATCAGATAAATAGCGTCTCTATATTAATTTGGAAGATAAGACCCTTCATTTTCTTTTTGAGACTTCTTGGACTCGCAGCGTTAATTGTCGCTATCGCAAGACCTCAGACAAGTTCTGTTTCTACAAGAACAAAAACAACAAAAGGAATAGACATTGTACTGGCCATTGATGTGTCCTCGAGTATGCTGGCCAAAGATCTCAAGCCAAATCGATTGAGTGCCTTGAAAAAAGTAGCTGCAGAATTTGTCGGAAAAAGACCAAACGATCGTATAGGTTTGGTAGTTTACGCTGGCGAGAGCTACACTAAAACTCCAGTAACCAGTGATAAAATTATTGTTGATCGCTCTCTACAAGAAGTAACCTACGGAGATATAGAAGACGGTACAGCCATTGGAATGGGTCTAGCAACCGCAGTCAACCGCATTAAAGACAGCAAAGCTCTTAGTAAAGTCATCATACTACTCACAGATGGAGTAAACAACGCTGGGTTTATAGAACCCCAAACAGCAGCAGATTTAGCTTTAGAGTACAACATCAAAACCTATACCATTGGCTTAGGCACCAACGGAAATGCTATGACACCAGTGGCTTATAATCCTGACGGCTCCTTTAGGTATGGTCTAAGACCTGTTGAAATAGACGAAGTACTGCTCGAAGAAATCGCAGAGCTTACAGGCGGTCAATATTTTAGAGCCACAGACAATAGTAAACTCGAAGAAATTTATGAAGAGATTAACAAATTAGAGAAAACTGAAATAGAAGAATTTACGTATTATTCTTATGAAGAACACTACCGCTCTTGGTTGATTTTGGGATTAGTCCTTTTATTGTTAGAGTGGTTGCTCAAACACAGCCTGTATAAAAGCGTTATTTAAGCGATATGATTAAGTACCAAGTTTCACAGTTTTTGATTTACGGAGCATTTTGCATCGCATTTCTCTTTGTGATATTTCAAAGCTATCGCATATGGCAGTACAAAAAGTTGAAAGCAGTAGTTCTCAACAACGCTATTCGAAAGGTAGTGCTCAATAGGCTTGCACCTAATAAAATGAGCAAGGGCAAACACTGGCTTAAATTCAGCATTTTTACATTAGCGGTCTATGCACTATTTGTTGCTCTTGCCAATCCACAAATTGGAACTGCACTTCAAACAGTAAAACGAGAAGGTATAGATATTGTCTTCGCAATAGATGTCTCTAAGAGTATGTTAGCTGAGGACATTGCTCCAAATCGAATTGAAAAGGCAAAGAGAATTGTGTCAGAAGTAATTAATAATTTGGCTTCTGATCGAGTTGGTATCATTGCTTATGCGGGTGGTGCCTTTCCTCAGCTGCCTATTACAACCGATTATGCTGCAGCCAAAATGTTTTTGCAGTCCATGAACACTGATATGCTCTCTTCTCAAGGAACTGCCATTGGTGGAGCGATCAATCTAGCCTCTCAATACTTCGATGACGACCAACAAACCAATCGCGTTTTACTCCTGATTTCCGATGGAGAAGACCACGCAGGAGCAATTGATAATCAAGTACTTCAAAACGCCTTCGAAAATAACATTCAAATATTTACTATCGGTATAGGAGAAGAAAAAGGTGCTCCTATTCCCATCAAAAAAAATGGCGTTTTACAAAGTTTCAAAAAAGATGGTGAAGGACAGGTTGTAATCAGTAAACTCAATCCAATTATTTTACAAGAAATTGCACTGCGTACAAATGGCGCATATCTCTCTGGCAATAATACCGAAGAAGTTGTCGAAGAGATAGGCAGCATTATAGATAAAATTGACAAAACCGAATTTGAAGCAAAAGAATTTGCCTCATACAAAGATCAGTTCCAATGGCTCATAGGCATCGCTTTAGTCCTATTGATTATTGATAGTCTCCTATTAGAACGCAAAACCAGTTGGATCAAAAAACTTAATTTATTCAATGAAAAAGTCTAATATCATATCTGCACTATTGTTGCTGTTTACTGGTTCTGTACACCTGAGTTATTCTCAAACAGAAAAGGGGCAAGAATACAGTTATCAGGCCAATGAATTGAGTCTTGAAAGTGAATACAATAAAGCTGAAGCTCTATACAGAAAAGCATATGCTGTTGATGAAAGTGAAACCAGAGCACTTTACAATTTAGGAACCAATCTCTACAAAAATGAATTGATAGAAGAAGCTTTTTCAAACTTTAAAGCCACAGTTGAAAAATCAAGTGTCAAAGGAGAAAAGCACAATGCTTACCACAACATGGGAAACCTCTTTATGGATAAAAAGGAGTATGAAAAAGCCATAGAATCCTATAAAAATGCGCTAAGACAGGATCCTACTGACGATGAAACAAGGTATAATTTAGCATTGGCAAAAGAAATGCTGAAAAAAAATCCTCCTCAAAACAATAAGGACCAAGACGACAAAGACGACAAAGACGACAAGCAACAAGATCAAAAGGACCAACAAAACCAAGAAGGAGATTCTGATTCAGAGAAAGAAAAACAAGAAGAAAACAAAAACGATTCTGGTGATGGTGATTCTGAAGAAAACAAAGAAGAAGAAGGCGGAGATCAAAAACAGGAACAAAAAGAGCAACCTCAACAAGGAGATGATTCTAAAAAAGAACAATCACAAAACCAACCTCGACCAAATCAATTGTCTAAACAACAAATAGAAAATCTACTTGAGGCTATGCGAAATGAAGAAAAAAAGGTTCAAGAAAAGCTGAAAGCGGCAAAAGTAAAAGGAAAGAAAATAAAAACGGATAAAGATTGGTAAGCAATGAAGTCTAGAAAATTACATTTTCTAATTTCTCTTTTGTACATAAGCATGTCATTTGCTTATGCGCAGAACAATGCTGTAATATTTGAAGCTAGGTTGAGTAAAAGCAAATTAGGGGTTAATGAAAGACTCCGTGTGGTCTTCAGCATGAACAAAGACGGTGACAATTTTAATCCTCCTTCATTTAAAAATTTTAAGGTCATCGCTGGCCCAACCCAACAGATCAGCTCTTCTTTTGTCAACGGAAAAAGAAGCTATTCAAAGTCGTATACTTATGTTGTCCAGCCCTTGCAAAAAGGAAAATTTGAAATCGGACAGGCCTCTATTGAAATTCAGGGTGAAACATACAAAACAATTACCCAAAAAGTAGAAGTTACCTCGGCAGTCGAAAATCCAAATGCGCCAAAAAGTGCAGCTTCAATAGCAGAAGAGAGTCTCTTTTTAGTCGCTGAAGTATCCAATACCAACCCTTATGAAAACCAAGGGTTCTTTGTGCGGTATAAGCTTTATATCGACCCACAAGTCAATGTGACCAATTTTAGACCTATCGACAACCCGAGTTATCCCAATTTTTGGAATCAGGAAATTCCGATCAACCAGTACACCACAGAAGAAACCACTTATAAGGGAAAACGCTTCAGAGCTGTGGTATTAAAAAGAGTAGTTTTATATCCTCAAAAATCAGGAAAACTCGAGATAGAGCCTTTCGCCTTAGATGTTAGTGTAGATGTCCCTACAAGCCGTAGAGATTTTTTTGGAAGACCAATGTACGCTTCTGCAAATAAAGTGCTTACTGCCGGTAAACGCAGCATCAATGTAAAGGCCCTGCCCGCCGCCGGTAAACCAGATTCATTCACTGGAGGTGTTGGAGATTTTGACTTTTCAATTGAGGCGAATAGAACTCGATTAGATGCCTCTGAATCACTGCAAATAGAAGTCAAAATAACTGGTAGTGGAAACCTTAAATTGATGCAATTACCCGATTTACAATTGCCATCATCCCTTGAGGTTTACGAACCTGAGTTCAACGAAAACATCCGCACGAATCTCGGAGGGATGAAAGGAGACATCTCTAAATCATATACGGTTGTTCCTTCTTATAAAGGAAGTTACCCGGTACAGGAAATCGCCTTTAGTTATTTTAACCCAAAAACCAAAAAATACGTCACAAAGTACTCTGAACCCATCACTATTGAAGTAATTAATGGGCCTTCAGCCAATGAAGAACAAGAAAAAAGCTCAAGCTTTGTTTCAAAAATGGTTGTGCCAACTACTTCTTCATTTCACTTTATTAAGGTTCAGACTGCTTTTGAGAATACAACGAATAAAGGGTTTGAAGAAAAAGGATTGTTTTACATATTATTTGCAATTCCATTTATACTATTGCTGATTTATGAAATTGCAAAGAGGTCTATCGTCGTGTTTAGTCCTAATGATGAAAATAGGGCGCTTAGATCTGTTCAAAGACTAGCTAAAAAACATTTATCTGAAGCCCATAAGACCTTAGATCGTCCTGAGGCATTTTATACGGCCTTAGAACAGGCTCTGTTCAAATTCTTGCAGGCCAAACTGAAAATAGACATCAGTGCTATAACAAAATCCAATATTGAAATTTTGTTGAAAAAAAGGCAAATAGAAAGTGCCATTATAACTCGATTTATTGATTTGATAGAACTTTGTGAACTCGCTAGATACAGCAGTGGGACTATCGAAAAAAACACTGAAGAAATCTATAATACAGCTGTTGAATTATTAAGTGACTTAGACAAACGATTAAAATGAAAACAAAGCTGATTTACTTCCTCCTCTTTAGTTTGACATTAGGTCACTTTTCTAATGCACAAGAACAAGATGCATATGCCATTTTCAAACAAGCCAATGAATACTACAATCAAGGCCAGTACGAAAAGGCAATTGAGGCCTATCAACGAATCGAATCCATGAATACCGTTTCTGCGGAGTTATATTTTAATTTGGGAAACAGTTTTTACAAAAGCAATAATATCGCAGAGAGTATTTTCTATTATGAAAAGGCACTATTATTAAATCCGCAAGACAAAGAAATCAGGGATAACTTAGGATACGCACAAAACATGCGAATCGACGCGATTGAAACCATTCCTTTAAGCTTTTTTCAAAGCCTTGGCAATAAAATAATTTTTTTCCTCAGCATCAAACAACTCTCAATACTCGCCTTATTATCCGTTTTGTTTAGCCTTTGCGCTTATATTGTATTCCGAGAAAGTATGGATAGCTCTCGAAAAAGAACTTCATTTACCTTATCTATTTTGTTTTTAGTAACAGGCCTTGCTTCTTTTGGATTGAGTAGAATAGCGCTTTCAGAAGAACAAAAAGACAGGCCTGCAATTTTATTTGGAAAAGAGGTCTTATTACGTGCTGAACCAAATCAAGGCTCAGAAGTTTTTGTTACCCTACATGAAGGAACAAAAGTTGATATTTTGGAAATATTTGAAGATTTTAGCAAAATCAAACTGGCCAATGGTCAAACCGGCTGGATTGAAAAAGACGAATTAAAGGAAATTAAATAAGTTGAAGCTATTCATCCAACATAAGGTTATCGTTTTGTTTCTGCTTGCTTTTTTGAGCAAAGGAGTTTTTGATATTCTTCAAGTCAATGAGGCCTTTGTCTATGAATTAATGGAAGGTGGTGAACAAGAGGAATCACAAAACAAAGAATCCAAAGAAAAATTAGAATTGTTCAGTTATTCCGAACAATTCCCTATTAAATCTTCATTTTTTACTGAACTGGCAAAGACGAGTGCAGTGGTTAATTTTGTAAAGGAATCTTGGTTCGATGTTCCAAATCCTCCTCCAAGGGTAGCTTAACTACTCATCAAAAAAATTAATTCACTAAAATTTAAAACTAACGGTTATGCCGACACAAACAAAAGAGACACAAGACCAAATAACGCCTGAAATCGCGTTACAACATTTAAAAGATGGTAATCATAGATTTACCCACAATACGAAAAGAAATAGAGACCTTTTAGGTCAAGTAAAACAAACCGCTACTGGACAATTTCCCTTTGCCTCAGTTGTTGGTTGTATAGATTCAAGAGTTCCAAACGAGACTATTTTTGATCAAGGTATTGGAAGTATCTTCAGCGCAAGAGTGGCTGGAAATATTATCAATGAAGACATTTTAGGTAGTTTAGAATTCGCTTGCCAAGTTGCCGGAACAAAACTGATTGTAGTATTAGGTCACACTTCTTGCGGCGCAGTAAAAGGTGCCTGTGATGATGTGAAGCTCGGAAACTTAACACATCTTTTAGCTAAAATAAAGCCTTCAGTTGAGGCAACGGGCTCAGAAGATGGAGCAGACCGATCCTCTAAAAACAGTGCTTTTGTCAATGCCGTTGCTGAGACAAACGTGAACCTTGCTGTTGAACAAATCAGAGCGCAAAGTGAAGTTCTTAAGGCGTTAGAAGACGAAGGTAAGATTGCCATTGTTGGAGCAATGTATGACGTTGCGAATGGTCAAGTTGAATTCTATAAGGCTTAATTACATGAAATCATTATTTACAAACTTAAGAGGTGATCTCTTCGGAGGAATCACCGCGGGGATTGTTGCCCTACCTTTAGCACTTGCCTTTGGGGTAAGTTCAGGACTCGGACCAAGTGCTGGTCTGTATGGAGCTATTTTTATCAGTTTTTTTGCAGCCTTATTCGGAGGTACTCCAACTCAAATATCTGGACCTACAGCTCCGATGACTGCCGTAAGTATGGTAATTATTGCTTCAATTGTTGCCGTTAACGACGGTGATATCAACAAAGCACTGCCTGCTATTTTAACGGTCTTCTTCTTGGCTGGACTCATGCAAATTGGTCTTGGAGCCATTGGAGTTGGGAAATACATAAGGTACATCCCCTATCCGGTAGTCTCTGGCTTTATGACCGCTATTGGTGTGATCATATTAATCACCCAAATACTTCCTGCTATTGGATACTATGTAAAAGAAGATGAGGCTTTTGTCGCTCAATTCGAGGTGCAAGCCGAAGAAGAAATTCTTCGAAATATTTTGAAAGATGAGTCTGCTGATGGAACATTGGTTGTCGAAGATTTTCAAGAAACCATCAACAAATCCCAAAAAATTACAGAAGCAGATATCGCTAAAGAAGCAAAGAATTTAGCATCAAAAGAA
>JBMYMD010000006.1:0-106239 GCA_049596955.1 Flavobacteriaceae bacterium
CCTACTTTAGATTCTAGATTTTACAATTAGACACACCTCCCCCTAGTGATTTGAGGGAGTGTATCTAACTGAGAAACTTGCCTCCTTTGAGTTCTGAGTTTCACATCTAGTCATCAGGCTACAACACATAGAACATTGCCTTAATTTGAGAGCACTTAACTACATCTATGGTTTGTAGCCCTAGTAAGGTGACTCTCTAGCACCAACCCATTCTCCAAGCTTTTTGAAGAGAACTAAAGTAATTCTCAATTTTAGACTCAAAGTATTCAGCCAAAAATCTAAAACTCTATAAAAAACCCAGTCCGTGACCTTCAATTAATAAAGAGGGGGTCATTTAATTTATTTCAAAACAGCTGATTGAACAACCTTAATAGGGTAATATATAACCTCGGGTATGGCTTCGGAAGTCGCACCCGACTTTTGTTGTTCTCGTGTGTCACTAAATAAGATTTCAAAGTAAAGGATGTCTTTATCAAATTGAAGACGCGATTGAAGTAAACTGTTTTTGAATTTCTAAAGTTCCGCGATAAGTACCAGTAATTTCACTTAATTCCAATTCTTGCCCGTAGAGGGAAGAAAAAAGTGTAATACAAACAAAACTTAGGATACTTCTTGTAAATTGCTTCATATGTTGATCGTTGAGCATTTCTCAATGGAATCTACTTAAAATAGGCTAAAGACTGACGAATTATGATCAAAAAATTAAAGCGAATAACGGTATATCTCATGGCCTTATTCTACACCTTTGTAGGTGTAACTCATTTTACAAATCCTGACTTTTTCTTGGTTATTGTACCCCCTTATATTCCATCTGCTGATTTGGCCGTTTACGTCTCAGGTGTTTTTGAAATTGTGTTTGGACTGCTTTTAATCTTCAATAAAACCCGCAAATATTCCGCTTACGGATTAGTGCTCTTACTCATTGCGGTATTTCCCGCGAATTTATACCTATACGAATCTGCCGAAGCGCAGGCAGCTTTTGGTATTACGGCTCAGCAAGCGCTAATTCGTTTGCCGTTTCAACTGCCTTTAATTTTGATTGCACTCTGGCATTCTGAAGAGAATACTTCTAAGGTATTTGATTGGACAAGTCTTATTCTCTTTATACCAACCTTTATCTATTTCATCAGTTTAGGCTAATATTTAATCGGTTTGAGAGAATTAAAAATAGGATGGAAGACAGCTGCCGCTCTGGTCATTTCAAATATGATCGGAACAGGGGTATTTACTAGTTTGGGTTATCAGCTGTTGGATGTTCAAAATACGTATAGCATTATTCTTATTTGGGTCTTAGGAGGAGTTTTTGCCTTTATAGGTGCCCTTAGTTGTGCTGAATTAGGAACGCATTTTAAAGCCTCGGGAGGAGACTATGTCTTTTTGTCGAGACTCATTCATCCTCTGGCGGGATACAGCTATGCTTGGATATCTCTTACCGTCGGCTTTACGGCCCCTATAGCGATTTCAGTCATGGCCATGGAGAATTATTTAAGTGCGCTTAACCCGCTTTTTTCTAATTCCTTTTTTGGAATTGGAGTCATTCTCATATTAACCCTAATCCATTCTTTTTCTATTGGGCAAAGTGGAGCATTTCAAAACGTTTCAACAGCGATAAAACTCCTTTTTATTGGTGTGCTTATTGCTCTTGGATTTTATTACACTCCTATAGACCAATCAGCTTTAAATTTTAGTTCAAGCTGGCAGACCGAGGTAACACTTCCTGGTTTTGCTGTGGCACTTTTGTTTGTGACCTACGCTTATACTGGATGGAATTCTGCCGCCTATATCGTGGATGAGATTAGAGCGCCTCGAAAGAATTTACCAAAGGCGCTTCTGCTGGGTACACTTATCGTCACGATTTTATACGTACTTCTGCAATTGGTTTTTTTGCGTCTGGCCAGTGTCGAACAACTCTCAGGAAAAATAGAAATCGCACTGCTTTCTTTTTCATCTGTACTATCGGATTCGAGTTCGAAGTGGATCGGATATTTTATTGCCATTCAACTCATTGCTACAGTGAGTGGATACCTCTGGATCGGTTCTCGTGTGACCTTTGCCATGGCCAAAGATTACGCACTTTGGAATTTCTTAGCTCGTAAAAACAGTAATGGAATTCCAGTTCGAACATTGTGGCTTCAGGCTGCAATAAGCATTTTGCTTACCCTTACGGGAACCTTTGAACAAGTTATGCTCTATGCAGGATTTGTGCTGCAGCTAATGGGAACCCTGACCGTCGCTTCTGTAATACGTCTCAAACCTCAAAATGACGCTTTTAAAAGTCCTTTGAAACCCTACCTACAAATCGCTTTTATTTCATTTAGTCTGTGGATTTTAGGTTACATGCTCTACCAACGACCTAAAGAAAGCCTTATAGGGTTGTTATTTGTTGCAGTAGGAATAATCACGTATTTTTTCAATCAACGAACGCAAGAAAAAAAACATGAAGATTAATTTACAATGGGTTTCAACCCTTATTTTGTTGATTTCTGCCCTTTTCGTGGGATTAGAACTCAGGCAAAGTAATACTATTGCGAAGGCTACAGCTCGACAAACCTTAAATAACAATGACATTTCTTATCTAAAATCGTTTATAAATCAAGAACAATTATCAATTGCTGATCACAAATTAAAGTCTGGGGATTCGCTGACCAATTACGATCGTCACCAGTTAGTTGCAGCACAACACGTTAATTTTAGAATATTTGACAACGCTTATTTTCAATACAGAAGTGGTCTTTTAGAAAAAGAAGAATGGCAAAAATACCAAAGCATCATTCGCACGCTTTTCTCTGAAAATGAATTTGCTAGAGAAATGTGGAGCTTGTACGGCCCAAATTTTAGTGTCTCTTTTCAAGAAGAGGTTCGCAATATTTTAGATACCTTAGAGCCGTGAATGCATTAATCGTAGAAGTTTTAGGAATTGGAGGGCTTTTGTGTGGACTTATCATATGGCTACTTCCCTTTTTTATTATTATTTCAGATAATAAAACTACCGGACGCGAAAAATTGGCTTGGCTTATGGCAGTTATTTTTATTTCCTGGTTTGCGTGGATCTTCTATCTTCTTTTAGCACCAATTCGCAAAGCTTAAAGCTTCTGACTTTTTTGTAAATTAGGTGTACAAGGCAACACTAGTCTTGTACAAATCAAATCATTATTCCATGAAATACAGTCATTTGCTCCTTAGCCTAATGGGTGCTGTAGTCACCCTCTCAGCCCAAGACCTAGCGTTAGAAGAACTTCACGATACCGTAGAAATTATCAGAGATAATTGGGGCGTTAATCACATTTACGCCAATAACGAGCACGATCTGTTTTTCGCTCAAGGGTATGCAGCGGCCAAAGACAGGTTGTTTCAATTTGAGATATGGCGTCGACAGGCGAGTGGAACCTCTGCTGAAATATTAGGAGAACGCGCTTTTAAACGAGACTTAGGAACTCGACTTTTTAAGTTTCGAGGTGATATGATTGAAGAAATGAATCATTATCATCCAAGAGGAGTGGAAATTATAACTGCCTTTACCAATGGTGTTAATGCCTACATAGAAGAGGCACTTGAGCAAAAAGACAAGCTTCCTATCGAATTTAAAATGCTAAATATTCTTCCTCAAAAGTGGACACCTGAAATTGTGATTTCAAGGCATCAGGGCTTACTAGGAAATATTGGCCAAGAATTACAAACGGCCAGAGCTGTAGCAGCCGTGGGGGCTCAAAAGGTAAAAGAACTGTCTTACTTTCATCCCAAAGATCCCGATTTAACTCTTCCGGATAATTTAACCCTTGAAATGTTAGAAGCTCCTATTTTAGAGCTATACAATGCTTTTAGAAGACCCCTTACGTTTTTAGCAGAAGACATCGATCCAGTATACAGAATTGAAGCTCCTGTGCAATTAGCCTTAAATGAGAGTAAGGCACTTGAAGATCCCTATTCAATTGGCAGTAATAATTGGGTATTGGACGGAAGTAAAACAGCTTCAGGAGGAACGCTTATGGCTAATGATCCTCACCGAACCGTTGCTACACCCTCACTTCGATATATGGCGCATTTAGTGGCCCCAGGATGGAATGTTATCGGTGGAGGTGAACCTGAAATTCCAGGAATTTCTATTGGGCACAATGAATACGGTGCTTGGGGATTAACGGTATTCAGAACAGACGGAGAAGACTTATACGTCTATGATATCGACCCTGAAAACCCTAATAGGTATAAGTATCAAGAAGATTGGGAAGACTTTGTAATCATCAAAGACACTATTTCGGTCAAGGGAGAAGAAGACCGTATGGTAGAACTGAAATACAGCCGTCACGGGCCAGTCACCTATATTGACACCAAACATCACAAAGCATATGCTGTGCGTTCGGCATGGCTTGAAGTTGGAGGTGCTCCCTATTTGGCATCTCTGCGAATGAATCAGTCAAAAGATTGGGCTGAGTTCAAAATGGCTTGTCATTATTCTCATATTCCGGGAGAAAACATGATTTGGGCCGACAAGGATGGAAATATTGGATGGCAAGCTGTGGGAATTGCTCCTGTGCGAGAGCACTTTAGTGGAATGGTTCCGGTCAAAGGAGATGGGAGTTTTGAATGGAATGGATATTTACCCATAATTGAAAAACCAAGTGCATATAATCCTTCCTCTGGCTTTATTGCAACAGCCAATCAAAATGTTACTCCTGAGAACTATCCACATTACAATGCGATAGGATATTCTTGGTCTGATCCCTACCGTGGCGATCGAATTGACAAGGTCTTAAATGATAATAAGAACTTTAGTATGTCAGAAATGATGGCGCTGCAAACTGATTATTATTCGCTTCCTGCCCAAAAACTATTGCCTTTTCTTAAAAATACAGCTCTTGCCAAAAAAGAAGCCCGTATGCTCGGACTTTTAGAAGGATGGAATAATGAACTCTCACCCAATTCGATTCAAGCAGCGATATACGTTTCATTCGAAAATGAGCTTAGGCATACGGCTGCAGAACAATTCATACCCAAAGCCGCTAAGCCCTATATACCATTCATACAATTAGCGAGAATTATCCAATGGGTCGAAAACCCATCTATGGTTTTTGAAAAGCAGGCAACTAAAAAGCGAGATCAATGGATAAAATTGGCCTTCAAAAGAGCGATAAAAAAATTAGAAGAACGCTTAGGTGAAGAACCCTCAAACTGGACTTATGGTCAAGCAAAGAACAAGCACATCAGTATCACTCATGCATTGGGTAAGCTTGTCAAAACGCCCTACGCAGATCTTTTGAATTTGCCCGCCCTGCCTCGTGGAGGAAACTCATACACCCCAGGATCAACGGGAAATAACTTAAATCAAAGCAGCGGCGCTACTTTTAGAATTATTGTAGATACCTCAGATTGGGATACTTCGGTGGCCACAAATAGTCCAGGCCAATCAGGAGATCCTGAAAGCCCTTTCTATAAAAATCTCTATGAATCATGGGCCGAGGATTCTTTTTTCCCGATTTATTTTTCCAAGGAAAAAATAATTGAAAATGCAGATTCTAGAGTGATTATTAGGTCAACAAAAGAGTAATAATGTCTTGAACTTTAACGTTATACATAGAAAAGTATTAACTTTTAAAATAAAATAAAACAAGACAACAACTTTTAGACCATGAAACAAATCTCAAAAATAGCCGTATCACTCCTGCTAATGATCTTCCTCTCATGCGCAAAACAGCAAGGCATCGCATTGAATGAAATTATAAACGATTCGGATGTTCCAGCAGTGGTAATGGGCAAAGTAGATAAAACGGGTGAGATGGAGTTTTATGCCCATGGACCTTCTCGATGGGATCGAAATGACACCATTTCAGAGGAGCACATATTTCGCATCGCTTCAATGACCAAGGCTATAGCCTCTGTTGCCGCGCTACAGCTCGTAGAACAAGGATTGATTAGTTTAGACGAACCCTTAGATGATTATTTACCAGAAATGGCTGCTATACCTATTCTCAATGCAGAGAATGAGTTGGTTAAAGCTGAAACCTCTATTACTTTAAGACATTTATTGACTCATACGGCCGGTTTTGGTTATTGGTTTACAAGCGAACAACTCGCCAATTGGGCATCGCTAAAACAAGAGTTAAATTATGAAAATAACTATCAACCCCGACTGTTCGAAGCAGGTACTTCATACATGTACGGAACCAATACAGATTGGGTAGGTCGACTCGTCGAGAAAATTTCAAATACAAGCTTAGAAGAATACTTTAGAACGCATATTACGGGCCCACTTCAAATGAACAGCACTTGGTTTAATGTTCCCGAAGACTTACAGTCTTTAATCGTAGGCTCTTCAAATAGAGATGCTTCTAGCGGTGAGCTCGTTCAAAACGAGTATACCAAACCTAATGTAACAACTGCTTACAATGCTGGGGGTGGCTTGTTTAGTTCACCTAAAGACTACGCCTTATTCTTGAATTGTATGCTCAATAAAGGAGCCTATCAAGGAGGTCAAATTCTCAAAGAAGAGACTTTTGACTTACTCAATAGTATACAGCTCAATGACTTTAATCAAATTCACCGCTATGTTCCTGTGGGTAATGTCGATCTTATGCCAAGAGGTGATAAGGATGTCTTTTTTGACAGTTATGACAATTGGACACTAGCTTGGGCACATGAACAAAATTCAAAAATCCGTCCAAAAGGAACGGCCTATTGGGCTGGCTTTTTTAATACTTATTTTACCATTGACTTTGAAAATGAATTTGCGCTGGTCTATATGACGCAAATACTTCCATTCAATGATATGCAGGCCTATAATCTTTTTACCTCATTTGAAAATGAGGTCTATAAACAATTAAATCCATAATCATGAAAAAATCATTTGTTTTACTCGGTCTATTGACCACAGCATTTTCTTTCGCACAATTGGCTCAGGTCGACCCTCAACAAGAAGGGGTGTCCGCAGAGCGCTTGGAGCGCATCAGCGAAGTTTCTAAATCTTATTTGGAGGATGAAAAGGTAGCTGGAATCGCCACCATGGTGTCTCGTAACGGTAAAATTATATACGCCAAGGCTTTTGGTGAAAGAGGAGTTGATGATTCAAAAACACTGAAAATCGACGATTTATTTCGCATTTACTCCATGACAAAGCCCATTGTAGCTGTGGCAGCGATGCAGCTCTATGAAAAGGGAATGTTTCATCTAAACGATCCTATTTCTAAGTTTCTACCTGAATTGGCTGAATTAAGCGTGATGGATGAAGAAGGAAATCTTACTCCAAACCAGGAGCCAATTAGCATGCAGCAACTTTTGACACATACCGCTGGATTTAGTTATGGATTTTCAAACAGTAAAGTAGATCAAGCGTACAATAAGGCAGAACTTTGGAAATCTAAAGATTCAGATGATTTTATCAAACGCGTTGCCGCCTTGCCTCTTCACTATAAACCAGGAGAGCGCTGGCATTATTCCATCGCTGTAGATTTGACGGGAGTGATTGTAGAACGTCTTTCTGGTATGGGTTTAGACGAATATTTACAGACCTATATTTTTGAACCTCTTGGAATGGTGGATACCTTTTTTGAAGTTCCAAAGAAAAAAATGAAACGTTTTTTACCAAATCACTATTACGATTACGGTGAAAAGAGCTTGAAAACAGTTCAAGAAACCAAAGAAAAGTACAATGCAATGAGCAATTACGAAGACGTTTCTATGTTTTCTGGAGGAGGTGGATTAGTCTCTACCGCCATGGATTATATGCTATTCATGGAAGCCTTGCAAAACGGAGGAAGTCTTAATGGAAATCGAATTTTAGGGCCAAAAACCTTGCAGTATATGATTCGAAACCACCTCAGTGGTAGCATCGAACAAAAGGGTGGAGCAGGAGAGAATCCTTTGGATGAGGCCAGCAATAATGGCTTTGGCTTTGGTCTTGGTTTTGGTCTTGTGACCAACAGCGTGAACAACTCCATTATTGGAAGTGAGGGCGAATACAATTGGGGAGGTGCAGCAGGAACTGTTTTTTGGATTGATCCTGTAGAAAACGTCTCTGTAGTTTCGATGATTCAACTTATGAGCTCTCCATGGAAGTTGAGAGAAGATCTGAAAGTGGCCGTATACCAAGCACTGGACCAAATTAATGAGTAGGATGTAAATCTTGCAAATTCAATTTAGATGAAAGCATTTTTGATTTTGATGTGTTCCTTGTTGAGTTATACTGTACAGGCTCAAATTGTTTCGTATAGAATGCTTTACGTGGAGGCAGAAGATCAAATGCAATTTGAAGAACTCGCAAGAGAACGTGCTCAAGTTAGAGCTCAAAACTTGGTCGACTCCGATTCTATTATTTATTGGGGACTAGAGAAATTTCGATTTCCACAGGGAACGATTTCTGGCAAACCTAATTTAGATGATCAGGGCAACTGGTATCAATACGTCATGGTACACAAAAATCTGGAGTCTTACACCAAAGTTGAAACTTGGTGGCAAACAGCGCTCGAAGACCGAGAACCACCTATTCGAAAGCTGCCAATTGAAATCAGTTATAAAGAGGCTCAACTCTGGCAGATACAAGATCAAATTTTTGAACAGCAGAATGCCAAATTTAGCTGGTATCACTTTAGATATTCAGATGATCTGCAGGAGTTTTTAGACCATCAAAAGTCTTTTATTATCAATGCTGAAAAACAAAAAATATCCCAGGAAGAGCAGACTGCAGGTTGGGTGTTTAGTTCGCTTATTGATTCCAGTAACTGGGCAGAGCCCAATGTGCTCACTTGGATTGGCTTTTTGAACTTCTCCCAAGCACTGTATTATCAACTTAACGTTGAGCTGGATGTTGACTATGATGAGTTCGATATTTTTAAGGAGTTCGCCTTTAGTGTTATTTGCGAGAAAATTTTAGAAACCGTAGCTTCAAAGTAAAAGCGGTAATGGCTGATATTAAAACGTATAGAAACCACATTGCAATTAGTGCATTCGCACTTTTATTGTCATTAAGTGCTTGTACAACTAAACAAGAGGCTTCAACCCAATCAGCTCCAAATATTGTGCTCTTTTTTATAGATGATATGGGCTGGCAAGACACTTCTGTGCCTTTTTGGAAAGAGACTACAGAATTAAACAGACTTTATCATACACCTAATATGGAACGTTTAGCTGCAGAGGGCATGAAGTTTACACAGGCCTACGCCACACCCGTCTGCTCTCCGACTAGAGTGAGTTTATTAACAGGAATGAATGCTGCTCGACATAGAGTGACCAATTGGACCTTACACAAGGACAAAATTCAACCTATGGAAGTCAATCACCCCTCTCTTGAATTTCCAAATTGGAGGGTCAATGGAATGAGTGCCATCGCAGGTGATTCGAATGCTGTGCACGCAACACCATTACCACAAGTACTCCAAGATAATGGATATACAACAGTTCATATAGGTAAGGCTCATTTTGGTGCCATTGGAACACCAGGAGAAAATCCGTTAAATCTTGGTTTTGATATTAATATTGCCGGACATGCCGCTGGGGCTCCAGGAAGTTATTATGGTGAAGATGCTTACGGAAACAATCAGCCCAATCGCAGTGTATGGGCCGTACCGGGTCTTGAAGATTATCATGACAGCAATACCAATCTGACTGAAGCTTTAACCCTTGAGGCTATAAGTACCATTGATTCCATTTCAAATACAAAAGCCCCCTTCTTTTTATACTTATCGCACTACGCCGTTCACACGCCTATTATGAGTGACGGGCGTTATTTTCAAAAGTATATTGATCAGGGATTGGACAGTATAGAAGCGAGGTACGCTTCAATGGTAGAGGCCATGGATAAAAGTCTAGGGGATATTATGGATTATTTAGCAGAACATAATTTAGAGCAGAATACGGCAATTTTATTTATGTCTGATAACGGAGGGCTCAGCGCCGTCGCACGAGGGGAAACTGCTCACACGCACAACAGACCACTCTCTAGTGGGAAAGGATCTATTTATGAGGGAGGAATACGAGAACCAATGCTGGTTAAATGGCCGGGTCGAATAAAGCCCAACACTGTAAACGATAATTATTTAATCATTGAAGACTTCTATCCGAGTATACTTGAAATAGCGGGAATCAATAACCCAAAAACGGTACAAAAAGTCGATGGACAGAGCTTTGTTTCGTTATTTGATTCACAAGTCACTTATACCACTAAAGATCGCCCCTTGTACTGGCATTATCCCAATGAGTGGGGGCCTTCTGGACCAGGTATTGGAGCCTTCAGTGCCATTCGAAAAGGAGATTTTAAGCTCATCTACTATCACCTAACTGAGACCTATGAACTCTTCAATATACGCGAAGATATTGGCGAGAAAAATAACCTCTATGCGCAACATCCTTCAGTAGCCAAAGAACTCGCACAAGATTTGCGAACTTATTTAATCGAAGTGGATGCCCAAATGCCTACACATAAATCAACAGGAAAGCGCGTGAGTCTGCCTTAAATAAAATCATCGGCCATTTGATAGGCTTTAATCACTTTTAATTCGCCTTCTTTACCTGTTACAGAATTCCCGTGCTCCATACCTAGAATACCTTCAAATCCTCTGTTATAGATGTATTTGAATACATTTTTATAGTTGATTTCTCCTGAATAAGGCTCTTTGCGGCCTGGATTGTCTCCAATTTGAAAATAAGCGATTTCGTCCCAACAATCTTCTATGTTGGGTATGAGGTTACCTTCTTGAATTTGTTGGTGATAGACGTCAAACAAAATTTTACAAGAAGCTGATCCTACAGCCTTGCATATGCTGTTCGCTTGTGGACTTTCACTTAAGAATAAGCCGGGGTGATTTCTAAAATTAAGGGGTTCTAAGACCATTACTAAATTGTGTGGTTCTAATATTTCACAGGCCTTTTTGAGGGTGTCTATTACATTTACAGTTTGATACTCGATATTTTTTCTAAAATCTTTTAGGCCAGGAACTACAGTCATCCATTTTGCATTTACGCGTTTGGCAACCTCTATACTGGCTTTAATTTCCGATAAAAAGGCAGCGCGTTCATCTTTATCTCCTGAGGCTAAATTTGGTCTGTTCCAGGCAATATTATGAGCGACAAAAACTCCCATTTTAATGTCGCGATCACGCATGGTTTTGGCTATTTTTTCTTGAAGAGCTACAGGACGATTTCTCATCTCATTATCTTCAAATGACTTAAAGCCTTGATCGGCCATAAAATGCAATTGATCAATAGGGTCGTCTCCTGCATGCGCCTTGAACATCCCTAGATGAGGAGCATAATTTAAATTGAACTGATATGGAGTATTTAATGGAGTGTAATTCGCCCTAGCGCTCATCATTCCCAAAGTTGATAAACCTGCAAGCGTGTTGAATTTTCTTCTGTTCATAGGATTTAAAATTTAGTTACTCCAGGTGTTGGAATTGTGTAGTGTCCGTTCTCATCCGGAAGGCTTGGTGGAGTGGTATTCCAATCTACCTGGGCTGGCATCAAATGATGATCCGAATTTAAGGCCTCATCCCAGCTGATTGTTTTTCCTGAATAGGTAGCCATACGTCCCATAATAGCCGTTAGGGTACTTTTTGCACCATTTTCGGCATCACTGATGACCCCATTATTTCGGATGGATTTAAATAATTCGTCATGCTCTACTTGATATGGATTGGCTTCTTGACCCCATTTATACGGGTATTTGTAAAGCTCTTTTCCATCGAGATCCTTGAGTAGTCCGCTGCCTAATTCAACGCTTCCTGCCGTTCCTTGAAATACTTCATCTACTCTTGAGTCACAACCTTTTTGGTGTCTACACTGAGATGAAATCACAGCCCCGTTAGCATAATTGAATTGAACATAGTGATGGTCGAAGATTTCGCCGTACTCTATTCCTGTGCGGGTTTGACGACCTCCCATTCCTTGTGCACTTGTCGGATAGGCACCTATAAACCAATTGGCCACATCGATATTGTGAATATGTTGCTCTAATATGTGGTCTCCACAAATCCAATTGAAATAATACCAGTTGCGCATTTGATATTCTAATTCACTCTGACCAGCTTCACGTTGTTTTACCCAAACGCCTCCATCGTTCCAATAGACTTGTCCAGAGGTAATTTTTCCTATGTCTCCTTGAGCTACGCGATTGTACAGTGTGGTGTATTTCTTTTGGTAATGACGCTGCAGGCCAACTACAACATTTAATCGTTTTTCTTTGGCAATTCGGGCCATATCTAAAACCTTGCGAATACCCACAGGATCGGTAGCCACAGGTTTTTCCATAAAGACGTGTTTGTCATTGTTAATGGCATATTCAAAGTGATAAGGTCTAAATCCTGGAGGTGTTGTAAGGATAACCACATCGGCTTCATCAATAGCTTTTTTATAAGCATCAAAGCCCACAAATTTATTTTTGTCTTTTACCTTGATTTTTTTCTTGCCGTCAAAGTGGTCGGTTATGGCTTTGAGACTTGAATCGAGGCGATCTTGAAATACATCTGCCATAGCTACAAGTTCGACCTGATCGTCTGCGGTCAGAGCTTGAACAGCCGCTCCTGAGCCTCTGCCGCCGCAACCGACTAAAGCTAGTTTGAGTTTTTTGTTGTCTAAGACATTGGCGAAAGATTTCACGGGAACTGCAGCTGATAAGATTCCGGTAGTAGCCAGAGTGGTCTGCTTGATAAAAGTTCTTCTATCGTTTTGGAGAATTGATTTTTTCATAAGTTATTATTTAGTCGTCCAGTATAGTTCTTGTTCTTTTTTAGAAGGGGTTTGATAAGGTCTCACAATGCGAAATCCAACGAAGGGTGCATCCGTATGCCACCATTCACTTTTAGGTATTTGAGGGTCTCTCATTTTCCATTGCGGATCAGAGCCTCTCCTCGCTGCCGCTCTCAGTTTTTCAGCGCTGTCTATCCACGATCCACCGCGAACAGATTTTGGATAGGTCTTAAGTGGTTTATTCCACTTTGTTTTAGATAATTTTTTGTAGGCTTCAACATCATATTGATCTAAAGTCCACTCTGCAACATTACCGTGCATGTCGAACAAGCCCCATGCATTGGGCTTTTTTTGTCCTACTTTGTGATACTTGCCATTGCTGTTAGCTTCAAACCAGGCATACAATTCTAAATCTGTAGCATAATTTCCATGGCTGTATGCTGTTTGGGATCCAGCACGGCAGGCGTATTCCCATTCTGCCTCAGTGGGTAGGCGGTAAAAGTTACCTGTAAGCGCAGAGAGCCATTTACAAAATTGCACTGCTGCTTTTTGGGTCATACCAATGGCCGGATAATCATCAGTTCCCATTCCAAAACTCATATCGACATAAGGAGTAGTTGCCCCGCTTATAGCATCAATATCTAAATCGACTAAGTCTTGGTCTTTTTTTTGGATCGCGCGCCCATCTACATCGCGGTCTACGAAATGCTGGTATAAATTCCAGGTAGTCTCTGTACTAGCCATCCAAAAGGATGCTACTTCAATAATAGCTTGAGGAGATTCATCTTGCTGATGCCCTTTTTCAGATGATGGGCTGCCAATTTTAAAATCACCACCTTCTAAAAAAACCATTTCTAGGGCCTGAGTTGTGCCAGGTAATTCCAGCCGGTACGATTCCTTCTGAGCGAAGACCAGGTGAAATCCGAGAAATAAAAATCCCGTAATAAGTAATTTAAGAGGGCGCATCAGTGTATTAGTTAGTTATCTCTTCAATTTACAGAAATAAACCAAAACACGAAACCTTCAGCAATAGTTTTGTTGAAGCTTTTGGTACGACTCCTACCATTGAGATATTAGACGTCATTTAATCTAAATACGCTGTTTTATATTTAGGTATCCAAAAGGCTAGACCCTATATAAGCTTAGACTATAATTTCGAATACAATTTTGTGATTTGTGATGAACTGTCAAAATAAAGATAAAACAATGTTTAATTAATTACTATATTTGTTAAACAAAAAAAATACTGCTATGTGGATTCGTGCATTATTCCTGATGACCGCATTGGGATTCTCTTTATTTAGTTCAAGTGAAAATTCAACCTCTGTAGAAGTTCAAGGTAAGGCTTACTATTTCTCGAAGTCAAAACTCGATTTGGGGAACTGGGCAGCTCGAATGAGTGAGGCTCAAAAAAAACAAATGCAAGCCCGACTCAAAAACAGATTAGAGAAAACCTATATTTTGAGTTTTAACAGCAACGAATCCATTTTTGAAGAAGAAGAACGCGTAGATGCTATATCTGGAGCGACTGATTCTTGGGGAAGTAATTTTGCCAGAGGTAAACAGTACAAAAACGTCGAATCCAATCAATTGGTACAGACCCAAGAATTCTATGGAAAGCGCTTTTTGGTGAAAGACAAATTACAAGAAATCGATTGGAAAATGGGTACTGAGGCGAAACAAATAGGCGAGTATATGTGTTTTAAGGCGACTGCTATGGTGCCGGCATCAGAACTTGCTTGGTATGATTTTTCCTGGGGTGATTTGAACCGAAGCGAAGAGGGTGATGAGGCAATGACTGAAGTTGAGGCCTGGTATACCCTTCAGATTCCAATCAAACAGGGGCCAGCTGAATATTGGGGGCTTCCAGGTTTAATACTTGAAGTCAGTGCAGGAAATACCGTAATGCTTTGTTCTCAGATCGTATTGAACCCCAAAGAGATCGTTGAAATAGAAGCTCCATCCAAAGGAAAAGAAATTAATAAAATCGATTACAGAAAGACCATTCAAATGAAAATGATTGAAATGCGTGACAATCGAGGTAGACGTATGAACGACTAATCGTTTCGAATGAGAAATACGCTTAATCATTTTATACTGCTGTTTGCCGCTTTTAGTTTTACTGCGTCATTGCAGGCGCAATTGAAGTTTCAAGGTCGTGTGCTAGACAGCCTACAAACCCCACTTGAATCGGCGAGTTTAGTGGCTATTGATAAACAGAGCAATAGTCTTGAGACCTTCGCTATAACCAATGCCCAAGGAACTTTTGAATTAAAACTTAAAAACAATAGAACCTATAAAATACAAGTCAGCTATATCGGTTTAGAAACAGCCGAAGAAGAGCTCAGTACCACAGATCAAGACATACAAAAGGATTATACGCTTTACCCTGCTTTTGCTCTTGACGAAGTTGAACTCGTTGTAAAAATGCCTGTTGCCGTACGAGGCGATACTCTTGTGTATGATGCAGATTCTTTTCAAAACGGTTCTGAACGCAAGCTTGAAGATATCGTCGAAAAACTGCCCGGAGTTGAGATCAATGAAGATGGTCAAATCGAAGTCGAAGGAAAGGTAGTCAATAAACTCATGGTAAACGGTAAAGATTTCTTTGACGGAGATACGAAAGTGGCCACAAAGAACATCCCTTCTAGTGCAGTAGATAAAATTCAAATTTTACGAAATTACGCTGAAGTAGGGCAGTTGAGCAGTGTTAGAAACAACCAAGACAATGTAGCCATTAATGTCAAGCTCAAAGAGGGTAAAGAAAGTTTTTGGTTTGGAGATATCACAGGAGGTGGAGGTTCAGCTCCAACAGAGTCGCTGTATATCGGCCAACCCAAGCTTTTTTACTACAATCCAAAATACAGTCTAAATTTCATTGGAGATTTGAATAATATTGGAGAAGTCGCTTTAACCCGAAGAGACATTCGAGGTTTTGGCGGTGGATTTAGACGCCCGAGTCAACGTAGTGGAACCAACATCAACTTAGGAGATAACAGTCTTAATTTCTTAACCAATCAATCTAATGCGCAGCGCATAGAAAATAAATTAGCATCGGCTAATTTTAGTTATGCACCCTCTAAAAACCTTGACCTCAGTGGATTTTTGATTTACAATTACAGTCAGATCAACTCTCAAGAAATTAGTTTCGTACGCTATACGAATGCAGAGCTCAATATCCCTGATGAAACCACTAATCAATTGGGTAATGAACGATCAAAACAAGGACTTTTAAAATTGAGCGCATCCTACAAGCCTAATTTTAATCATCAAATTGATTATGATGTCTTGGCAAGAAACTCAAATGATAGCCAGCAGCAATTAGTGAATTCATCAGTTATAGGCAGTACTGACCAATTAGAAGAAGCAACGCCCTATAGTATCAATCAAAATTTGAATTATTATTTTACCTTAGATGAGAACAATATCTTTGCCTTAGAAGCACAACATTTGTTGCAAGACGAGGATCCTTTTTACAATGCGGTTCTTGAAAATAATCCAGATGATTTAGAAGATGCATATGATTCTACTGCAGCTGCATTAGGACTGTCAAACGCCTCCTTGTTTTACGATATTGGTCAAAGCCGAAGAGTGAAATCGAATCAATTAGATGCCAAATTAGACTATTACCATATTTTAAGCCCAAGAAGTAATTTAAATTTTACCTTGGGAACCATCGTCAGTAGACAAAATTTCAACTCCTCACTGTTTGAAATTCTCAATGGAGGATTGACCGAGCTGCTGACTCCAAATTTCAATGATGGTCTATCTAGTAATGATGTAGACTACAACTTTAGCGATTTGTATTTGGCCCTCCACTGGAGATTTAGGACGGGTAAATTCACCTTTACCCCAGGTATATCTGTTCATTCGTACAGTAATTCAAATACGCAGCTCGGTGTTGAAAACACTCAAAAGTTTACCAAACTATTACCTGATTTCGAAACCCGAATTCAATTCAAAAAAGGGGAGTCTTTGACTTTAAACTACAATCTGCGCGCTCAATTTACAGATGTCACTCGAATTGCTCGAGCGGTGGTGTTAAACTCCTACAATGCCATTCAGTTTGGTGCTCCAGAATTACAAAACGCTTTATCGCATAATATGAGTTTGCTCTACAGCAGTTTCAACTTATTTAATTATACCAATGTATTTGCAAGAGCAGCTTATTCGAATAATACAGATCAAATTCGTGGGCTGACCTCTTTTGACAATGTCATTCGAACTTCTACATTTTTCAATTCAAACTTTGCTGATGAAAACTTCAATCTCTTTGGGAGGATTCAAAAAACATTCGGTAAGGTGCGAACCAGCTTAAATGCGAGCTGGAATTACAGTAAAATCAATCAATTCATACAAGATCGTCAATCGCTCAATAAAGGATTTACACAAACCTATACTCCAGGAATTCGAACGAATTTTAAGGTTGCCCCGAATATCAGTTTACGCTATCGTTATAGTCTAATTGAAAACGATCAGGGAAGTCGTAAAACTACCTTTGTTCGAACAGCACCTTCAGTAAATTTTGATGCATACATCAAAAAGAAAATCACACTTCGTTCAGATTACAGTTATACCACGCAAAAAAGTGAAGGTAATACCCAGTCTTTTCAGAATTGGAATGCCTCTATGTCTTACCGAAAAGATAGAGATGCAAAATGGGAATACGAAGTACGTGCTTCGAACATACTCAATATAGATGCACAAGTACGAAATAGCGCCAACAACCTTTCGGTACTTTCTTCTGAGACCTTTATTCAGCCCAGATTTATCACTGTTCGATTGATTTATTCGCTTTAAACCATCTCGCTACAGGTGTTTGACTCGAGATTCATAGCGTTTGTATAGCGTCTCATTATCTACCCCGTCGATGTTTTGGCTGAAATAGATTCCAGGTTTTGCTCCTTTTTCAACGGCGATTTTCAAGGCTTCTGTGGCTACCAAATTCACCAAGAAACATCCAGAAAGAGTTGAGGCGGCTCCAGTCAATTCATTTCCAATCTGCAATAAACCATCACCAGGTGGAACAGCATTGTCCAATACTACGTCAGCTATTTCGTAAAGTTTTCGATGTTTACTGTTTCTAGTGGGATATTTTTTCGATTGTGCTACAGAGGTAATGGCAATGACTTTATTTCCATTCGCTTTGGCCAATTCTGCCATTTCAATGGGCATAGCATTTCGGCCAGAATTTGAGATGACCAAAAAGACATCTGATTTCTGGATTTTATGTTGGTCCCATATCACTTTTGAAAATCCACTTATTCGTTCTATTTCTGCACTTCTTCGAGCGCCTTCTGCGGTCATTACCGTAGAATCTAATATGGCATTGACATTGGCTAGACCTCCGGCTCTAACGAATAATTCCAAACCTATCATGTGCGAATGTCCCGTACCGAAGGTGTGAATCATATGGTCCTCGACAATGGCCTCAGCGAATAAATCAATGGCTATTTTTAAGGAATCCTCATTGATTTGTACCAATTGATCAAAGAGTTCCGTGACCTTTTGTTTGTATTCGAATTCCATTTAAAGCTTGATGTAAATTTTTCGTTTAGATAAGATGTTGACAGGAATCCAAATAACAACCACGTAAAAGAGCGCATAAAGAAAGGAGAACAGCTTTGCCGAAAGACCGTTACTCAAGGCGAATTCTACAAAAGTGGCACTTAGTGAGATGCCCCAAAGAGAACTGCTGTAGAAGAATAAGGTACACATTCCTGCTAGCGTATAGGCGAATATAGAGTTAACCCCAAAAGCGTGTGCCATTTTGAATCGATGTCCATAATTTTTGTAGTCGCAGAGGTAGATACAACTCGCAAGCGCAATACTTGAAATCCCTCCTAAAACAAGCGTAAATGAGGTACTCCACAAGGCTTTGTTAAGCGGGAAAATATATTTGGTTAAATCTCCGAGTACGAGTAATACGGTGGCGAAAATGAATAGACTGTTCATTTGTTTTACTACATCTGAGGTTCTCTGAAGTAAATATGCAGCAAACATTCCAAAGAGTCCAGTAACCATAGCCGGAAATGTGCTAAGAATACCTTCAGGATCCCATGTTTCTTGCCATAAATATCCAGGAAGGTAAAGGTTGTCAATATAATGTGCCCAGTTTTTTTCAGGAACACTTAAGTCTGGCATACCTATTCCAGGAACTGGAACATAACACATAATAATGAGATAAGCGGTAAGCACCGCAACAGCCAGGATTATTTGTTGTTTTTTCGAGAGGTATAAATAACAAAGTGCACAAAGTAAGTAGACCACTGAGATACGCTGTAATACTCCCGTCCAACGGATTTCGCCAAAATCAAAGTCAGGCCACAGCCATAAAAACAGTCCGACTAAATAAATCTTAACTGCTCTCCAGACCACCTTTTTGAGCAAATCGGTTTTAGAGGATTGTGCTGATCGTTTGCTTAATGATAAGACTATAGAAGTTCCCATAATGAATAAAAAGGTAGGGAAGATGTAATCTGTTGGAGTAAGACCATTCCAATCCGCGTGGAGCAGGGGAGCATAGACATGACTCCATGAACCTGGGTCATTTACGATAATCATAAAAATAATAGTTAATCCTCTAAGAATGTCTAAAGCTAATAGTCGTTGGTTGGTTGTTGTCATGCTTTCTAGTTTTGAATTGAAATTATTTTACCGCTACGCCCAGTCGTTGAAAAGCTGTTCATTTGAACAAGGCTGCCTTTTGGAATCAAAATGGGTTTGGTGTAGATCTCAGCTGAGGCTGTTGGAATGCTTCCATCTGTGGTGTATTTCACTTGCATTCCTGGAAATAATCCTTTGACAGTTAAACTGTCATTTGTGATTATAGCTCCAGGTTTTGGTAAATGATATACCACATCAATATCAAGTATTGGCAAGATAGGTAAGCTGCGCTGGCCAATGGTATTTACAAAATGATTCCACGCCGTGAACATTTGAGATTGTTGCTTTTGGGTGTCTTTTTCTCTCATCCATGATTCTTCAGGAGTCCATGCTCTTTGGGCAAAAACAGCTAGATTCGGCATGAGTAATTCTTCTAAAATTTCTTGTGAACGTGCGGTTTCAGTCCACAATTGACTTTGAATACCTGTCAAGTTTGAAGCCTTATCTTTTTCAAGGGTGACGGTATTGTTCTTGTATTGAGCACTGATTTGGTGTTTTTGATTTAAAAAGGAATTTCCAAACACATCTGTAGGGTTGGTACCCCAGGTGTCGAAATAATTCACAAAGCCTGACCAGTTTAGACCGTGGTTGTCCATATCCCTGTCATCGCTCATATCAAAATAAAAGGCTGAGGAATTACTCATCACAGTTTTAAAGCCCATATTGGCAAACTTGTAAATCATGTCCTCGCGGCCTTCTCCCCAAGTATTATTCCATACATAGGGAATCAATTCATAATTAAACGTTTCTTTGCGAATAGTCGTCTCGCCCTGGCTTTTTTCAGAATGGTCTAAAAGAATATCTTCCCATCCTGCGAGTTCCACCTGGTCTTTATCAAAAAGTTGTTTCAAGCGCTTAAGATTGTAGACATAAAGTTCTTCTAGATTAGAAACATTCGAGTTGTTATTGTCTAAAAAAGCCGAACAATCGTCTGAGGCGGTCCATACGCCATAAGGCAGTTCATCTGCTCCAATACTAAAACGCACTAAGCTCGAGTCGGCATCTTCGTACATCTTTTGAAGTTCGGTATAGACTTTTTCAAAAAAGGTATAAGCGCTTTCATTACAAATGCAAATCACATTATCCGAGTAGCGTTGAGCCGATACATACTTACTTTGATCGTTACCATCTCGCAGTCTATATTCAAGGGCTTTCTCAGGCTGATTTAAGGCCATGTATTTATCATAACGCGCTTCCATTGCAATTATGGCTGCTCGAGCATGAGAAGGAAAGCTAATTTGAGGCATAATGTCGATTTGTTTCTTTTTGGCGTATTTCAATATTTCCACAAAATCTTCTCGGGATAAATAACCATTTGATGTTGGGCTTCCTGCTGCACCTGAACCGTACATCGGTAAAAGGCTTTTGTTTTCGATTGCAGAATAAGATCTTTTCGCCCCTACACTGGTCAATTCTGGTAAATCTGGAATTTCCAATCTCCATCCTTCGTCATCAGTTAGTCTAAAATCAAGGGTGTTCAGTTTATACAGCCCCATGAGATCTAAAATTTTCAGGATTTCTTCTTTGTCGTAAAAATTACGTGAGATATCCAATAAGAATCCTCGATATCCAAACCGAGGCTCGTCTTCAATGCGCAGTACAGGCCATCCATTACCTTCTAAGATAGCCGTAGCAAAGAGTTGTCTTAAACTTTGAGAGGCGTAGAACACCCCTTTAAGATTAGAAGCAGAAATATAGATGCCTTCAGGCTTGATTTCTAAAGTGTATGCTTCAGACTTTAAATTGGCATTATAAGATAGATATAAGCCGCTTTTACTTTCATCAGAAAGAACAATTAATTCACTTAGCCCTGCTTCAATAGTTTTTAAATCTTTAGAAAACTCCTCATCAAACTTTAAAAACATTGAAGTTTCCGCTTGTATATAAGTGTTGTTGAAATAGGTTTTTTTAGGATATGGAACAACCCAACTAAGCGCCTCAGTTGAAAGCGAAGAAATATTTTGATACTCAAGGTATCGATCTTCTGCATTCATAAAATTTAAGTTTTCAACCCCTTCTGCATCTTTCCATTCGATATTTGTTTGAAGGTCATACCCCTTTTCGTTATGAACAATAAAAACACCTACAGGTCCCATGGCAAGACGATCCATTATTCCACTTTGCAAACAATTCAGTCTTATGGTTTCTCCTGATTTTAAGCTGTAATCATCAGAAAATTGAAGACGATAATAATCTCCATTAATTCGTTCAAAAGAAACTCCTTGGGGTAGGCTAGAGGGGATAATTTCACCTTTCATTTGATTCCAATGCAATTCCCAAACTGAGGATGTAATCGAAAGATCTGAATGATTTGTAATGCTCAGTTCTATCTCCATTTGATCAAGCTGCGTATCGAAGTGTACGATGCGGTAGTTCAAAAAGATTCCCTTCTCTTCTGGCTTAGCTTGACAGGATAGTAGAAAAAAAGGTAAACCAAAAATAAGGAGCAATCTAGGTAAAATTTTATTCATCAGTTAGTTGGTTATTAGCAACTTATAAAAAGAAGCATTTGAATTTATTAAATTTTTAAAGAAGTGTAAGAATTTAAAACAAAAATTATTTATCTTTAATTGCAACTAAACTAATAAAATGAAGCAAGTCTCTACACTTGTAATGTATATGCTTTATGCATGTTTTTTTACTCCACTAAAATGGTATATAGCTATTTCAGATAACGAGTTTTGTATCGTTGATACTGACGAATTTGAAAATGGTTTAGAAAAGAGGTCAGCTTCATTTTTTGATACCAAAGTGACACCTAACCAACAACATTTAGAATAATTCCATTGAGCTTAAATTGTTTGGTTAACAATAGGGGTGGTTTCTCATTTTGATTCCACCCCGTTTTTGTTCTAAGGATTATTTGACATCAGTTTTTTCTGATAACACATCATCGATAAATGCAGTATTTCTAGGACTTGCATATTTTTCTTTCATTTCAAAGAGTTAGAGTACATTTCATTTTATTATTTTACGAACATGTGTTCGAATTCATTAATGTGGTTTTTCGTGCTATGCTTTTTTTTGATTACCTACTATTTAATCAAAAAAGTAGTCAGCACATTATTTCAATTGTTTTTGAACAAGCAAGATGAAAATTACACCAAGACGATCTCATCTTTAGAATCTAAAAAAAAGGAAACCGAACTTGAAGATTCGTCAAAAAATCAAAAACAGATTTTTGAAAACATCGGAGAAACAATAGGCACCCATATGCGTTACGATATTAGAAGGAAGAAAACAGAAAAATCATTTTTTGAGTGGATTGAATTCATTTCTCTCGTGGGAGCCTTTTTATTGCTATCCTTTGGAATAACAGATCAGCTTACCGTATTTTTTCTAGACGGCGTGTCAATTGTCAAAGAGTGGGTTTTATCGTTGTTTTAAGCACTTTCATTTCTTTTTAAATTCATAGCTTTAGAGGTACTTTGTTTTCAAAATGAATACGACCTTCCTAAAAATACACGCAAATGACAATGTGTTAGTCGCTTTATCTGAAATCAGCGCTGGGACTGAACTACAGATTGATGGTTCTAAAGTGGTTGTGAATGAAACAATCCCTCAAAAGCATAAACTATGTATAGCTCAACTTGAGGTAGGTGAAGAAGTGGTTATGTATGGTGTTATAGTCGCCAAAGCTTTAAGGTCCATTAAAGTTGGTGATTTGATAAAGACATCTAACGTTGCTCATCAAACGGCATCGACAATTCGCAAAAACAAAACAGTGCGTTGGAAGGCTCCGGATATTTCATCTTGGAAATCTAGACATTTCATGGGATTTCACAGAGCCGATGGTCAAGTTGGCACATCAAATAACTGGTTGTTTTTTCCTTTGGTTTTTTGTGAGAACAGAAATATTGAAATTCTTAAAGACACCTTTGAAAAAGAGCTTTTTCCACAAGCTCCTAATCCTTACCGCAGATATTTGCGCAATCTTCTTCATAAAGAAAATTCAGAAGAAGAGCATAAAGAAAACACTCCAGGTATAGATAATATTAATTTGCGTTTTATAACACATCAAGGAGGATGTGGTGGTACTAAAAACGATGCTGTGTCGCTTGCCCGTCTTCTAGCTGGTTATGTCAATAATCCAAATGTTGCCGGAGCAACGGTTTTGAGCTTAGGTTGTCAACATTTACAAATAGAGGTATTTAAAGAGGCTTTAGAATCGCTTTCTTCTGATTCGAAAAAGCCCATTCTGATCTATGAACAACAACAAATGGGTACCACAGAGGAGATGTTGACTCAAGTCATCGAGCAATCTTTTAATGAAATTCAATTGGCCAATCAGTTAAAACGAGCTCCAGCTCCACTTTCTAGACTAACCGTTGGACTCGAATGCGGAGGGTCTGATGGATTTTCAGGAATTTCAGCAAACCCAACGCTAGGCTATGTTTCTGATGTGTTGTCTGCTTTAGGTGGCAGTAGTATTTTAGCCGAATTCCCCGAATTATGTGGCGTAGAACAAGACTTAGTCGACCGTTGTATCAATGACGAAATTGCATCTAAATTTTTGACATTGATGCAGAACTACAATCAAAGCGCTCAAAATGTAGGATCGGGTTTTGATATGAATCCTTCACCAGGAAACGTTAAAGATGGTCTTATTACCGATGCCATAAAATCAGCTGGTGCTGCCAAGAAAGGAGGAACTTCTCCTGTAGTTGACGTTCTAGATTACACCGAATATGTATCAAAAAAGGGATTGAATCTTTTATGTACCCCTGGAAATGACGTTGAAAGCACTACTGCAATGGTGGGTTCCGGCGCGAATCTCGTACTTTTTACCACAGGATTGGGAACACCTACCGGTAATCCAATCACACCTGTACTCAAAATAGCGTCAAACACGGAATTGTGTAAAAAAATGCCTGATATCATAGACTTCGATACAGGAGCGGTCATAAGAGGAGAAAAGTCCATACAAGAAATGGGAGAACTCTTGTTGGAATTTATCATTGAAGTGGCTAGCGGACGTCAGATGATCAATGCTGATATGCATCAGCAATTTGATTTTATCCCTTGGAAAAGAGGAGTTTCATTATAAAAAAACCGATACCTAATTAAAGCATCGGTTTTTTCAAAGTATCAAATTACATATCTAATTCAGCATAGATTTGGCGTAGTCATAACTTCTTTTAACTTCTTGTACAGCATCTGAGCCTTCAGGAATTTCGTACTCTAACTCAATGGTTAACGGAAAGTCATATCCCTTGTCTTTCATCAATTGTAATAAAGCTTTAATAGGAGTATCACCCTCTCCCCACATCATATTGTCTTGACCATTTTCTTTGTTTTTCCTGTCTTTGAGATGCATACTAACAATTTTATCGTGTTTCTCTTCGACAATCTTTAAGGGTTCTGGATGTCCAGCAGCCACGTAATGACCAATGTCTAAGTTCATTCGAATCGCATCTGATATGGCCATGGAGTCATCCCAAAAAGTTGGTGTTTGTTGTGTGTGTCCATGGTAACCCACAAGAACACCTTCTTCTTCTGCAAGACGACCTAGCCTAGCCGTATGTTCATCGTTTTCCGGATGTTCTAAGGTGATATGTGTTGCCCCTAGAGCTTTTGCTGCGCGCATTCCATATCTGATGTCATCGTCAGTGTTATCCGTTCCAAAAACACTGGGTTTAAAGGCATAAATACTAATACCTGCTTCTGCGTACATATTTTTCAATTCTTCGAACTTACCAAAGTCTACATCTTTACGCCATTGTGCAACCTCTTCATTGTAAGCAGCGATTTCTAGTTGTAACAGTGCTGCTTCTTCGCGCTCTTCATCAGTTAATTCTTCATTTCTGTAAAGTTTATAGAGCAATCCTCTGTTGGGATGACCCCAAATTGGATTGACCGGTGCTCCCGCAAAAGGTTCTGCGTGATTGCCCATAAGTTCAACTTGTGTTAAGCCGGTTTGTTTTACATATTCGATAACAGCTTCTGGGCTCTGATCTGGCATAGATCGAAATGAGTAAGTGATTACCCCAAAGTTTACATTGTGTTCTTCTTTCTTTTCTGGATTTTCTTGGCAACCAATAAATAGTAATGATGCAAATAAAAATCCAAATATTGTTTTGAGTTTAGTCATAGTTGTTTCTTTTATTACGTATTAAATGTAAGAGATATTTTAGAGTTTCAAGGTTTTTTAAGCCTTAATTTATCAAAATGATACAATAATAGGGTATGCCACTTATTTGGTTACGCTCGTGCTGCTTTTTTGGATAGTATCAAAAACAATAATCCACAACAGATCCACGCGGGTAAAGTCATAAAGCTTAAAAAGATGCCAAATTGCTGGGCGACAATATAACAACCTCCAGCAGCCAACACCCAAGAAATAAGTACAGCCCAATTAATTGAAATCTTTTTGATTTCTGCATAATTTTCTACAATCTTAAATGAGTTGCCAAAGAAGTGTTGAAAGACAATGATTGCACCCATTGGCGCTAATATAAATCCGTAGAGCGCTACAAAATCTAAAAGTTTCATGGCTACTGCCGGAAACATACCTGCAAGGGTAGCTAGACCACCTGCAAGAAGAGTTATTTTGAATCGAGAAGTATTTTTAAAGATGGCTTGGAATGCCAATCCGGCTCTGTAAATAGTGGGGTTTGCTGTAGTCCAACCCGCCATGATAACCACTAAAACTCCAAATACACCTAAGGCATTATATGCTAAAGGGCCAGGAGCTACAGGAGGGGCCTCACCTTGAAGAAGGAATTGTTGAGCCTCACTGCTTTTGATGTAAACCGCGTAGAGTAGTGCTGCCGCTATCCATGCCATAAAATGACCGATGTACATTCCCGCAGCTGAGGTCCATCCTGAAGAAGCTTTTCGAGCAAAACGAAAAACCGATAAGTCAGACATTCCGATATGCATCGCCGCATTGGCGAACCAAGACCAAATTGCTACATGCCAAAATCCATACTTAATTTGCCCGGGGAAGGGTTCGCTTCCTTCACCCCAAATCGCCCAAAAATCAGCAAAACTTTGAACGCCCAATTGTCGTAAGGCCACAATACCGCTGAGTAAAAAACCGAGTACGATAATTGGGGCCATATAATTGGCTGCTCTTGAGACCGTGTCGTATCCTTTGGCAGCGATTACCGAAATGAGTATTCCAATACTCAAGACAATTAAGATCCATGTTAAACCATTGGGCAGGGTATCGCTGAGTTTAGGCATAGGCATATCAAAAGGAATTCCTACGGCCGTTGCCGAGACAGTAATCATTGCTCCTGCTAAAAAACAAAACAGTACCCCGTTGGCAAGATTGTATAGGGTAACCAATTTGAAACCACAAATTTTTTCTAATTGATAATAAAGGGTAAGTCTATATTTTACTGCAATTTCTGCTGTTAAAAATCGCCAACTTAAAACAGCAAGTAGGTTTCCGACAATGAGTCCCATAATAAGGTCAAAAGCACTTACTCCAGTAGTCAAAAATAGAGGGCCAATGACAAACTCTGTTCCGGCGGCGTGCTCGCCTGCATACATGCCTAAAAAACTCTTCCAGCTTTTTAATTTGGATTCGGGAACAGCTACGCGTTCAAATTCTCCGTCGCTTACTGTTGGTTCGGTTGTTGTACTCATGATTTGATGTTTAGCTTAGTTGGTTAGATGCGATCGTAAATCGCTAATGCGTTCACAGCACAATTGCTCTAGATTCTGTCTCAATTGCGTTTTAAACATGTCTATGGCGTGTTCGCCTCCTTTTTTACCCAAGGCAGCCACGCTGTACATAAAGGCTCTTCCGAGAAAGGTAAAATCTGCCCCAGCTGATAGGCAGCGCGCTATGTCAGGACCAGATCGCATTCCGCTGTCTTGCATGATTGTTATTTTGTTGCTGTACTGTTCTACAATCTTTCTCAATGCTGTAATTGAAGACTCACCAGCATCTAATTGTCTACCACCGTGATTTGACACAATGATACCATCAAATCCAAGTTCGATAGCAGCCTTAGTATCTTCGACCGATGCCACTCCTTTTAATACGAGTTTGCCTTTCCACCGATCTCGAATGGGTTTAATTCGTTCTGCATTTAATCGCCCAGAGAAGGTTTTATCCATAAAAGCGCCTAACTGTCTTAGGTTGAGTCCTTCGGGTTGATAAGGTCTCAGCGTTTCAAATGTCGGTATACCGTGTTTGAGGGTTTGTAAGGCCCAATGCGGTCTAGAAAGAATTTGTAAAATGTTGGCCATACTCATTTTGGGAGGAAGGGCTAAACCATTTTTATAATCACGAGGTCTATATCCGAAAGTCGGAACATCGCACAAAAGAACCAAAACCTCACAGCCCGCCTGTTGAGCTCGATCAATGATATCGTTTCGAATGGCCTCTTCTGCGGGATTGTAGAGTTGAAACCAAGCTTTTCCATCGGTAATCTTGCAGGCCTCTTCGATGTCTAGGGTAGTGACTGTGCTTAAAATGAAGGGAATATTGTGTTCCTTGGCGGCTTGTGCTAGTATTTTTGGTGAATTTGGCCACATCAGTCCTTGTAATCCTACAGGTGCGATTCCAAAGGGAGCATCGTAGGTATGGCCAAAAAGACTTGTGCTGAGGTCGCTTTTGGTGTAAGGCCTTATATATCTTGGTTCCAAGGTCAACTTACGTATATCCGAAGTATTTCGATGTAAATTGACATCTTCATTACATCCACCATCGAGATATTCAAACGCAAAACGAGGTATTTTTTGCTGAGCTCTTGTCCTGAGATCTTCTACCGATGGATATTGTTTATTGAAGGCCATAGGCGTTGTTTTCAGTTATCAAGATATTCAATCAATTTGTAATTCGCTCTAAAATCGAAGTTGATTCTTGAAGCTTCGTCTAATACTAAGGCAGCTCCAAGTGCTGTTCCTAAGGCCTGAGATGCTGTGAATATTTTGACCTTTGGAAGCTGTTTTTGAAGACTTGCTAAGAAGAACTTATTTTTTGTAAACCCTCCTTCTATGTAGATGGTCGTATTCGAGTTCGTATCGATTTTCATGGCTTGAACGAGTTTTTCGCACAATTCAAAGTTGAGCTGATGAATGGCCTGCAGAGCAGAACTCAATTCTACTTTGTGTTTATTCTTATCGTTGTCGAGGTATTTGAATTCAAAATAACTGTGTTTTTTAGATAGTTCAAGACGACTTTTTTCAAGAGGAAGCGCATGTATAGCAGAAGTCTCCACCTCGAATTTTTGACCTATTTTTTCGAGTTGATATTCGTATTCTTTACCAATGAGTAAACGAACGGCCTGAGTATGATTCGAATCAACCTGAAGGTATTTTAAAGGATGTTGAATCTGTTGATGCTCCTCTTCAAAAGGAAAAAACACCACCACCCATGTTCCAGTCGACATTAAAATAAACTTTTCATCTGAATATTGAATGTAGGGAAGCAGTGAAGCCGAAGAGTCATGAATACCAGCACCTACCTGAAATTCATGATTTTTGTATTGGACTTTAAAGCAGGTACTTCCTTTAATTAAAGAAGGAAACTTAGATAGGAGTTTTTCTTTTTTAACCCAGTAATGGTAATCGTTGTTTCTATAATCCCAAAGTGCGGTATGACAGCCAACACTAGTGTATTCTGCATGCTTAGCCCCGTGAATTAAGAAGCTTAAATATTGTGGAAGATGCAGGCTCCACCGAATGCGGTCAAATAGTTCGGGTTTGGTTTTAGAGAGCCATAATAGCTGCATTCCAGAATTTAAAAATCCAGCCCGAGGCGAACCCAGTGAATCGTCTAAATCAAGACCACCACCATATTCTTCATACCACTTTTCGATATAATCTTCGTCGACTTCTTTTAAATAGTTGTAAAGAGGAGTGAGTACTTCGTCTTTTTCAGAAAGGTGAATTAAGCTCGCTCCATAAGTACTAAAGTTGAGATGTGTAATGGGTATTTTGAGCTCTAAAAGAAGACGGTCTAGCGTTTCAAATATCCAATTTTGAAGTAAATCGATCTGCTCACATTCAAAACCATCTTCGTCATGTCCTTGAGCCAATTGTATTTCTTCATGGTGCAGCAGCTGATAGTTATGGTCAAATACAACAAGCTTTTTGTTGGTCTTACCTATATCGAAAATAGCGGTACACCTCTTGGTCATAATCCAGTAGCTGTTGAACCACTTCCTCTGGTATCGATTAAATGTTGTCGCACACCTAATTGTCGATATAGCTCAAGTGGATTTAGGGCTCCGCCTTTTTCGAGCCGTGATTTTTGAAGTAGGGGACGCACATCTGTCAAAAAAGCATCTTGAATTAATTCCTGTGCAAGCACTACATCATATTCTTCTTGTGCCCTAGCTAATGCTTTTTGATCTACCAACAGCGCCTTGGCATAGGCAATTTTAATCGCTTCAATAGATTGCATTAAATCTTCGAGCGGATCTTTGGTATTATGAGAGGCATCTATCATCCATGCCGGATATGGATTGGCCTTGTTGTTTTCTATACCGTAAATCAGTTCAATAAAAATTAAGAACAGGGTATAGGGTTTAATACTTCCAACACTCAAATCATCATCACCGTATTTGCTGTCATTAAAGTGAAAACCACCTAATTTATTTTGATTCATAAGTGTGGCTACAATTTGTTCGATATTGGTGTTGGGTAAATGATGACCCAAATCAACAAGGGTATAAGCCTTATCTCCAAGATGATTGGCGAGCATAAAAGAGGTGCCCCAATCTTGAATCACCATGGAGTAAAAATTGGGTTCATAGGGTTTGTACTCTATAAATAACTTCCAATCATCAGGTAACTTTTGATAAATATGCTCTAAACTTTCAGTGGTGCGTTCAAGCGCGTGTTGCAAATTGTGTTGTGCCGGAAAATTACTGCCATCGGCTAACCAAATGGTCAAACTTTTTGAACCCAACTTGTCTCCTGTTTCAATGACCTCAATATTGTGTGCAATGGCCTGTTGTCTAACAGATTTATCTCGATGAGATAAGGAACCGTGTTTGTAGCTGTGCGATTGTCCGACTTGGTCTTGAAAAGTGTTTGAATTGACGGCATCGAACTTTAGATGAAGTTCACTGGCCTTGGCTTTGACTTCTTGGTAATCTAAAACACTGTCCCAAGGAAAGTGAAGAGAAACCATATCAGCACTTTGAGTAAGCTGATGCAATAATCCAATATCTTCTAATTTTTCAATCAAATTAGAGGGTTCTCCTCCGAGTTTGAATCTCCCAAAACGAGTACCACCCTGACCAAGGGCCCAACTGGGTATGGCGACTTGAAAATCTCCAAGTTTGCGAAGAAGCGCGTCTATATCGATGTTTTTACGATTGAGTTGTTCTGTGAGCTGCGAATACGATTGCTCAAGAACTTCTGCAGAAGATCGGTTGATTTCATTGATTTGCTCTGGATTGATTCTCATGGTATTGGATGCTATTAACGAACAAATGCCTGCGGCATTCCACCATCGACATTGATCATATTTCCAGTTGATTTCTTCAAGACTCCTACTAGGGCAAATACACCATCAGCAATATCTGCGGGATAAATGATTTGACTCATCAAATTTCGTTTAGCGTAATGCGCAGGTAAATCTTCTACGGCTACCCCATAGGCTTTAGCTCTTCCCTCAGCCCATTCTCCTTCCCAGATTTTACTGCCAATAATTACCCCGTCAGGATTGACCACATTCACCCTAATTTGCGCTTTCCCCAGTTCTGCTGCTAAAAGTCGAGTCATGTGCTGTTGAGCCGCTTTGGCTGTTCCATAACCAATATTATTAGGTCCTGATACCACTCCATTTTTACTAGCTATACTTATGATGTCTCCTCCAAGTCCTTGAATTTTCATGAGTTCAGCAGCTTTTTGAGCCAATTCGAACTGGGCTTTTACCAAAACGTTTTGCAATATATCCCAGTCCTCTACAGTGTGATTTTCTAAGGTTTTAGAAATGGCTAATCCAGCGCTGTGAACAACAATATCTATCCCTCCAAAGTAGAGGCATGCCGACTTGTAAGCCTTGTCAATAGCCTCGGTTTTAGTGACATCACAACAAATTGTGGTCATAATATCGGCGGAATAGTCGTCTTTCATTGCTTGAAGTCTTTCCTCAGAAAGATCAGCGAAAACCACGTGAGCTCCTTCTTCAATAAGTTTATCGCATATGGCTTTTCCAATTCCCCCTGCAGCCCCAGTGACAAATGCAATCTTTCGTGAGAGTATTTTTTCTTTTGGCATCCGCTGCAATTTGGCTTCCTCTAAGAGCCAATATTCGATATCAAAAGCCTCTTGTCGGGGTAGTGCGGTGTAGGTAGAAATCGCCTCAGCACCTCTCATGACATTAATGGCATTGATGTAAAATTCGCTAGCTACCCGTGCAGTTTGTTTGTTTTTAGCAAAGCTAAATAGACCTATTCCAGGGTAAAGCAAGATGACCGGGCTTGCATCTCTTATGTTTGGTGAATGCTCATTTTTATGGCTATTGTAATAATTGACATACTCTTTTTTATAGCGTTCAAAGGAGGGTCTTAATTTTTCTAATAAGGCTGTTGTATCCTCTAAATTTTCATCTTGGTCGAGGGGCAACACTAGGGGCTGTATTTTAGTTCTTAAAAAGTGATCTGGGCAAGAAGTTCCCAAAGGTGCCAATCGGTCAAGGTCAAAGCTGTTGACAAACTCCAAAACCACATCGGAATCGTCAAAATGTCCAATCATTTGATTTTCTGTGGAGCAAAGTCCTCTAAGTAATGGCATTAACTGTGCAGCACGCATTTTGCGCTCAGCAACATCTAAAGCGTCAACGCGTTTGCCTCCGAAATGATAGTTTTTACTTTTTGATTTTTCTTCGATATACAATGAGGCCTGCTCAATAACTTCTAATGAATTTAGGTAGCATTCGTGCGCATCATCCGCCCAAGTAAAGAGTCCATGAGATTCTAATACTATTCCTCGAATACCGGGCTGCTGTTCATAACATTTTTCCAATTGCAGTCCTAAGTCAAATCCAGGTCTTTGCCAACCTACCCATCCCATGGTGTCTCCCCAAATTTCGCGCGTAATTTCTTGGCTATTGGCACTTGCTGCAATGGCAATAAGAGCATCGGGGTGTAAGTGGTCAATGTGCTTAAAGGGCAATAATCCGTGCAAAGGGGTATCTATAGAAGGTGCACGACTCTCCAAATCATATATACAATGATTGAATAAGCCTACCATGCGGTCTTCATCTTCTAATCCTTGGCAGACATTTTTAAGGTCTCTCAAACGCTTGGTGTAAAGCCCTGCAATTCCTTTTCTTGTCAATGTTCCGATATCCCCGCCAGAACCTTTAATCCACATGACTTCGACGTATTCATTGGTCAGTGGATCTTTTTCTATGGTCTTGCAAGAGGTGTTACCTCCACCGTAATTAGTGATGCGTAAATCTGCTCCGAGTAAATTTGATCGATATAAAAAAAGTGCGACTTGGTCCTCTTTTAAGCTTTGAGCGTGGGCTTCATCCCACAAATAATCGACGTGTTTAAAGGTATGGGTTGACATTTTTATTAGTGTGATAAACTATTGTCTTAAATATACACAATAAGCGTATACTTTTAATCATCCATAGTTTTGCTCAGAAATTTACTAACTTCAAATGCACCTAACCACTTTAAATATGCAACACAAAAAGTTCTGTCCGATGATTTTTGCCTTTTTGCTGAGTTCAGCATTATATGGGCAACAGACTATTCCTCTTTACGACAATGATGAGATTCCCAATTGGAACGCTACCTTCACACCAGAACAAACGAGAATAATAGATGTTCCAAGGGGAAAAGCTCGTTTTATAACCAATGTAATCAAGCCAGAATTAAGTATTTATCTTCCAGAAGAAAATAACTTTAAAGCAGCTGTTGTATTATGTCCAGGAGGCGGCTATTACGGTTTGGCCATAGACCATGAAGGGCATGATGTTGCAAAAAAATTAAATGAATTTGGCATAGCAGTCTTTGTGCTTAAGTACAGAATGCCTCAAGAGTCGTATTTCGAAAATAAAAAAGAGGTTCCCTTACAAGATGTGCAACGAGCTATTCAATACGTAAGGGCCAATGCTTTGAATTTTGGAGTAGATTCAGATAAAATAGGCGTTGCTGGATTCTCTGCTGGAGGACATCTTGCCGCATCTGCTGGGGTACACTTCACCAAACAATTTCAGCCTGCTCCAATTCACAACAACAATCGTCCTGATTTTATGCTTTTGGTTTACCCGGTAATTAGTTTTCAGGATGGATTAACCCACAGGGGATCGGCCAATAATTTAATAGGAACTTTTGGCAGTCAAGAAAAAGTTGAGCTCGATGCAGATGATGTGCGTTTTTATTCCAATGAACTGCAGGTTGATATGAATACTCCGCCGAGCTTTTTGGTTCACGCCTTAGACGATGAAGCAGTCCCTGTAGAAAACAGTTTATTGTTTTCGGCAGCGCTTCGTCAAGAAGCTGTTGAGGTTGAAACTTTTTTTTACAAAACAGGTGGACATGGATTTGGTATGTACAATACCTCTTATGAATTGAATTGGGTGGATGCTTTTGTGAGCTGGCTCGAAGATCATTACAGCGAATACGATCGCACGTAATTGTGAGTGCTAAAAGGGTTTGACCTTGAAATAACCCCATTTATTACAAATATATTTTTATCTTTTCACGGCCAAAACCAAATCGCAATTTGGTAAGGAACTAACTAATAAATAAACACAAACTCAAACATGAAAACACTTGATACTTTAGATTGGATAAGTATTAGCGCCTATTTCGTAATTCTTCTGGGAATTGCGTATTGGGTCATTAGAAAGCGCAGAAATAATACAGAAGATTACTTTTTAGCTGGGCGTAATGTCGGTTGGTTTGTTGTCGGAGCCTCAATATTCGCCTCGAATATCGGTTCTGAGCACGTTGTTGGTCTTGCGGGATCTGGTGCCGGTGACAAACTACCCATGCTGATATATGAAATTCACGCTTGGATTGTATTAGCCCTAGGTTGGATCTTTTTGCCGTTTTACGCTCGTGCAGGGGTTTATACCATGCCTGAATTCTTGGAAAAACGATTTGATCCACGCTTGAGATGGATACTTTCGATTTTCTCATTAGTGGCTTATGTATTGACTAAGATATCGGTAACTATTTATGCAGGAGGAGTAGTTGTTTCTGCTCTTTTAGGTATTGATTTTTGGACAGGAGCTCTCGCCACGGTTGTACTCACTGGTGTATACACTGTTTTAGGAGGAATGCGTGCAGTAGTTTATACCGAAGCAGTGCAAACCGTAGTGCTCATAATCGGAGCAGCTGCACTAACCTATATAGGACTTGATGCGGTAGGAGGATGGTCTTCGATGAAAGAAACCGTTGGACCTGAATATTTTAATATGTGGCGCTCGGCATCAGATCCTGATTTTCCTTGGCCCTCATTATTAATTGCGAGTACAATTACTGGTATCTGGTACTGGTGTACAGATCAATACATCGTTCAAAGGGCATTAACTGCGAAGAACATCAAAGAGGGTAGAAGAGGAACTATTTTCGGAGCACTTTTAAAATTACTTCCAGTTTTCTTGTTTTTGATTCCAGGAGTAATTGCTTTGACATTGAAAATGAGAGGAGAGTTACACTATGATAGTCCAGATGAAGCCTTTCCAACACTCATGGCCAACTTATTACCTTCAGGACTAAGAGGATTAGTCGCTGCAGGTTTATTGGCGGCTTTGATGAGTTCGCTTGCCTCGGTATTTAACTCTTGCTCAACCTTATTTACAGTTGATATCTATAAAAAATTAAAACCAGATGCTCCAGAGGAAAAATTGGTGAGAACCGGACAAATCGCAACTGTAATCACTGTGATTTGTGGTATTTTATGGATACCTGTAATGTCTGGAATATCAGGCGTATTATACGAATATTTGCAAAGTGTACAGTCTTATATCGCTCCACCAATCGCAGCAGTATTCTTACTTGGAATATTTTCAAAACGAATCAACGCACAAGGTGCTTTTGTTACTATGGTGTTTGGATTTGTAGTCGGTGCAGCTCGTATTTTCCTCGAGCTAATCAAAGATCGATTTGACCCAAGCAGTATATGGTTCTACTTAGGTGACATGAACTTTTTGACCTTTGCGTCTTGGTTCTTCTTAATATGTATCATTTTGATGATAGCGGTAAGTTATTCGACTGCAGCACCTTCGGAAGCTCAGATTGCAAACCTTACCATAAGTACAATTTCTGAAGAAGAAAAAGCTAAAAATCAGAACAGCTACAATTACAAGGACATTTTACTATCTATTTTTGTTCTTATCGTTGTTGCTTTTGTGATGATTTATTTCAACGGGAAGTAAACCTTTAAGGACCTATCTCGTCTTATTGATAAACTAACTAAATCAATGAACAAATTATTTTATTCAGTTACAGTACTCTTGATGAGTGCTGTAACTGTGGTTTGTGCTCAGACTGAAGTGCAGACTGGAGCTTCAATAGCGGTTACATCAACCACTAAAGGAAAAGTAAGGGGCTATATCGAAAATGGTATCTATACCTATAAAGGAATCCCTTATGCACAAGCTAAGCGATTTGAATCTGCAATGCCTTTGGAAGCATGGGAAGGGGTGAAGAGCACCACTACATATGGTCCTGTAGCTTATCTAATGAATCCAACCACAGCTGTTCAAGACGAATCTGAGTTTGTTTTTGATCACAGTTGGGGATATGCCTCAGAGGATAATCTCCGAATCAATGTTTGGACACCCGCAATTAAGGATTCTAAAAAAAGAGCCGTTTTGTTTTGGATTCACGGCGGAGGATTCACGGCGGGATCTTCTCAGGAACTTCCGTCTTATGACGGGCGTAATTTGGCCGAAAAAGGCGATGTGGTTGTGGTTTCAATCAATCATCGCTTGAATGTACTCGGCTTTTTAGACCTCTCAGCCTATGGAGAAAAATACAAGTATTCTGCAAACAACTCTATGAGAGATATTGTTGAGGCTTTAAATTGGGTCAAGCTTAACATTGAAAATTTTGGAGGTGATCCTAACAACGTGACCATTTTTGGTCAATCTGGAGGTGGCGCGAAAGTAAATACACTTATGGCTATGCCTTCGGCTGAAGGATTATTTCATAAAGCGGTAAATCAATCAGGGGCCTTCCGCTCTGGATTTCTAAACAAAGAAGTAACCCAATCCATTGCAAAAGAAACCCTGAAAATTCTAAAAATTAAATCCAGAAACATAGACCGAATTCAAGAAATTCCCTTTTCAGTATTAAGTCAAGCAAGTCAACAGGCAATGCAAATTGTAGCTGAACGACTCGCAAAAGAAGGAAGAACTCCAGGTGGTTTTGGTTTGAATTGGGGACCTAGTTTAGACGGTGATTTAATCCCTTACGATATGAGTAGTGATGATGCATATGAAATGTCTAAACACATACCACTATTAATCGGAACCACAAAGAATGAGTTTGCAACCTTTGCTAATGGAAGATTTTTTGGAGCCTCTGAAGAGACGGTTATGAAACATATTGAACAAACGTATAAAGACAAGGCTTCTGCGTTTATAGCTGCAGTTCGAAAAGCTTATCCAAACGATACACAACCTCATGATTTACTCATGGTGGATACCATGTTTAGGCCCGGTACTGTTTTTCAAGCCAATAAAAAAGCATCTATTGTGGATGGTGCAGAAGTATATATGTATTTATTTACGTGGCAGTCGCCTGTTTTTGATGGAAAATACCAGTCTGTTCACTGTATGGAGTTGCCTTTTGTTTTTGACAATATTGAATTGGCTCGAAACATGACAGGTGGTGGAATACTGGCCCATGCTCTGGCTGATCGTGTTTCAAAGGCATGGATTCGTTTTGCCAAGACCGGAAATCCCAATCACAGCGGATTACCAGAATGGCCAGCATACACTCCTGAAAATACAGCCACGATGCATTTTGATTTGAATTGCGAGGTTAAACCTCAACTCGACAAAGAATTATTTGAATTAATTTCGAGTTTATAAAAAAAGGTGGTCATTGACCACCTTTTTATTTTTATAATTCACGCAGTATTTACAGCGAAGCGACAAAGTCAATGGCTTCTTGAGGAAGAAGTACTTTATCAATGGTGTGCACAGTGCCGTTTGAAGCCATAATATCAACAGCGGTGATATTGGCATTGGCATCTGAGGCATCACCGATAACAAAAGTTCCATTATCGTCAATTACTTCGATGCTATTATCTGTCAATGCAGTACCTACAGCACCAGCTGCTAAGTCAGTTGACATTACATTAGCTGGAATAACGTGATACAATAAGATATTTGTTAGCAAGGCAATTTCAGCCTCTGTATCAAAATCGTCAAGAGAATTATAGTCATCACCGAGCGCGTCAAGTAATGCTACGAAAGCGTCGTTTGAAGGGGCGAAGACCGTAAATGGTCCTTCGCTTGCAAGTGTTGCAGCGAGGTCAGCTTTGATCACGGCATCTTTGAGTACAGAAAGTGATTCTGTAGCAACTACCAAATCCGTGATGGTTGGTTCTGGTTCGGCCGTAAGTGCATCAAGAACTTCCTGAGGAAGTAGGACCTTATCAACGATATGAACCACACCGTTCGTAGTGAGAATATCGGCAGCAATTACATTGGCAGCAACTCCAGTTTTGTCAGTTACACGAACACCACCTGAAACATTTACTGTGATTTCTTCACCTTGAATAGTGGCGATCTTTCCTCCATCTGATAAACTTCCAGATTGAGCTGCAACTCCGCTTACTACGTGATATTGAAGAATTTTAGCCAAGAGTGCTCTTTCTTCTTCGGTATCAAAATCGGCTAGACTGTTAAATCCGTCAAGGGAGGCTAATAAATTTGCAAATGCCTGATTTGATGGAGCGAATACTGTAAAAACTCCAGGAGAACTTAGTGCTCCTACTAAGTTTGAGTCTGCATTCTCGTCTGCTTTCAATAGGGCAGCTACTAAACTTGTCAGGTCATTTGAACCAGATGCAGTTTCAACAATGTTTAAGGTAATTTCTGGGCCTTGAAATCCTTCGTCAGGATCACAAGAAATTAGGCTGAAAAACAGGGCTACAGCACTAAATGTTAATAGTTTTTTCATATAAATTTTTTTACAAAAGTAGAGAATATCTGTTTTGTTTAACAAAAAACAAAAAAACTTTAACAAAATATTTAATATAATTAAATCTTGAAGTATTTGTTTTTCTATGAGAATAGTAGTTGAATTTTGGAGTAAAATAATATATTTGCAAACCTAAAATCGGTCGCGTAGCTCAGCTGGATAGAGCATCTGCCTTCTAAGCAGACGGTCGAAGGTTCGAATCCTTCCGCGATCACACTCATTGAAAGGGATTCGAACTGCCGAGTCCCTTTTTTTATGGGTTGCTTTAAGTAGACTTATTCATTTTTTTCAATATCAAATTAAGATTTAAAAAAATCCATAGAATACTGCATTCAAAACTTATTTATTGAATTAGAAATAAGCACGATGAGTTAATGAATAGGTCAAGTCTATTTTATCTAATACATCGTAAAGTATGACTGATTATATTACCTAAAATAATGGCTATTATAGTAACAATTTATAGCGCATGAGAGGCATGTGCGATTTGGTTCAAATTATATTTAGCACATAGCTTTAATGGAATGCGAAAAAAAAATAGTTAAATTGTTACAACTTTTACATCATAGCCATGAGTTACATACGAAAAACGTCAATAGAAGGAGAGCAAACACTACATCTTTTTAAACAACATTGGTTGGTATATCTAATTCCAGTTATTCTATGTTTTGTGGTAGTTGGAATTTTTATGCTTGTACCGTTGTGGTTTGTTGAATACGGAGTAACGAACAAAAGAGTGGTTCACAAAGAAGGTTTTATCGCTACTAGAACAGATGAGATGAAATTAGATCGTGTTGAGACTGTTGAATTGGAGCAGCCTATACTAGGAAGAATTTTGGGATACGGAGATGTTAAAATTACTGGAATGGGGGTAAGCGACGTTATTTTTAGAAAAGTAGCAAAGCCTTTCGAAGTCAAAAAAGCCATAGATTCAGCTTTAGATAAAATGTAAAATACAGGCTTGTATTTATGCCATTGACCTTGTTATAACAGAGCCCGTTATAGTTAAGACTTTCATAGATTTTTTTATTTTAAGTAAAAGTTGACGAAGAGTATATGGCTCTTAGTCTGAATGTTATGAGTAAATAATTTTCTTCAGGGTTAAGTTATTTTGTAATTATATTTTATATTGAAACAAACTATAAACAACATACCATGAAAAAACTTATTATCCTATTCTTTTTAGTCTCAAACATGTTTTTTTTGAAGGCTCAGGAAATTGTAGTGGCCTTACACTACGTAAAGGTTGAAACCAGTCATGAAAATAAACTCATTGAGCTAGAGCAAACCTATTTTAAACAACTACACAAGTATGCCATTGAAAACAGTGGTAAAATTGGCTGGGACATGTGGAAATTAGAAAACGATGAAGATGAAAATTATTCAACTTTCGTCTATGCTCATTTATGGCCATCACTAGATGTTTTCGCCAATAATAATGGTTGGAACGGCCAAGATTTATTTTCTGAATCCGAAATGTCAAGGGTGTGGGAACAACTCTCTTCTTTGAACTTGGATGGATCTAAAACGCTTATGACTTTATACAAAGGTGGATTTGCACCAGTAAATGAAAAACCAGCTGAAGTATTGCAATTGAGTTTTATGAACGTTGATCCTACCATGTTTTATGAATATGAACAAAAGGAATTAAATGATTTTCAGCCAAATCATAAGAACAACGAACTCGTCGTAGGTTGGGGACTTCATAAAATATTAAATGCTCGCGGAGAAAAAGAGGAGGACTATGTTACTGCAAATTTCTTCGAGAGTATGGTCGATGTTTACAAAAACAATAGTATGGTCGGTCCTTCTACAAAAGCTCAAAAATCTAATTATCAATCTATATTGAAATTACGAGAAATGACTAGAGTGGAAATGCTCACATTAGTAGACGGGGTGAGATAATACAACTAATTAAAAATCAGAATTACCAATAATTTAAAATTTAAGAATATGAAAAATACATTAATTGCGATAACTGCACTTTTAATTGGCTCATGCACAAATGGTAAACATGCCGATTATGAGAAAAATACTGAAGCTGCTAAGGCGTATCTAAAACTTCACGAGCAAGAAGATTATGAGGCTATGCTAGATTACATCCACGATGATATTCAGTGGCAAATGCCTGGATATGGAATGGGAATGGTAGATAAAGAAGGCGTAAAGGCTGCAATATTAGGTTATCAAGCCGCATTTGAAAACATGAGTTTTGAAGCTGATTATTGGCTTCCTGGTGTAAATCAAGAAACAGGTTTAGCTGACGGCAGTACTCGTGTTTATGGAACTTGGAACTCAACGCATTCACTTACTGGAAAAGAGGTTTCTTTAAATGCCTATCACACTTATGATTTTAAAGATGGTAAAATTATAGGTGGAGGAGATTGGTTCGATTTAGGTGGGATGATGAATATTTTAATGCCTCCATCACTGAATGAAGGCAATTTAATTGGTATTCATACGCTCACAGTCAATTTAAATAAGGGCTCAAAAATGGATGATTTCATTAATTACTTTAAGAGCTCATTTATTCCTAATTACGAAAACGCCTATCCCGGTATGAGTGTTAGATTAGTCGAAGGGATTAGAGGAGCAGAAAAAGGTTCGCTAGGTTTGATTTGGACAATAGATTCCGATAAAACTAGAGATATGTACTGGAATAATGACGGAACAGCAACCGAATTAAATCAAGAAATTGGAGCAAAACTAGAAGCAGTAAATGCCGGCTTGGCAGAAATAGGTTCTTGGACTTCAGTTTACACTGATTGGAAGGTACATTAAAATAGAAATGCTACAAACAAAAAAGGAGTGCGATGGCACTCCTTTTTTGTTTTATTGGGGTGAATTGAAATTAGTTTCTTCTGGTACATTGCCATCTTGAATGGGTTCACCTGGATTATCTTTGAGATAAACGTCTAAAAACTCTAGGATTTTACCATAGGCTTCAATCTGGTTTTCTTTTTTTACAAATCCGTGACCCTCGTCTTCAAAAAGCACATATTCTACCGGCACGCCATTGGAACGCACCCCAGCTACGATTTCATCTGATTCTACTTGCAGCACTCTTGGATCTTGAGCTCCTTGTAAAACAATTAGTGGCTTAGTCACATTTTGGGTGTGAAATAGGGGAGAAATTTGCTTTAACCTTGTCGAATCAGCACTAAATGGGTCACCTAATTCTTGGTAGAGCGCATCCTTAAAAGAGGCCCACCATGGTGGAATACTCTTTAAGGTTCTGATCCAATTGGTAACACCAAAAATATTTACACCAACATCAAATTCTTCTGGCGCAAATGTCAGTGCAGCCATGGTCATATATCCGCCATAAGATCCACCAATAATTCCAATTTTTTCAGCATCGATAACTTCTTGCTTTGCCAACCAATTCTTACCCTCAATACAATCTCTAAGGTCTTTATCTCCGTGATTTAAATCATCCATTTGATAAAAGGTTTTTCCATAACCACTGCTTCCTCTATTGTTTACTGCTAAAACGGCATAACCATTGTTGACCAAATATTGAATGATGGGATTGAAATTTTGGCGTGACTGACCTCCAGGACCTCCATGAACCCATACCAAGGCAGGAACAGGATTGTCTGAGCTTGCTTGATGAGGTAGATAGTAGATTGCGGGAATATCCAGCCCATCAAAAGAAGCAAATCGTATGACTTCTGCTTTGACTAAATCTTGAGGTTGAATTTCAGGATTCAATACATCGGTCAATTGTTGGCTGCGACCTGATTCAAGCTCGTAATAAAACAAATTTGAAGGACTGTTCGAATCACCGACGTAAAAACGCATTACACTATCATCTTTAGAAAAAGCGACAGAGGTTATTCCACCACCATTAAAAGAAGGTAAGTCAATATTCTTCTCTTTTTCCGTATCAAATACCTCGATTACAGTTTGACCGTCTTTATTGATACTGGTGATTCGATATTTACCAGATTTGGAAAAATATGAACTGCTAATATCCCATTCTCTCTCCAATGCAACTTCAGATACACCTTGTTCAATATCATATCGCATAAGGGAGGTAAACTCTCCATTATAATCAGAGGTGTAGTAGAGGTATTTCCCATCTTTAGAAAAATCTTGAGCATTGTTATTGCTCAGCACTGTATTTATTTTGGTCATTTCTTTACTAGCAACCGAGTACAGAAATAAATCGACATCATTGGTATTCACAGGTTTGACAAGGGCCAAATATTCTTCATTGTCAGAGATCTCAGCTACGTCTAATCCCTCGTTATTTTCATAAATCATTTCTGACTTTAGGCTTTCGATATTCATCTTGTAGAAATCGGTAGATTGAGGGGTTCTTTGATTAGAATCGTAATAAAAACTTTGCTCATCTGCACTCCAACCCCTGAAGTTGGCACGAGCACCTGGGTTCGGTGTGAGATTTTGAATATCGCCCGATAATTCTCTCATAAATATTTGATAGATTTCATCGCCATTATTATCCATTCGCAGTAACATTCTATCGTCGTTTGGAAAATAAGAAGTCGTAAAAATTGAGGTGCTGTCAGAACTTGTAAGTGCTTTTAAATTACCATTGGAAATATCAATTTCATATGCGTTGAATATTCCTGTTCGATTACTATGAATGATTAGCCTTGAATGGTCAGATGAAAAACTTCCACCACCAACGGCTTCATTATTCATTATTTGTTCGATGTCATAAGTTTTCATATTAGCCGCGACATTGGAAGCTTTTTGATCGCTACAAGATGCCAAGACAAATAGGGCAAGAATTGAAAATGTTAGTTTATTCATGGATGGTAATGTTTCTTTAAATGTATAAAATTTTAGAATGCCCTTCTATTTATAAACGGATTAGGCTTATTTCATAATTGAGGTAATTAAGACCCACATGTGACCTCATATTCGTCCCAGTTTCTGTCGGTGTCTTCATTGGGAAAATAAAAACATCTGGTGGTGTTATCTGCGAAGGTCAATTTTTTCTCAAATCCAGTAGGGATGTGTACTCCAGTATTTCTGATGATATGATCTTCTTCAAAAACCAAAGTAATTCGAACCTTGACATCGCCTTCAACAGACCATTCTCTAATTTGGCTTTCAAGTTCTACCCACTCACCTTGATTTAACTGATCCCACTGCATTGCGCAATTGGCGTAGGTAAAGGTTGTACGGATATTTTCAAAAGTGTCTGCAAAAGTTGCAGCCGGAGCCATATGACCCCTGTCCCAAGGATTATTTCTATAATCGTTATTATCGCTTGTGTACACATTGGGTTCAGAAAAAAAATCTAAATCTCCCCTGGATACATTTTTGGGCCTATTCGATGCTATATATTCTACCCAGTTAGGTTGCTGAAATTCTTCATTGTAAGAAATCTGAAAAATCCCTTTGTCTATAAACACATCTTTTCTGAGAACGATTTCAATTGGCTCTGGCTCAATGAAATCTTCAGATGAGGAGCCTAATTGTGAGGTGCACGATATAAGAGTTGCAAAAAACAATAAAAAATGATACTTTTTCATTTCAATAGAGTTTTACTTTAAACTAATCCATTATGACCATGCCATTTTACGGGCTTTTTAAAGACCCAAAAGTATTAAAATATTATCTACTTCTTCTATCAATTTATGGTATCAGCTGTTCGCCGGTTGCCGATTTTTGCGGAGTATATATAGATGAAGCAAACAATATAGAATACAATTTAAGTTCAAATTTGAATGGCTGTTACTACTCAAAGAACGGTGATCGCATATTTGTTGATGACGATTTGTGTAATTCTTGTTTAATCGATCCAGATTAGATTTATGCCAATAATGCAATGGTATTTATTACTTAAATATTAATATATTTAAACAACTATACTAATACATCAAACATGGATTTAAATACAACTATTAACGAGCATGATTACGATGCAATCGTAGTTGGTTCAGGAATTAGTGGAGGTTGGGCCGCCAAAGAACTTTGTGAAAATGGTTTAAAAACCTTGGTTTTAGAACGGGGGCGTATGGTGAAACACCGAGACGATTATCCTACGGCAAATTTAGATCCTTGGGATATGCCTCATGGCGGGAAGACCCCAGCAGATATATTGGAAAAAGACTATTTCAAACAAAAAAGGTGGGGCGTAAACGAAGGAAACAGACACTTTTATAACAAAGACTCTGATTACTCTTATGACGAAATCAAACCATTTGATTGGATACGAGGTACGCAAGTAGGAGGAAGATCAATTATATGGGGAAAACAAACGTATAGATGGAGTGATTTAGATTTTGAAGCGAACGCAAGAGACGGATATGGCGTAGATTGGCCAGTACGCTATAAAGACATTGCACCTTGGTATAGTTATGTAGAAAAATTTATTGGAGTTAGTGGACAGGCTCTAGGTTTAAGACAATTACCAGACAGTGAGTTTTTGCCTCCTATGGACTTGAATTGTTTAGAAAAACACCTGCAACAAAGTATTGCTTCAACTTACACCGATGAGCGTGTATTGACCATTGGACGAGTAGCACACATTACAGAAGGAACCAAACCAGGAGATGGAAGAAGTACCTGTCAAAACAGAAATAGATGTGATAGAGGATGTCCCTTTGGAGCCTATTTCAGCTCAAATTCATCAACACTGCCCGTTGCACAAGCCACTGGTAATTTGACGATAAGACCGCACTCTATCGCAGCTGAGGTTCTCTTTGACGACAATACCCAAAAAGCGACTGGAATTCGAGTTATAGATTCGGAAACCAAAGAAGAATTGGTTTTTACTGCAAAGCTTATTTTCTTAAATGCCTCTGCAATCGGTACAGCTTCGCTTCTTATGAGATCCACTAGTGAACGCTTTCCAAATGGAATGGGGAACGACTCCGGAGAATTAGGACACAATATTATGGACCACCAATTAGGTAGTGGTGCTGGAGGTAAGTATGACGGATTCAAAGATTCTTATTACAAGGGACGAAGACCGAATGGATTTTATATTCCAAGATTCAGGAACCTCGACAGTAAATCTGAAAAGGTTGATTTCTTAAGAGGATATGGATATCAAGGAGGTGCATCTCGAGGAGATTGGTCTAGAGTAATTGCGGAATATCAGTACGGTGCTAACCTTAAGGAAGCAATTCTCGATGCAGGAGATTGGTCAATAGGAATGGGTGGCTTCGGAGAAGTTTTACCTTATCACGAAAACCACATCAAACTGAATTACGACAAATTAGACCAGTACGGCATGCCAACAATTGTCTTTGATGCTGAGTTCAAGGAAAACGAAAAGCGCATGAAAGAAGACTGGAAAGTACAGGCTGCTGAAATGTTAGAAAATGCCGGCGTGAAAGAAGTAAATATATTCGATTCAAATGCGCCGATTGGAAAAGGTATTCACGAGATGGGAACTGCACGAATGGGTAAAGACCCTAAAACTTCAGTTTTAAATAAATTTAACCAAATGCATGCGGTTAAAAATGTATTTGCTACAGACGGTTCATTTATGACCTCCTCAGCGACACAAAACCCTTCTTTGACTTATATGGCTTTTACAGCAAGAGCAGTGAACTATGCTGTAGATGCGCTTAAAAAAGGCGAAATATAATAGCGATTCTCGTTCGGGATTCTAAGGAATACTTTTCACCGTTCGAAAACCTAAGTGCTCCATGGCAGAGTCGAGAGAATTAGCCATTCTCGCACTTATGCGATAACTGGCACAATAAGAAGCACTGCATAAGAAAGAACCTCCTTTTATTACCTTTTCTTGTGCCAATGGATTGGTTCTGTTAAAAGGTTTTGCCGCTCCTTTTGGGTTATTGCTCAAGCCATTGTTGGCAGCTTCAACATAGTAGTTTGTATTGTACCAATCCGAAGTCCATTCCCATACATTTCCGGCCATATCGTATAATCCATAGGCATTAGGCGGAAAGGATTCTACTGGTGCCTTATTGGTATAGCCATCTTCCTCTGAATTTTCAACTGGAAAAAGTCCATCCCAAGTGTTTGCTTGAGAACTGAGAAGTTCATGATCATTTCCCCAAAAGTAAATGTTATTTTCTTGCTCAGCTCTTGCAGCGAATTCCCACTCTGCTTCGGTTGGTAAGCGCTCACCCTTCCATTGACAGTAAGCCAAGGCGTCTTCATAGGCAATATGAACGACAGGAAAATTTTCAAGACCAGATAAATCACTTCCCGGACCATAAGGCTGCCTCCAATTAGCACCTATTTTCCACTCCCACCATTGGGTATAATCGTAAAGATTTTCTACTTGTTGTTTTGGAGAATAAAATAGAAGAGACCCCGGCTGTAAAATAGAATCATGGGGTTTCGGAGTGCCTGGAGGAACTTGTTTTTTCAACTCTTCCCAATCTATGGCTCTTTCTGCAAGGGTAACATAGCCAGTAGCCTCAACAAAGGCTGAATACTCTGCATTTGTCACCTCGTGGGTAGACATAAAAAAGGCATCTACCTTAACCGGGTGCGCTGGCTTTTCATGGGCCATAGCCATTTTATCATTGGCTACGGCGCCCTGCATAAATCTTCCCCCGGCAATATAGACCATTCCTGCTGGGGCTTCAATAGGAGTAACTGTTTTAGTTTCTTTCTTCGGATTGCACTGTATACAGACAATACAGAGTAAAATCAATCCCGTGTTTTTAAATTGCATTTAATATTCTTTGGCGTGTTTAAAGTCTCCCCATCTTGGACGATCTGTCGGTTTTAGAGGAATGTTCATTCCATCGGATTCTTCTAACCATTTGTAGAGTGAATTTAACATGGATTTAATGGTGTCTTGCTTACTAGGGTCGGCAATTAAATTATACATCTCATGTGGATCATTCTCCAGATCATACAATTCATTTCTGTCCCAGATTCCGTGGTAGCGAATATACTTATACTTATTTGTTCGCATTCCGAAAACAGTAGGTGTCATCGGAAAATCATTTTCCCAGTAATACTCATAGAAAATTTCTTTTCTCGCTCCCGCTGGATTCTCACCCGTGAGCACATCAACAAAAGAAACGCCAGGCATGTGGTCGGGTTGCTTTAGACCTGCTTCAGCTAAAATTGTGGGGGCAATATCGATATTTTGAACCATTGCAGTGGGTGTAATTCCACCTTCAAACAATTCTGGGCAGCGCACCAATAATGGTACTTTTACAGATTCCTCGTAAAAGTGTCTTTTATCGATTAGTCCGTGTTCACCCCAACTAAACCCGTTATCACCCATGTAAATAACAAGCGTCGAATCGTCTATTCCTTCGGATTCGAGGTAAGACATTACCGCGCCTATACTATCATCTACTCCTAGCAGGGTCTCGCAATATGCCTGTACCAATTCGTGTAAATCTTGATTGTCGTGATACATATAGTCGACTCCATGCCAAGAAACTCTCTGTTTGGCAACCCATTCGGGCCATTTTAGATCTCTCCATTTTCCTGTTTTCGATTGCTCAAATGTGGGTGGAATAGGTATTTTTTTGTTCTTATAGACACCCAAATGTCTTTTTGCGGGCTTGAAAGCAGCGTGAACGGCCTTATGAGAGAGATACATAAAAAATGGTTTAGACCGATCTCTTTCATCCAACCAAGAAATAGCGTGTTCGGTTAATAAATCTGTGATATAAGTGGAGTCTTTATAGGCGACACGTTCTCCATTGATATTCAATTCAGGATTGTAATAAACACCCTGTCCTTTAAAGCTTTCCCAATGATCAAAACCTGCACGAGGGTTGTCTGAACTGTCACCCATATGCCATTTTCCGAAGAAACTGGTTTGGTATCCTGCCTTTTGTAAGTAGGTTGGAAAATAAGTCAAGTTTCCAGGGTCTGGTGCCTGATTATCTATTATGGTATGGGTGTGCGAAAATTGTCCTGTTAAAATGGAGGCTCGTGAGGGGGAACAAAGCGAAGTAGTGACAAAACTGTTGGGCAAGTAAGCTCCTTCTTTGGCCAATCGGTCCATATTCGGAGTTTTAAGCCAAGGTATTTTACCCGTAAATCCCATGTAATCAAAACGATGATCATCTGTCAATATAAAAATGACATTTCTAGGTTTTTTCTTTTTGGGCTGTGGATTTGCCGTTAGAGCAAAACTATGAGATAGCATCACCAAAAAAAGCGCGCTACTTAAAGCAATTCTGAACATGAGGTGTTTAGATTTATAAGTTAGTTGTTTAGTGGCTTAAAGATAATTAAAAATGATGCGCACAAGTTCTAATTGATCATCAAGAAAAAACATGAAATTTGATTTCATAAAAGATATAGTAAATCGTAAAGTCTAAAATGTTGGGTAAATCAACGACTATGCCTTAGTGCTATTAATTGACCTTAACAACTGCTTTAAGGTAAAATCTTTTAGAGTTACTTGCTATTAACTTTCTTCTGCGCAAAGAAAAACGGGCATTAGAACAGAGGATAATAAAAATAGAATTAAAAAAATTTGAACAAGAATAAATCCAATTCCGTTATAGGGAGGCACAGCGTATAGCTCAAAATCTGCCATAGTTGCAGCGGCCTTTAGATCAGGAATTATATCAAGCCAAATCTTATTAAATTTTGGAGAGAAATTAAAAATATAAATGGCAATAACTATGGGACTTACAAAATGAAGAAATTTAGCAACTGGAGACAACTGATTATTGTCTTGAACGATAATTTCTAAAAATTTTTTGTTGAAGGATAACAACATAATCAAGCCTATGAACATAAAAAAGACATTCCAAGGAGATATTAACCCAAAAGGTTCTTGAGTATAAGCCCAATGCTCAATGCCAAAAAACGGAGCAAGAACCAAGGCGCTGTAAATAAGAGGTAAAATGAAAAATAAAAGATAACGCATGTCTACTAAATTATGATTGGAATATCTTAATTCTCGTGTGCATCAGAAAGAAAATAAATAGGATAACTTATAGATATCCTATACTAAGAAATGAAAACAGATTAGTTAAAGTTCTAAAATTTCATTTATACCTTTGATTATCAAATTCTTATCACAAGATTGAAAATACTGCTGCGCTTGTTCAAGATCAATGGTAATTGGAGGAAAAGTATTGAAATGTACTGCCAAAATATTCTTACAATCTAAATAATCTGAAGCGATTTTAGCTTCTTTGTATCCCATAGTAAAAAGATCACCAATAGGCAGAATAGCAAGGTCTAATGCGCCGTGAAGCAATGGAATCAATTTCATATCTGAAAACAGAGAGGTGTCTCCAGCGATATAAACACAATTCTGTTCTGTTTTAAGCACAAATCCGCAGGCTAAACCCCCATATGAACCGTCTGCAAATGAAGAGGAGTGTACGGCCTGAACGCAATGAAGGCTAAAATCGTCAAAATTCATACCTCCGCCAGGATTACAGCCAATACCGTCAATATTTTTAGCTGCAAAATGACTGTACAGTTCGAAATTAGCAATGAGTTTACACCCTGAATTGTTTGCAGCAATACGTTCTGTATCAAGAATATGATCTTGATGCGCGTGAGTGAGTAAGATGTAGTCAACAGAAAGTTTATCGACATCAATACTTTTCGCTAATGGATTTCCGGAAATGAAAGGATCTACTATAATTTTTGACTGATTTGTTTCGATGAGCAAACAGGAATGTCCCAAATAGGTTATTTTCATGATAAGATTTATTAGTCAGTGCGATTTACAGTTTATACAATAATTACGTTTCTATTGGTGCACGCAAATCTGTGTGCCCAAGTAAAAATACTAAAAAGAGAATTCGTTCATTCTTCTAAGAAATTGGAGTATATCATTTACGACAATTCAAAGTCTGAACCTGTAAAGGATGTTATTCTCTATTTACACGGTGGTGGTCAAAGCGGAGAAGAACCGAAAATTCCAAGCATTTTAAACGAATCTTTTACACACCCCTATTTTTTTATTTTACCACATCTGAGTGAAAAAAGAGCATTTTGGAATAAAACCATGGTGATGGAACTGCTAAACTCATTAGTCAAAGAATTTGAATTAAATCACGCAAAAATTCATTTGGCTGGTTTTAGTAGGGGTGGCAGTGCAGCTTGGGAATTGGCTATGGAACATCCTAATGTTTGGAGTTCTTTAACTGTTGCAAGCGCTCGAGCACCTCTTTCTATATACGCACATTGGATTCCAAAACAATTGCCTATAAACATATTTCACTCTCAAATTGATGAGAAAATGCCCTTTGTTGAGGTAGAAAAATTTGTTCGCACTTTAGAACAAAACAATCCTTATGTAACATTTAAAACTGAGAGTACTATGGGTCATGAATTAGGAGAGTTTGCATTTAACGACGCCTATTTTGATTCAATTGAACAGATAGAGTTTAAGGGTTTGAAGGAGAATGATTTCATTGATTTAGGTGAAGTCAGTCACCGTTTTGCCTATGATATGCGTTATGCCCAGTCTAATAATTTTTTAAAGCAGAAGGTATATCCTTGTGCGCGTTGTGTACTGAGAGTTAAAACGGCCAAAAAGTTAATAAAGGCGGCTGAGCTAATAAAACCACTTGGATATAAGATTTTGATTTTTGATTGTTACCGACCTCAGTCTGTGCAGCATGAAATGTGGAACATACTACCGGACTCCAGATATGTAGCAAATCCCGAAAAGGGATCAATGCACAATAGAGGAGGAGCTGTTGATATTTCCTTAGTCACATTAGACGGAATAGCCTTAGATATGGGCACCGATTTTGACCATTTTGGTGAAAGGGCTCACAGAAATTACAAATACTTGACCATGGAGCAACAAAAAAATCGTGAGATACTAGATAAGGCCATGTTTGAATCTGGATTTGAAGGCATATCAACTGAGTGGTGGCATTTTAATTTACCTGATGCCAGAACATCACCTTTGGCTAATTTTCAATTTCAATGCGATCAACCCGAATAGCTCGGATGACAATGGGTTCACTTTCTTGTGTAAAAAATAAGTATTCATTTTTACCTTCTTTAATCTTGAACTGACGACGAATTTCGTGCACAGAAAGTTTGAAGTTTTTGCTGATGACATGAAAATGCCCACCTACTAAGAACTTCATATTGCGTTTGGAAAATGGAAAATGAGAAATAACTTTGAATCGTCGTCCTTCAAATAATACTCTATCTTCAGCAGCGGTATACAAATGGGTGTTGCGCTCTAAGGCAGCGCAATCAAATCGACTTGTAATTTGAGAAGAACATCGAGCTTTCATCATTCCTGGGTGAGGTTCAAAGAGAAAATCATTCAAGGGTGATATTGAAATTTCGTTTTTTTCGTTTTGAGTCTTATTGAATTTAAATTCTGACCATTGGAGACGATCTTTTCTATAGTGATGTATATGAATCTCAGGATTACTGTTTGATTTAGTTTTAGCATTGAAAAAAAGGATTTCTTTCAGTTCAAAATGCACAGTAATTAAATCTACTCGAAAGCAATGTGGAAGCATTCTAAGCGATTGAGAAATATCAACCATAGGAGAAGCCTTTATGAGAAATAAATCAGAGTTAGAACTTAATTGATTGTAATTCAGAATGCAGTCTGGTATGCAGTGATTTAACTCAATGAGTTGTTTTTGATGCTCATCCCTTCTGCTAGGATCTATATACAACACATCAAATGGTTGCGCTAAAAATTCAAAGGCTTTGGAGAGATGAAATGTTCTATTACTCAATTCAAAGCTTTTAGAATTGTGCTTTTGTAATTCCAACAATTCTTTGTTTGGTTCAACACTTACAAATCGTTCAAAAAGGGTGCTCATAAAATGAGCATCAACTCCAAAGCCAGAGGTTAAATCTGCCCCAATATTTGTTGAAATTCTCAGTTCTTTCACAAGCTCCTTCAAAAGATTTGATTTCTTTTGAGCTGTTAATTCTGAAGAACTTTGAGCTAAATTACTTTTGGGTGGATAGATTATATTCAGTTTTGAATACCAAGAAGGTAATTTGTGTTGAATATGAGCTCTTCTCTCTATTTGAGCTGCGAGTTCTGAATTTGAAATCGCATCAAACAGCGGCTTTCCGAAGTGCAAAGCATCAATATTTTTCGGGTTGAATTCAAAAATAAATTGCTGAATTTCTGTATTTGAGAATAAAGGGTGCTGCAATTACTGAGTGATTTTTTGAATCAAAGGGTGATCTGCATACAAATAGGAAAGAATTATTCTTATTGAGGTATATGCTGGTACCGCCACAATCATTCCTACAATTCCTAACAGCAATCCAGAAATTAAAATCACCAAGAAAATTTCGACCGGATGTGCCTTGACACTTTTAGAAAAAATGAAAGGCTGAGAAATAAAATTGTCAACCAATTGCCCGATTACAACTCCAGACATCACATACATCAATTTTTGTGTGATGACCGTATTAAATTCTGGCCCTATATAGTTCGTTAAGGTTAAAATGGCCATAATGATAGCTCCTATGATTGGTCCTAAGTAGGGAATAATATTGAATAAAGAGCACAGAAATGCTATCAACAAAGCATTTTCAATACCTCCTTTGACCAGAGCCAGGGTGTAAATACAAAACAAAATAGAGATTTGAAGTACAATTCCAGAAAAATAACGTGTCAACATTTTTCTGATTTTGGTTAGAGAAGCAACGATTTGCCCCTCCTTTTGATCAGGGACAAAACGCAGAATTCCATTTTGCGCTAGATTCTGTTCTTTCAGAAAGAAAAAAGCCAAGAAAAGTACTGAAAACGTACCTATACTAAATGCTCCTAAAAACTGAAAAACAGAGGAGAGTACATTGGGAATCACATTCAAATCAAAGGTGTCCAAAAACCATTTTTCAAAATTAGATTCTTGTAAATATTGAAATAGTTGAGGAATATGACTTTGAGTATAGTCTAATAATTGAACATACAAACTATTGAGATCTGACTCTAATTGTCCAATGTCAAGAAGCGAAAGATTCTTGCCTTGAGTAATAAAGACAGGTATAAAAAGGGACAAAAGACCAAAAAATAAAAAACTAAGAATTCCTAAACTTAAAACAGCCGCAAGAGAATTAGGGACGTATTTGATTTTCTTTAAACGTCTCATCAAAGGATTACCTAAAAGGGCAATGATACTAGCCACTACTATGTACGCTATAATTTGACGAATACTATAGAGAAAATAGGCCAGAAGAAAGATTCCGAGTAAAATCAATACTGCTCTTACAATTCCTTTGGATATATCCGTAGAGTCTAAGGGTGTATTTCCCATATTACTATTGCTTTAAATTGGCCAGGTGTACTCTGCTTAATGCACTAATGGCAGCAGTTTCAACCCGCAGTCGCTGTTGACCTAAAGATACCGATTTAATGTTATGTTGCATAAATAAGTTTCGCTCTCTTGTTGAAAAATCACCTTCGGGGCCAATAATAATTAGTGTGGCTTTTTCAGGTACGATGTGATGAAAAAAGTCATTGCGCGTAGAGGCAAGGCAATCACCATAATACGCATGATCGCATGTGTTTTTCTTCAAAAAATCGTCAAGACTTACGGGTTCGTTGATTTGAGGTAAAAATGCTTGCATGGATTGCTTGAAACCACTGAGTATAATTCGGTTCAAACGTTCCATTTTTAAGTGGCGTCTTTCTGAATGATCACAAATTATGGGACTTACGCAAGCTATCCCTAATTCTACTGCCTTTTCAAGAAACCATTCAAATCGATCAATACTTTTGGTGGGCGCTATGGCGATGTGTGTACTGTAATTGGAGGGAGCACGCTGTATACATTCTAAAAGCTGGACACTGCATTTTTTTAAAGATACTTCTGTGATTTGAGCTTTAAAAACTAAACCCTGTCCGTTATTAAGAACAATTTCATCGCCTTTTTGATGCCTTAATACCTTTAAAATATGTTTGCTTTCAGAACTGTCAAATTCAAAAGTTTGGTCAGTGGCAACTGTATTTGGGGCATAGAATTGTTGTTCCATACGACAAGATTATAGCGATTCGAATTTAAAGCGAGCGTTAGCGCTAACCGCATTAGAAGTAAAGTGTTCTTTTTGGTATTTGAAATAAGCTGCAATTCCGATCATAGCGGCATTATCTGTGCAAAATTCAAATTTGGGTATATGCACGTTAATACCGCGTGAGTTTTTGAAATTGAGTACAGCCGATCTAATGGCTGAGTTGGCAGCGACACCACCTCCAATTGCAAGAGCCTTAACAGGATGACGGTCTAAGGCCATCTCAACTTTTTGCATTAAAATAGAAACAATTGTCGATTGCACGCTAGCGCAAATGTCATTCATATGTGCACTTACAAAAGTGTTGTCTCTATTTGTCTCTCTGTTGATAAAATTCAAAATATTTGTCTTTAATCCGCTAAAACTAAAATTTAAACCGTCAACCTTAGGTATCGGAAAGGTAAATCTCGTAGCATTACCCTCCTTTGCATATTTGTCAATTAAAGGACCGCCAGGGTAGGTGAGACCCAAAATTTTTGCTGTTTTGTCAAAAGCTTCACCTACTGCATCGTCTAAGGTTTCACCTAATATTTTCATATCAAAATAATCCTCCACTAGCACTAATTGGGTATGACCACCGCTAATTGTAAGGGCCAAAAAAGGAAACTCAGGCAGCTGCATTTGCTCATCGTCAATAAAGTGAGCCAAAATGTGGGCTTGCATGTGATTTACTTCAATTAATGGTACCTTTAAACTCATGGATAAGGATTTTGCGAAGGATGTTCCCACTAAAAGTGATCCTAGTAATCCTGGACCTCTAGTAAAAGCAACTGCTGAGAGTTCTTTTTTATCGATATTTGCTTCTTCTAAGGCTACTGAGACTACAGGTATAATATTTTGTTGATGTGCCCTAGAGGCCAACTCAGGAACAACACCACCATATTTTTGGTGTATTTTTTGGGAAGCCACAATATTACTCAGAACTTTGTTTCCGCGTAAAACGGCAGCAGAGGTATCGTCGCATGAAGATTCAATCGCTAAAATAAGAGGTTCAACTGGCATACAAAATGAGTTTGGACAAAGATAAAGGCAATAGTAGTATTAAAAAATACATCAGTACAAGCATAAAAATAATGCTTGTCATACTCGTAATACTCATTGTAACTACAGGTATAGCACTTATACCTTCCATCCAAACCGGCATTACTTCATCAATTATTAAAAAAGTCAACAAGCAATACGGAATTGAAGTAGTCTTAGGAAGAACTCAAATTATACCAATTCAGCTAAAAACACAGTTGGGTCAATTGTTAATTTTAGATCATAAAAAAGATACCCTTTTTTATATTGAAGAAGTCTCAACATCTATCGCTGAATTAAGTGCGCTATTAGAGGGAAGAATTAATATGAGCAACTATAAACTTGATGGAGCAGAGGCTAACATTGTCATTTATCCTCAAGATTCTTCGAGTAATTTAGACATTTGGTTGGCTAAAATTAAAAGACCCACAAAAACAAATGACTTTCGTTTTGAAGCTCAAACTGTTCTGGCAGAAAATTTAAAACTTCGCTACAAGGATTCAGTCACAAGCAGAAAGATATTTCTCGAACGTTTGGAACTCAATAATCTGTCAATTGAGAACAAAAACCTTTATGCAGAATACGTCTCCCTCGACAATGGGTTATTTGACGATTTCAACCTCATGTCGTCAACATTTAAGATGGTATTTGAAGAAGACGATTTACTTATTTCGAATTTATATTTGAGAAGTACTTTATCTGAGATTTCTATAAATGAGTTGCAATTTCAGGACTTTTCGAATGTTGAAGAGCGAACAAAAATCAATTTTGACATTGCACCTTCTTTTGTCACTTTTGAAGAGTTTGAAAGTTTAATACCCAATTCGACTTTATTGCGCTTACAAAATTCTTTATTCTTTGAAGGTAAAGGACTGTACGATGACGGTCAAATAAACGCTGCAAAAACAAAAATTCAATATTTAGACTCTTATTTCGAAGGTGCTTTGTATGTAGAAGAAATCAATAATAAAAAGAGTGATTTTTTCTTTGTCTCAAAAGACACAAACTTAAAGCCTTTAGAATTGAGTGAGTTCATAGAATTGAATGCACAGTGGAGTTCATATCTGAATTCTTTTTCATCGCTTAGATGGGAAGGTTTAATTCAAAGAGAAGAAAACAATTTTGTAGTTGAATCTATTGTTGATACAAATCAAGGCACTTTATTTTCAGATTTAAAATACAATGAAGAATCTGAAACATTTAATGGTCTTCTTTCATCAGATGAATTTAATTTCGGTATTCTTTTTAAAGAATTACCTCAAATTCCAACCTCACTCGACTTGGAATTTACAGGCCAAAGTTTTGAGCTTGATAAATTAAAGGCACAATTAGAAGGTGGAATCTGCACCGTGTCTGTTAGAAATAAGACTTTTGAGGATATTGAATTTTCAGGCTACTTCAGTGATAAATTATTCAACGGTTTAGTTTACAGCAGTCAGGAAGATTTTTCATTTGACATAAGCGGATCGGTTGATTTTTCCTTGCCTGTTTACAATTACAACATCAACTTTTTGCTGAAAAGGTTTCGCCTGTTCAAGTTTGGTATTGGAAATGATGAATTATCAAATCTAAATTTCAATTTAAACCTCAATCTTGACGGTAATTATTTTAGCGAATTAGAAGGAGTGCTACAATTCAACGATGGTCGTTATGCTGATCGAGATAATTATCTTGAATTTAAGGATTTGGTGGTCAACACTAGCAGATCTGATGATGATTTTAGATTATTCGAATTTGTGTCAGACGATTTGGTCTCAGGTGTTGTCAAAAGCGATATCGAATGGACATACATCGATGAATATTTCAACCGGGTAAAAAATAGAATTTTAGGCGTAGTTGAGCCTATCAGTACGGCTAATCAAAACAACGCTCTGATTTTTGATTTGGATTTAAAAAGTAAAATAGCTGCTCTCTTAAATCCAAATTTTAAACTTTCTGAAAACTCAAGCCTTAAAGGAAATTTTAATCTAAGAGATTCATTGACCCAATTATCCATAAATACACCTTTGCTGACCTTTCAAAATTATGAGATTCACAATTTGATAGGAGATTTGAATAACAATAGCGAACAAGTAGGTTTGACCTTTGCCATTGACTCTGTTAAATCATCACTCATCAATTTAAGAGAATTAACATTTGATGCTTTTGAGCAACAGGATTCGATTCTCTCCACACTAAAGTTTAAAAGTTCTAGATCAAATAGCAATGTTTTTGAACTGAATTTAAGTCAACCCATTAACTCAAGTCAAGAAACCATTGACATCTATATCAAACCTTCTCAATTGGGACTAAAGGGAAAAACTTGGAAGTTAAATACAGCCAATGCATTAGATCACAAATTGTCTTATAATCCAAAAGAACAACGCTTAAAAATCAATCAAATCGAACTCGCAAATGACGACGGAGATCGCATTCAAATCAATGCTCCGTACATCGCTGACACTGAAAAGCAAATTGATTTAAATTTCAAAGGTGTTCAATTGTTCAAGGTAACTCCAGACATTCGTAATCTAGAGTTAGATGGCGTACTCGACGGCTTTATGACCATCAATCAAATCAACGGTCAATACATACCAAGTACTAGTCTGGAAATCGAAGACTTAAGCGTCAACCAAGAAGTTGTTGGAGATGCCCAAATGGTTATTGCCGGAAACAGAGATCTGAGTTCTTTTGAGGTAGCCTCATGGATTGAAGGCGAACAAAAGACTTTACTGAATATTCAGGGAAATATTGAACAAGACGAAGATGAGAGGTATATCTATAAATTAAATGCAGAATTAGATGATTTTGGTATTGCTCCATTTTCTCCTCTTGGGAAACAGACATTACACAGATTAAGAGGGGGATTAACAGGGGATATTGATGTGAGTGGTAGTCTTGAAAAACCTATGTTAAATGGTCTTCTAAGGCTCAACAATGGAGGAATGGCTTTTCAGTATCTCAATACGGATTATCGAATATCAGATCAGGCTATAATTCAAATTGAAAATCAAAATTTTGACTTTATAAATTTTGATTTTAGAGATCGTATTTACGATACGTCTGCCAATATATCAGGGCGTATTTCACATGAAAATTTTAAAATCTGGAATCTTGACCTTGAGGTAGATACCAATTTTAATCGATTCCTTATTCTCAATACAGATAATCAGCCCAATTCCTTGTATTACGGAACAGGATTTGTTTTGGGCAAAGGATATATTAAAGGCCTTTCTACTCAATTAAATATTGAATTTAACGGAGCCTCTGCACAAGGCACTAGTTTAAAAATCCCTTTGGGTGATGCAGAATCTGAATCTGACTATTCTTTCATCAATTTTGTGGGAGACAAGACAATTGAGCAAATGAAGAATGAGAAGGTTTTAAAGACCTATCGTGGGTTAGAACTCAATTTTGATATAGAAGTAACTGATCAAGCGGAGGTGGAAATTGTAATCGACCCTAGAAGCGGGAGTTCATTAAAGGGTAGTGGCGAAGGGCTATTACTTATGGAAATAAACACCGATGGTAAATTTAATATGTATGGTGAGTTTGTTGCAGTAGAAGGCTTTTACAATTATAAATTCGGAGGCCTCATTGACAAGAGGTTTAAACTTCAACCCGGAGGCACATTGCTCTGGGACGGAGATCCACTTGCTGCACAACTCCAGATGGACGCTGTTTATTCATTAAATGCAAATCCTTCACCTATATTAGAAAGTACTTCCTTTTCAGGAAGAATTCCAACAGAGGTCCTCGTGCGTTTAGACGGGGAGTTAGAAGCGCCTAATATTAACTTTGACATTGCTTTTCCCAATACCTCTTCAGTTATTCAATCCGAATTGCAATACCGTTTACAAGACCCAACGATCCGTGAGCGAAACGCATTCTTTTTACTTGCGCAGGGAACTTTCGTCAACGATCAGATTGGAATAAACCAACAGGCACTAACAGGAAATTTGTTTCAAACTGCATCTGGCTTATTAGATCAAGTGCTTGGAGAGAGCGAAACCTTTGATTTGGGATTGTCCTATGAGCAAGGCTTTTTAGACCCCACAGCTGACGTTCAAATTGAAAATCGAATAGGGGTAACGGTGAGTACACAAATCTCTGACCGAATTTTAATAAACGGTAAGGTTGGAGTTCCAGTCGGTGGAGTTTCAGAAACCGTCATCGCAGGTGATCTTGAAATTCAGATTATACTCAATGATGAAGGAACTCTTAGTGCAAAAATATTCAATCGCGAGAATGAAATTAGACAATTTTTAGCCGAACAGCAGGGGTATACTCAAGGAGTCGGTTTATCATATCAGGTAGATTTTGATAATTTTAAAAGCCTTTTAATGAAAATCATTCAAAAAGAGTAAGATGATTTTAAAGAAATAGTTATTTCTGCGCTCTTTTTTCTGAAATACGTAAATCAAGAGTGTTATATAAGTTTAGTTTATTAGTTTTGAGCACTTTTTGAAATAGAATGAGTAAATCAATCAAAAACATTGGGGTTCTTACTTCAGGGGGAGATGCCCCTGGAATGAACGCAGCAATACGTTCTGTTGTTCGAACATGTGCCTATCTCAACATAAAATGTACTGCCGTCTACAGAGGATATCAGGGCATGATTGAAGGTGATTTTAAAACCTTTAACGCTAGAAGTGTTAACAATATCATCAATAAAGGAGGGACCATTTTACAATCTGCGAGAAGCGAAGAGTTTCGAACTCTCGAAGGCAGAAAAAAAGCTCATGATCAATTGGTTAAAGCTGGAGTTGATGCCCTAGTGGTAATTGGAGGTAATGGAAGTTTCACAGGAGCCTTAAAATTTAATGAGGAGTTCGATTTTCCTGTAATGGGAATTCCAGGAACAATAGATAATGACATTTTAGGCACATCATTCACATTGGGATTCGATACCGCTATCAATACAGTTGTTGATGCCATCGATAAAATCAGAGATACTGCAAGTTCACACAATCGCCTATTCTTTGTAGAAGTAATGGGTCGAGATGTGGGGTTAATAGCATTAAATGCCGGCGTGGGTGCTGGTGCGGAGGAAATTTTAATTCCAGAACAAAACTTGGGTCTTGAGCGTTTGGTAGAATCTTTAAAGCGCAGCAAGAACTCAGGTAAATCTTCGAGTATAGTTATTGTAGCTGAAGGAGACAAAACTGGAAATAACGTCTTTGAATTGAAAGACTACGTCGAGAAAAACCTTCCCATTTACGATGTTAGGGTTTCAGTATTAGGTCATATGCAAAGAGGAGGTAACCCAACTTGTTTCGATCGTGTTTTAGCATCAAGAATGGGTGTCAAGGCGGTGGAATCTTTGCTCGAAGGCCGCAGTACCGAAATGATTGGAATTAGAGATACTTCTTTGGTACTCGTTCCAATAGCAGAGGCAATTAGCGGATTAACACAAGTAGATCAAGAACTCATCAGAGTTTCAGATATAATGACAACATAAATTTAAATCAATAAATATGGCACAATTACAGATTGGTATTAACGGATTCGGAAGAATCGGAAGAATGGTTTTCCGCGCAGCAGCAGACAGAAATGATGTTGAAATCGTTGCAATCAATGACTTATTAGATGTAGAACACCTTGCATACCTTCTAAAATATGATTCGGTACACGGAAGATTCAATGGTTCCGTTGAAGTAATCGATGGTCAACTTATCGTAAATGGTAAAAATATTCGAATTACTGCTGAGCGCGATCCACAAAATTTAAAGTGGGACGAAGTTGGTGCAACTGTGGTTGCCGAATGTACAGGGATTTTTACAACCCTTGAAATGGCTCAAAAACACATTGATGGTGGAGCTCAAAAGGTTGTAATTTCTGCACCTTCGAAAGACGCGCCTATGTTTGTTATGGGTGTGAATCACAATGACGTAAAAGCGTCTGACACTATCGTTTCTAATGCTTCATGTACAACGAATTGTCTCGCTCCTTTAGCCAAGGTTCTCGATGACACCTTTGGTATAGAAGAAGGATTAATGACTACAGTTCACGCTACTACAGCCACGCAAATGACAGTGGATGGTCCGTCTAGAAAAGATTACAGAGGTGGACGTTCGTCACTATTAAATATAATTCCTGCATCAACAGGAGCGGCTAAGGCTGTAACCAAGGTAATTCCTGCCCTCCAGGGTAAACTTACCGGAATGGCCTTTAGAGTTCCAACCGCAGATGTGTCTGTGGTTGATTTAACGGTTCGTCTTGAAAAACAGACTTCCTATGAAGAAATCAAAGCTGTGATGAAAAAGGCTTCTGAGAACGAGTTGAAAGGAATCTTAGGTTACGAAGACGAGGCTGTTGTTTCTCAAGATTTTATCGGCGACGCACGCACAAGTATCTTTGATGCTGGAGCTGGAATTGAGTTGAATGATAAATTCTTCAAGGTTATTTCTTGGTATGATAACGAGGCAGGATATTCAAATAAACTAGTTGATCTCGCTTTACACGTAGACTCTTTATAATTTATTACAATGATTTTAGTCGTTGATAGTGGCGCCACAAAGTCAGATTGGATTGCACTTTCGAATTCTGGTGAACAACTTTTTATGACACAAACCTTGGGTTTGTCTCCTGAAGTTTTAACTCGAGAAGTCATAGAGGATCGACTGGCTAATAACTACGAGCTTTCTCAGAACAGCACTAAGGTTGAGCAGGTACATTTTTATGGTGCAGGCTGTGGAACTGATCGAATGAAGAAATTTCTAAATGAAATTTTTAAAGATTTTTTTCCCAATGCTCATATCGACGTTCAAGAAGATACTTATGCTGCGATTTACGCTACCACTGAAATCGGCAAGCAAGGTATCGTTTGTATTCTGGGTACAGGATCAAACTGTTCGTATTACGATGGGCATCAGGCTTTTCAAAAGGTCACTTCTCTTGGATATATTTTAATGGATGATGGTAGTGGAAATTTCTTTGGAAGAAAACTCTTGAGAGATTATTACTTTCATAAAATGCCACAAGACTTGGGAATGAAGTTTTCTAAACAATTCGATTTAGAAGCTGATGTCATCAAAGAGTATTTATACAAGCAACCAAATCCAAATACTTATTTAGCCAAATTTGCCAGATTCTTAATCGAAAATAAGGAACATTCTTATTGCAAAGGAGTAATAGAAAAGGGATTACAACAATTCGTCAACAACCATATTATGCAATTTGAATTGGCGACAAAAGTTCCAATTCATTTTGTGGGTAGTATTGCTCATTTCCTGCGAGATGAGATAAGCGCTTGTCTTGATCGCAACGACTTAGTCATTGGAAAAATTGAACAACGACCAATAGACGGTCTAGTAGAATTTCACAAAAAGACGCTTTAACAGCGTCTTTTTTTATTTCATAGCTATCATTGATATTTCTACATTCACAAATTTCGGAAGATTAGCAACTTCTACTGTTTCACGTGCCGGGGCAGTTTTGTCATTAAAATAACTTCCATAGACTTCATTGATTTCTGAAAATTGGTGCATATCGGCTATAAATATGCTGGTCTTGACTACATCTTCGAATGAAAAACCAGCTTCATCTAAGATGGCTTTTAAATTTTCCATGCATTGTTTGGTCTCCGCTTTGATATCGGATTGAACAAGGTCTCCAGTACTTGAATCTATGGCGATTTGTCCAGAGGTATAAAGGATGTTTCCAAATTTCACTGCTTGATTATAGGGGCCAATTGGTGCAGCAGCTTTTGTGGTTGTAATAATTTCTTTCATAGTGTTATAATTAAATTGTTTTATCGCCTAAACGAGGTGTTTCTTTGGCTTCTACTTTCCCATTTTAGATCAGAGAGCATAGAACTATTTATACCGATAAAGAAATCCCACCGTTGATTTCTTCCAAAAGGTACCCAATTAAATCTCAAGTCAAAACTTTTTAATTCTCGTTTAAATCCGAGTTGGGTGAGGTTAAACCCTTTATTTTTAAAATCATATCCAGAAGAAAAACGAACCTTCCACTTAGGGGTGAGATCTACTGTCCCTGAAAACATTAAAGAGGTATTTGTAAACTCATTTTGTCTTGCGTTGTTAGAATAATTTGAGGTAAATGCCAAACGAAGTGTCCAGGGTAGGGGGTTGCGATATAATTCACTCTCTTCCTCCTCCTCATCTTCAGGGGCCCCCCTTGATCGGTTGCGGTCATCAAAACCGCCATCATTTAGTCCAAATCCAAATAAATCATCATCACGTCCTCCACTAGCGGCTCTGTAGTCTTCGTTGTAATTTTCTCCACTTCTATCTTCTGATTCTTGCTCATCGTCTTTACGAGCATTTCTATCAAAGGTTTTATTGTCTAATGAGTAACCCACATTTACACTAAACCGAGTAAGACGAAAAAGTGAACCGTTATTTTTTAGGTTGAGCTTATTTATTTTTCGATTATTGGCATCTAAGGCGTAAGGATCCAGAGCTCCCGTAAAATTGATACTCATTTTTTTATCGAATAAGGCGGTTGCTCCATTAAAGGTTACCGGACTTATTCTTAGAGAATCAGCCTCCATATTATAAGAACTTGAAAAATTCAAATTGCTCAATAAGGACACCTTTTTTGATTCCGTTTCGGTACTATCCTTAGGTCTTACTTTAGCCTCTAGAGTGTTTTGAAGTGCAAAACTCAAGCTGTTGGTTCGCCTTAGACTAGGCGCCCCGTAAAGACTTCCTTCAAAAATTGAATATTGTTCTAGCGCTCCGTCATAACGTTCGTAATAATCGTAGTATTGCTCGAAGGAGGGTTTGTAACTCCAAGAAACCGATGGTCTTATCACGTGTCGTATCGCTTCAAATTTTGATTTTTCATTGAAGGTGTAAGTACCGTATAAGGTGGTTCCAACACTTGAGCTAATACCGTAATTGTTGTATCGCTCAAATCCTCGTACGGTATCAAGCACGATTTCTTTATTGAATTCTGCATTAGGATCTTGTCCTCGTCTAAAGGTTTCGAAGGTCCAAACATCTTCATAACTCGCACCTGCAGAAACACTTAAGTACTTCGCAACCTTAAAGTTGGTACTGATAGGAATACTGTGACGTGCTCCAAATTTTGCATCCTCAAACATTCTTGCAGTTAGAAACAAAGAGTCTGTTGTTCGAATTCTATTTTCTGCCCTCATGGAGTATTGCAAGTTGATATTTTGTATAATTCCTTTTTTGATACCATTGCGTTTGGCAAATGGAAATATACGTTCCATATTGGCTTGCATCGTGGGTAGGGTCATATTGATGGCCTGCGTATTTGTGTTTTGATTGTGGGTCGCAGTTAAGCTCAAATTCACAGAGGGATAGGCAGGAAATGTTTTCGAATAGGAAACAGACGAAGATAAATTGTTATTCTGTGTTAATGCCAAGTTCTGTTGGTTTGCAGAATTCCTAAAGTACGAACTACTTCCAATGTTAACAGAGGCTGAAAATCTTGAATTTGGACTCGCTTTGGCATCTTGTGAATGTGAGATTTGTAAATTAAAAATGGTACTTCGGCTGTAATCGTCAAATCCTTTTTGACTGTTGACAAGATTTTCAAATCGAAAATTCACATTACCACGATATTTATATCGCTTGGTGTAAACGGACTGCAAGCGCATCCCATAACTTCCATTGGTGTAGAAGTCTCCCATAATATTTAGGTCAGCATATTCACTTAAAGGCAAGTAGTATCCTCCATTTTGTAAGGCATATCCGCGTTGGGGATCATTTGTAATTGTTGGAAATATCAATCCTCCTGTTCGTCCTGTGGTCAAGGGAAAATAAGCAAATGGTAAAGCAATTGGAGTGGGCACATCTTCTAAGTACATATTGGCGAAACCAGCTATAATCTTTTTGCCAGGAACAAATTTTGCTTTTCTAATTTTAATGTAGTAGTCCGGATCGATCGTATCTTTTGCGGTCGTCAATTTTCCGTCTTTAAAGAAAAAAACTGAATCGTTTTCTTTTTTGGTGAATTCGGTAAAGACTTTCATGGATTCACCTCCACCCAAAGCACCAAGTGAAGCTCCTTGTTCTGTTCTGGAGTTGTAAATAAGGGCTTTTTGGGTATTGAAATTAAATCGAATTGAATCTGGAATTACAACTGAAGCTCCTTGAGTAAAATTAGGGGTTTGCTCTTTTTCGCCATTATCATTGGTGATTCGGCCGGCCTGAACTTCGCTAGTCAAATAATCAATATCGATAATCCCAGCGGTCAGTTCTGTGTCTTCATATAAAATTTCAGCTTCATTATTCAGTGCAATTTTATTCTCGAGTTGACTTATTTTGACGAAATCTTTTGCCTTGTATTTGATAGGGCCAGTTATTCTTCCGTTAGAAACTGCAGTTGGTGAAACACTATCTTTTTTGGTTAAACTACTATTTTCTCGGTCTAATTTAAGTGCACCGGTGACCTTGGGACCTTCAATTTTAGACTGAAAAAGTGGTGCAGTAAGGCCCTTTATTTTTTTTTCTTGTGCATGAATTCCACTAGATAACAAAAGGGCTAACAACACTAAGACAACTGAAAATTTAGATGGGCCCAAATCTGTAGAGGATATTTATTACCGAGTATGGCTTGATTTTTGACATCAAACTTACACAATATTTAACTTAAGTTGAAATAGGATTTATTAAATTTGAAGTATATTATAGTCCTTACAAATCAAAATAAACATGCGAAAAAGTATCTTATTTTTCACTTTTATATTAATCACGACTCATTTTGTCTGGGCCGATGCAGTTGCCAATACGAAACCCTTTGTGGTTGTAATTGATGCTGGTCATGGCGGAAAAGACCCTGGTAATGTAGGTAACGGCTATATTGAAAAAAACATTGCCCTTAACATCGCTTTAGCTATTGGAGAAGAGTTGTCCAAAGAAAGCAATATCAAAGTTGTTTATACAAGAGATAGCGACACTTTTGTCGAACTTGAAGAGAGAGGCGCTATTGCAAACAGAAATGATGCTGACCTTTTCCTGTCCATTCATTGTGACGCACATAGCTCAAACGCCTATGGCGCAGGTACATTCGTGTTAGGTCTACATGCTTCTGAGGAAAATTTTAAAGTTGCAAAACGCGAAAACTCCGTAATCTACCTAGAGGATGATTTTAGAGAAAAATATGCCAAATACGATATAGATTCTCCAGAATCCGTGATAGGTCTAACGGTAATGCAAGAAGAGCATCTAGAAAAAAGTATACAATTAGCCTCGTTAATACAAAATAGTTTTACCAGAGAGCTAAAAAGAAAAGATCGAAAAGTCAAACAAGCTGGATTTATTGTTTTACATCAAACTTTTATGCCAAGTGTATTGGTAGAAACAGGTTTTTTGACCAATAAAAACGAAGGAAGCTATCTAAATTCCAAAAGAGGACAAATTGAAATGGGGCGTTCCATTGCCCAGGCAGTGTTGCTATACAAAAAGAATTTTGAGCGTAACAGCGTTTTTAGTGATATAGATAAGGAAGTCATTGGAGGAGCATCAACCGATGAGACCATAGATCAGGAGGAGATCGCATCTCCAACAATCATCAATTCTTATAAAGAATTACAGGAGGCCAAAGAAAAGAATCAAGAGATCATTAACAGCTATGAAACCCAAAAGGCACAGGACAAAATTGAAGAAGGAGATTCAGAAATTGATTTGATTCAAAAAAGTGAGGATGAAATATTGTCAACTCCACCCTCTGCGAACGACCCTGAAGAAATAACTAAAGAAAGCAATCCGTCTGAAGAAACAAAGACTGATCAAACAGATGTCGACAGTAGAAAGGAGTCTGTAAAAGATGAAAACAACAATTTAGAGACAGATAATACCGAAAGCTCACAGAAACAGGCGGTCGAAAATGAAAAAGCAGAGGCGCTCGAAGAGGTGAATAAAACCCTAGTTACTTTCAAGGTTCAAATCATGGCTAGAAAAATAAGTTCAGCGATTAAACCTGTTTCAGAAAATTTTAATGGACTACCGAATATCAGCACCGAACAATTTGGTCAATACACTCGATATATGGCAGGTGAAACTCATTCGTATGCATCAGTGAAACGACTTCTAGAACGCGCTAAATTGTCTGGTTATGCAGATGCTTATATAGTTGCCTATAAAGCGAACAAACGTGTCTCCGTAACATCAAAAATAAAACGAGAACATCCTTAAGAATTGATGAGTTTGAAAATATCCCAAGAACTTAAAGCAGGTTTCATAGCAGTCGTTGGAATCTGCGCTTCAATTTTCGGATTGAATTATTTAAAGTCGTCCTCTCTTTTTGACTCTTCCAAAACTTTTTATGCAGTCTACGATCATGTAGGTGGCCTTCAAAGTGGAACTCCGGTCAGTTTGAATGGGTTTAATGTAGGAACGATTCAAAACGTTGGTTTTTTAAATCAAAGAGGTCAACTTTTAGTAACGCTCTCTATCACATCAAATTTTGAATTTTCGAAAAATTCAGTTGCAGAGCTTTATGATACAGGTATAATCGGAGGTAAGGGTATTCAAATTGTCCAAAGATTTGATAATGCCCAGTTAGCTCAAAGTGGAGACACCCTGCCAACTGCTGTAAAACCTGGAATTACAGAATTAGTACAACAGAAACTAACCCCTTTACAATTAAAAGTTGAGGACGCTATTAGCAATGCGGATAGTTTAGTTGTCGCGATCAATAATGTATTAGATGTAAATACTCAAGCAAATCTGAGACAAACAAGTGCAGAGTTATTAGAAATATCTAAAAGCTTAAACGGTATTACTGCAAGTTTAGATGATTTGATGGCTAAATCGAATTCAGATATTAAAAGCACTTTAAAAAACACGAATCAAATTAGTCAAAATCTCAAAGAGATGACTGATAGTATACCTGCTGACGATGTAACTGCAATTGTTTCAGAGAGCAAAGAAATCACAAAAAAACTATCGGCAATCTTGGAGCAACTCGAAAAAGGTGAAGGGAGTTTAGGAAAAATGATGTCCAACGACGAATTACATCAAAATTTATTGAATACCTCAAAAGAATTGGAATTACTTCTTCAAGATTTGAGGTTAAACCCTAAACGTTATATCGACATTTCGCTTTTCGGAAAAAAACAGAAAGCATATGTCTTGCCCACGGATGATCCTGCAAAATCTGAAATAAAACAAGAATAGTACATGGGTACAATACTTAGTTCAGTCATATTCTTGTCGATTTGGATCGTTGCACTTTTTGTGCTTTATAAAAATGCCAGTAAACTCAAAAAGGCTATAAACCAAGGTCAGGGTAATTTTGATTACACCAATGGCGGTGAACGTTCGAAACAAATGCTCAAAGTTGCTTTTGGACAATCAAAAATGGGAGCAAGACCTATAGCTGCTATTCTTCACTTAATTGTCTACATCGGTTTTTTTGTGGTGAATATTGAGCTCATAGAAATTCTAATAGATGGACTCTTTGGAACACACCGAATTTTATATCGAGTTTTAGGTAGCTTTTATGATGGCCTTACGGCGACTCTAGAAATTTTTGCAGCACTAGTCTTGTTAGCTGTAATACTTTTTTGGCTCCGAAGAAATGTTTTGAGAATTAGAAGATTCAGATTGTCTGAAATGAAAGGCTGGCCCAAACTTGATGCGGATTTCATTTTGTATTTCGAAATTCTTTTGATGCTGCTTTTTTTTGGAATGAACACCTCTGATATGGTCTTGCAGTCTCGAGGAGTAGCGCATTACACAGAAGCTGGCTTTTTCCCTGTTAGTGCAATTTTTGCACCTCTTTTTGAGTCTATGGAGACCTCCACTCTCATTGTTTTTGAGCGAAGTTTTTGGTGGTTACATATCATAGGTATACTGTGCTTTTTAAACTACCTCTATTATTCAAAGCACCTGCATATCATTTTGGCGTTTCCAAATACATTTTTCGCTAAGTTAGGAGCCATAGGCAACATGAATAATATGCAATCGGTCACCAATGAAGTGAAGGCCTTTATGGATCCAAACGCTGCTCAAAGTACAGACGAAAATGCCATACCTTCATTTGGCGCTAAGGATGTGACAGATTTAAGTGTATTGCAATTATTGAATGCATTTAGTTGCACAGAATGCGGTCGATGTACCTCTGTTTGTCCGGCACATTTAACTGGAAAAAAACTCTCTCCAAGAAAAATTATGATGGATACGAGAGATCGAGCGACGGAATTAATCGGAGATAAAGACAAAAAATTGAATGAAGAAAAACATTTACTTGACGGCTATATTTCACGAGAAGAGCTCTGGGCTTGTACAACTTGCAATGCATGTGTAGAGGCTTGCCCAATTTTGATAGATCCAGTATCTATTATTTTAGATATGAGGCGTTATTTGATAATGGAAGAATCTTCTGGTCCTGCTGATTTGAATTCAATGATGACCAATATGGAAAACAATGGAGCACCATGGCCCTTTAGCCCTCAAGACCGCATGAATTGGACAAAAGATTAACATATAATGGATAAAACAGCATTAAAAATTCCCACATTGGCAGAATTGCAAGCTCAAGGCATAAAACCTGATTATGTGTTTTGGGTTGGATGTGCTGGTAGCTTTGACGATCGCGCTAAAAAAATCACCAAAGCTTTTGCAAAAATTTTACAGGCATCAAAGGTGAGTTTTGCCGTTTTAGGCCAAGAAGAAAGCTGTAGTGGAGACCCTGCAAAAAGAGCAGGTAATGAATTCCTGTTTCAAATGCAGGCCATGAGTAATATAGAGACTTTAAATGCCTATGAAACTCAGAATATAGTCACGGCCTGTCCTCACTGTTTTAATACTCTAAAAAATGAATATCCTGGATTAGGAGGTCATTACAATGTCATACATCACACACAACTACTAGCTGAATTATTTTCTGAAAACAAACTTTTGGTTAGTGGCGGACATTTTAAGGGAAAGAAAATCACGTATCACGACCCCTGTTATTTGAGCAGAGCTAATAATATCTATGAAATTCCGAGAGAGGTTCTGACCAAGTTAGATGCTGAGTTAGTTGAGATGAAAAAGTGCAAAAAAAATGGTCTTTGTTGTGGAGCCGGAGGAGCGCAGATGTTCAAAGAATCTGAAAAGGGGAATAAAGAAATAAATGTTGAACGCGCTGAGCAGGTCAAAGCGACAAATGCGGATATTTTGGCCTCCTCTTGTCCGTTTTGCAACATCATGATGAATGACGGTCTTTCATTTGAGGACGAAACGAACACCACAGAAGTAAAAGATATCGCTGAGCTTATTGCTGAGGCCGCAGACTTGTAATATGAATATAGAATTTGAAGAACTACCCGAATCCTCACGAATCTGGATTTATCAATGTAATCGGACTTTTTCTGAACAAGAACAAAGTGAAATAAACCAGGCGCTTAAATCCTTTATTGATACCTGGGGCACACATGGACAGCCGCTAAAAGCTGGTTTTACAATGCCTTACAATCGATTTATTGTCATAGCTGTTGATCAAGAGCACCAAGCACCATCAGGTTGTTCAATCGACGCCTCTGTGCACCTTATTCAGGAGTTCGAGCAAAAGTTTAATATAGTGCTTATGGACAATATGAACGTTTCATTTAAGCACGGGCAATTTATTGCTTATAAAGCTTTAAAGGAGTTCAAGCAAATGGCCAAAGACAAGTCTATATCTGCAAATACCATTGTTTTTAATAATCTGGTAACTACCAAAGCAGAGTTTGAATCGAATTGGGAGGTGCCCGCTGCGGAGAGTTGGCATTCTCGGTTTATCAAGTAATGTAGTCATTTGTTTTATCGAAACTTAGCGCCGTTTATCTAATTAATGGTAGGGTAGATTTATTCTCTGGATATAGAGTTATAAATTATAGGTTGAACCTAAAAGTGCTCCCTAAGCAGTGACTCAAAATTTTAAAAAACACGAATTTGATTGTAGTTGTGGATGTGAAATGCCGTTAACCGTTGAGTTGAATGTGCAACGATTGGCTGAAGAATTGCAATACATCAGAAATTACATCCAACGCCCTATTACCATTAATAGTGGTTATAGATGTGAGTCATACAATAATACTATTCCTGGCAGTTCGAGTAGATCTCAGCATGTCCTTGGTAAAGCCGCTGACATCGTTGTTAGTGGAATGAATTCTACTCAAGTTTTCGAACAATTAGATGAGTTACAGCACAAAGGAAAAATACACACAGGTGGAATGGGGCTTTACGATACTTTTGTTCACTACGATATAAGAGGATATCGCAAAAGATGGAATTATTCTTCTAACAGCAATGTTAGTTATAGCAATTCAACGTTTACCGAAAGCCCTCTTGTGTTAGAGAAAGAGCAAAAGGAAAAAATATCAGAGACAAAATCAATACCGGTCAAAAAAGTACCGATTCGTTTGAGTTCAGTTTTATCTGGAGTAGGTATACTGTTTTCCACTTATATTGTTTATGTATACAATTATAAACGGGGCTTATTCGATGAACTCATTCAACGATTTCTGAGCCTTCCAGACTGGATACAATCTTTTTTCTAGTAATTACTTATTAGTTTAACTCTTACTCATTGTGATTTTAATTAATTTGCTTTGAGTTATAATGGGTTTATTCATTTCCCGTTACTAAGTAGTAGATCAGTTTAAGCAATGCATTAAATGAATAAAAAAGTCTTAGGTCTTTGCCTTTTTGGAGTATTCATATCTTCAAGTACATGGGCTCAGCAAAAATCAAGTTCTGAGGTTGATAGTTTGTACCAAATTTTGAATGACAAAGAGAGGGTAGGTCAGCTCTTTATGGTCTATGTCAATTCAGAAAGTGAATCCGATCCCACTGAGATTGATACGCTTATCACCAAATATTATTTGGGAAATTTACTTTTTTCAACAGGAACACCTGAAGCACAACTCAAATTAACCAATAGATTCCAAGCCTTAGCCAAAACTCCATTAGCCATAGGAATGGATGCAGAATGGGGCTTAGCAATGCGTCTTAGAAACGTTTTGAAGTTTCCTTGGAACATGACCTTGGGAGCCGTTCAAGACATGGATTTACTCAAGGAGTTAGGTTATAGAATTGGTCTTCATTGTAAACGAATCGGCGTTCACATCAATTTTGCACCAGTGGTGGATATAAATACGAATCCTTTAAACCCAATTATTGGAAATCGATCCTTTGGATCTTCGCCAGAGGAGGTGACAAAAAGAGCTCTAGCATTTTCAAAAGGACTTGATTCTGCAGGTGTTTTGGCTGTGGCAAAGCATTTTCCAGGTCATGGAGATACTGAAGTGGATTCACATTTAGCTTTACCTCAAGTAACGCATTCCGAAGAACGATTGCGACAGGTGGAGTTGTATCCTTATGAAAAACTAATTGATAATGGGCTAAAAGCAGTAATGGTTGCTCATTTATCTGTTCCAGCCTTTCAAAAATCGAAGTCTGATGTTCCAGCATCATTGTCTAAGGAAATGATTCAAGGCTTACTCAGAAAAGAATTAGGTTTTAAAGGCTTAGTTGTATCTGATGCTCTCAACATGAAAGGTGCTACGGCAAGCACTGAAAAAGATGTAGCACTCGAGGCTTTTTTGGCAGGTAACGAATTACTCGTATTCCCAGCAGATTACAAAAAGTCTTTTAAAAGTGTTCTAATGGCCTACAGAAATGGAATAATCCGTGAAAAACAGATGGCCAGTGCTGTTAAAAAAATTCTTCAACTCAAATTAGATAATGGTTTATTCAAAAATCGGTTTGTAGATGATGTCAACATTAATCAAGACTTGGCTTCTCCTCAAGACTTCATTCTCAATGAAAAACTAGTAGAAAAGTCTATCACGGTTTTAAAAAATGAAAATAAGGGTATGCCCTTGTCACCATCGGCTAAAATGGTCTATGTACCCTTAGGAGATAGTGATCACCAAACATTTTTAAAAACCTTGAACTTTTATGGATCCATCGAAAAGGTGGAACTTCACAATGGGGTGGATGAAAACCTCAGAGATAAGTTATCTGAGGCAGATCACATTATAGTTGGTTTTCATAAATCCAATATCAATCCATACAAGTCGCATAAATGGTCTAAACAAGACCTAAATAGTCTCAATCTATTAAAGCAATGGCCTGCTAAAAAGGCTTTGATTCTGTTTTCAAAACCCTACTCTCTTGATGAAATTCCAATAATAGAGGACTTTGATGAAATCGTAATGTCTTATCAAAACAGTGAAATTGCGCAAGCTAAAACCGCTCAACTGCTCTTTGGTGCCTTTGCTTCTGAGGGACGACTTCCGGTCGATGTTAATTCAATTTTTCGTCAAGGAATGGGACTCGAAACAACCGCTTTAAAGACGATATCTATTTCATCTACACCAGAAATAGTGGGGTTCTCTTCGAAGAAACTCGCCAAAGTAGATTCATTGGTTAAAATTGGTTTAGACTCTCTCATGTTTCCAGGCGCTCAAATAGTAGTCGGAAAAAATGAAAAAATTATTTATCATAAGTCTTTCGGGTATCACACATACGCAAGACAAACTAAAGTAAAATGGGACCACTTGTATGACCTGGCTTCAGTTACCAAAATCGCAGCTACTCTGCCTTTGTTGATGAATGAAGTGCAACATCAAGAGTTGCAACTCTCTGATTCTTTGTCAACATTAATTCCCGCCTTATTGGAATCTGAATTTGCCGATCAAACCATTAGAAGTGCCTTGTCTCATTACGGACAATTCCCAGCTGGAATTCCGTTTTACCAAGAAACAGTCAACCAAAAAAATCTTGATCCCTTAGACTCTCATTACGCTGGGGAACAAAGTGAATCTTTCCCACTAAAAGTGGCAGACGGTTTATACATCATAGATGAAATGGCAGATCGTATTCTCAATCAAATAACACAGGCAAAAGCAGTTTCTAAAGAATATATATACAGTGATCTACCTTACTATTTGATGCAGTATTATTTAGAAACTAAACACAAGACTTCTTTAGAAAATTTAGTCGAAAATTTCTTATACCAACCAGCTGGATTCAATAGAATAGGGTTTAATCCAAATAACTGGTACAAGAAAGAAAAAATTATTCCAACAGTAATAGAAAAAAAGTTCAGAAAACAAAAAATACAGGGCTTTGTACACGATAAAGGAGCGGCTATTTTAGGAGGAGTTGCTGGTCATGCAGGATTATTTTCTAACAGTTTAGAGCTTTATAAGCTTATGCAGATGTATTTAAATGGAGGTGTATATGCGGATAAGAAATATATTAAAGCTGAGACTATAAACGATTTTAACACCTGTTACTATTGTAATATGGGAGTACGTCGAGGAGTTGGATTTGATAAACCGCAGTTGGAAGATCCTGGTCCTACATGCGGGTGTGTGTCTTCAGAGAGCTTTGGGCATAGCGGATTTACAGGGACGTATGTTTGGGCAGATCCAGAAAAAGAATTGGTCTTCGTCTTTTTATCCAATGCGGTTTACCCTGAGGGAAATAATACACATTTACTGAGTTCAAACCTAAGAACTCGCATTCAACAAGCCATATATGATGCCATACTCGAATAGTATCTTTATTTTTGTAAAAAAGCGCTTTTGAAAATTGCTATAGTTTGTTTTCCGACTTTTGGAGGAAGTGGTGTAGTAGCCACAGAGCTCGGTCTTGCTTTTGCAGACAAGGGGCACGAAATACATTTTGTGACCTACAAGCAGCCTGTTCGATTATCTCAGTTAAACAAAAATATATTTTTTCACGAGGTTCAAGTTCCTGATTATCCATTATTTAATCACCAGCCTTATGATTTAGCCTTGTCGAGTAAATTAGTGAACGTCATTCGAAAACATCAGATCGATGTGCTTCACGTTCATTATGCAATTCCTAATGCTTACGCAGCTTACATGGCCAAAACCATGTTGAGAGATGAAGATTACAATATTCCAATCATTACTACCCTGCACGGAACAGATGTCACTTTGGTCGGTAGTCATCCCTTCTATAAACCCGCAGTAACTTTTAGTATAAACCATTCAGATTGGGTAACTGCAGTCAGTCACAGTTTAAAAAACATGACTTATGACATGTTTAATATTAAAAGGCCGATAGAGGTAATTCCCAATTTTATAGACGTTTCAAAGTACGAGAAGAACAAAACAAAACCCTGTAAACGTCATTTAGTGGCTTTACCAGAGGAAAAAATTATAACACATGTATCTAATTTTAGAAAGGTGAAGCGAATACCTGATGTAATTAGAGTGTTTGAAAAGGTAGCTCAAAAGATTCCTTCCAAACTTGTTATGGTAGGTGAGGGACCTGAAAAAAATAAAGCTAAGAAACTTGTAGACAAATTAGGATTGTCTGACAAGGTTCATTTTTTGGGAAACAGCTCAGAGATTGATCGAATACTTTGTTGGACTGATTTGTTCTTACTGCCTTCTGAAATAGAGAGTTTTGGATTGTCTGCTTTAGAAGCCATGGCAAATAAATGTGCTGTTGTTTCTTCTAATGCAGGAGGTTTGAAAGAAGTAAATGAAAACGGTGTTACAGGATTTTTAAATGAAATCGGAGACATTGAAGGTATGTCTGCCTCGGCTATTCACATTCTTGAAGATGAAGATCGATTAAAAGAGTTTAAGGATAGAGCCCAAGAACATTCTTTTAAATTTGATATTAATGTGATTTTACCTTTATACGAGTCGATTTATGACAAAGCCTATCACAAATCTCGTGTCAATCAAAACTTATAATAGTCTTTGTACCACTGAACAAAGTGTTTAATGCCTGTAGCTAAGGCTGTATTGGGGTGGTAATCGTAGTCTTTGATTAGTGCATCAACGTTTGCCCAAGTTTTATACACATCACCTGCTTGCATTTCGACGTATTCTTTATGGGTTTCTTTTCCCATTTCTTTTTCAATGGTGTCGATGAAATCTAAAAGGTTTACGGATTGATTGTTACCAATATTGTAGAGTTTATAAGGTGTTCTTTGAGCTGTATCTTTTAAAATGATACGAACAATACCTTCTACGATATCATCGATATAGGTAAAATCCCGCTCTAATTTTCCTTTGTTAAAGACCTTGATAGGGTTTTGCTGTCTAATGGCCTCACAGAAAAGAAAATAGGCCATATCTGGTCGCCCCCAAGGACCGTAAACTGTAAAAAACCTTAGACCAGTAGTCGCAAATTTATAGAGATGACTATAGGTGTGCGCCATTAGTTCATTAGATTTTTTAGAAGCGGCATAAAGACTTATTGGATGATCAACTCTATCCTCCGTCGAGAACGGAATTTTTTCATTTTGACCATATACTGAAGAAGAACTGGCGTAAACCAGATGTTTGATCTCATGGTTTCTGCAGCATTCTAGGATATTAACAAAGCCGACAATATTACTTTCTACATAGGCTTTCGGATTTTCGATGGAGTAGCGAACACCAGCCTGTGCAGCCAAATTACATACCACATCAAATGACTCCCGCTCAAAAAGTTGTTCTAAAGCCTCTGCATCTGCAATATCAATTTTATAAAAATTAAACTGAGGGTAGATTTCACTATGACACCTTATATTGTCTTGTTCTGCATCTACCTTAGAAATTCCCAATTGTCCAAGTCTGTCAAATTTTAGAGTTGTGCTATAGTAGGAATTGATATTGTCGATTCCAATGACGCGATGCCCTTCTTTTAACAATCTTAAACTGGTGAAATACCCAATAAAACCGGCAGCTCCAGTAACTAGGATATTCATGACTGACCGATTTTATAAATTTTAAACCCAATATTACTCAGCATCTCGTTATCTAGAATTCTTCTACCGTCAAATACAAAAGCAGGTTTCATCATTGCCTGATAAATGTCAGACCAATTCAAATCTATAAATTCATCCCATTCGGTTAATACGGCTATGGCGTGTGCATCTTGTGAAGCCTCATAAGCTGAATTAACTACGGTCAAATACTTTTCATTTTCTTCTGCTGAACGCGTTCCCAAGTAATTGAGATCAGCCAGCATTTGTTCTTTTTTTACCTTAGGATCGTATACAGTGATATGCGCATGTTCTTCGATCAGTGCATCGGCAACATAGATTGCTGCAGCCTCACGTGTGTCATTAGTGTCTTTTTTAAATGCCCAACCGTAGAAGGCTATTTTTTTACCAGATACGGTGTTGTATAGCGTAGAAATGATATGTTCGGCAAAGCGCTTTTTTTGATAATCATTTAAAAGAATGACCTGCTCCCAATAATCAGCCACTTCTTGAAGTCCGTATGATTTGGCGATATAGACTAAATTGAGAATGTCCTTTTGAAAACAAGATCCTCCAAAGCCTACGGAAGCCTTTAAAAATTTCGGTCCTATTCTCGAATCTAGTCCAATAGCTTTAGCTACTTCATCGACATCAGCATCTGTTTTTTCGCAAAGTGCTGAAATGGCATTAATAGAAGATACGCGCTGGGCCAAAAAGGCATTAGCGACAAGTTTAGACAATTCTGATGACCACACATTGGTCTGTAATATTTTTTCTTTGGGAAGCCAGTGTTCATAGATTGCACTAAGTGCATTTCGAGCGGCTATTCCTGAAGGGGTTTCATCTCCTCCTATGAGTATGCGATCTGCTTCGACAAGGTCAGTAATTGCTGTTCCCTCAGCTAAAAATTCTGGATTAGATAAGATTTCAAAGTGTACCCCTGAACTTGTATTATCCAATATGTTTTTGATGGCCGCGGCAGTACGAACAGGTAAGGTTGATTTTTCAACCACAATTTTGTCAGATGTAGCTGCCTTAGCTATAGATCGCGCACAGAGCTCAATATATTTGAGATCAGCTGCCTGTCCTTTGCCTTTACCATAGGTTTTAGTCGGGGTGTTCACAGAAATAAAAATCATATCTGCCTCTTGAATAGCTCGGTCAACTTCTGTGCTAAAGAACAAGTTACGACCTCTGGTTTCTGCGATTAATTCAGCTAAACCAGGTTCATATACAGGTAGGTTGTCGAGGTCTTCATCATTCCATTGAGCGATGCGCGTTGGATTGATATCGACTACTTCAACTTTGATTTCAGGGCATTTGTTTGCGATTACGGTCATCGTTGGACCTCCAACATAACCAGCACCAATACAACAAATAGAATTTACTTTCATTTTTAGGACTTTTATTTGCGCAAATGTAGTTAGAATGCGCGGTTATAAAAACTACCTATAGTCGTTTCTATGATATTTTCAATTTTTGGCAGGTCTTTTTTCTTTAATTGTATTTTTTTAAGCGCATTGATGTGACGCATGTGGTGAGCATCAGTTGCTGCGAAATCATAAATATTCATATCGAGTAGGGTATAGGCCATTTTTTGAACCTGAGATCCGTAATATCCACCGAGTGCTAATAAATTAAGCTGCATAAAAACACGTTCAGTTTTCTTTAAGCGCCTAAAGTAATCTGGTTTTTTATGATAGTATAAATAGCGCTCTGGATGTGCAAGAATGGGGTATAAACCCTTTTTGACTGAAAGTTGGAGTGCATCTTCTAGATTTGCTGAGGCCTGTAGATATGACATTTCAACTAAGAGATAGTTCTGAGCTAATGGCATAGCTCCTCCTTTTTCTAAAAGTTCATTGAAATTTTCGTCAATCATGTGCTCTGCAGCTATATTTCTTTTGATCATCAAATCATTTGAATCTAAATGAGCGCTCAAGTTTTCTTCAGCCCTTTTGATGGTCTCAGGTGTATTGGGATGAACACCTGACATGATGTGAGGGGTATGAATCAATCCGTCAAATCCCAGATTGTGCAGCGCTTTTATCATTTCAAGCGAGTCCGCTGATGTTTTGGCACCGTCATCTATGCCTGGAAGTATATGGTTATGGATATCTATAAACCCTTCGAGTAAATCAACTAGAAATATTTTTTTGCCGAATGAAAACACAATGTAAAGATAGTTCTTACCCTTGATTTTTTTATTCATTTTAATGGCATAATAATGTGGTACATCTAAAAAAATGTTCCAAGCACGAGATTTCAAGAAAATTTGAAGTAAAAAGCGTAGTATCCTTTTAAATACGTTCGTTATGTGGCAAAATATCCGTATGATTCTACTTGCAGTCCTATTGCTCAATTGTACCTCAATTTTTGGTCAAGGCAAGAATTCAGAGCTTTTTAGGGGACTAGTAATCGGAATGCAGAAAAATAATGCAGAGCTTCATTTTCAAAAAAATCAAAATTATTTTGAATCAATTCAATTTGGAGATGGGGTTGTATTCACTGCCCATCCTAGAAACTTTGTTTATACTTCAATGGTAAAGCTAGAAGGTCTCAGATTGTACCCTCGATTTTCAGAACTTAGCGGACTGCGTTACGATGTAATTTTAAAGTATTTAAATCAAATTAAATCTTATTTCGTTGAGGGTTTAGATTATAAAATCGCCTATCAAAGTTTTTACTGGAATGCACCATACAAGTGGTTGTCAAAAGATTACGTATTGGGCCTTGTTCTTGAAAGTCCAAATCAAAAAACAATTATTCACGTGCACCCTATAGAATATACAGTGTATGATGCCGAAGTACTCAATATTCAAATCGATATTCTGTCAAAAGATCTGTGGGTTGGATTGCAACGAAGTGGTCGAATAGGGGAGGCTAGTCAACTCGTCAAACTAAATTTATAATCCAAATCGATAGGTAACCTTGAGGTTAATTGACCGGTATTTTGGTGAAAATACATTCACAAAATAGTTGTCGTTATACACCAAATACAAGTCAGACAATGGTGCAAATCGCCATTGAAGCCTTGAGTTGATTCCTAGATTATCTCGCTGATTACTGTATTGGAAAATCGTTGTCCAAAATAGGGACTTACTAAATGTCACATCAGTTCTTGGACTGAGTAACCAGATATCAGCTGATTCATAGGGATCGGGAAGGCGAATTGCGTCGTAGTTGACACCAAAGTTAAACTCTACCCATGGTTGGAATCGATATCCAATACTTCCTTGAACACTGTGTGAGTTACCCGTGTAAAATGTTCCTGATTCAACCTCAAATTGTCCAAATAAGGTTTTCCCTTGATTGGATTCATATTGAATTCGAGCCTTGTTGTAATGGTATCCTACATCAGCAGGTAAAGGTGTCCCTCCACTTGTGCGCGTTGGGTCAAAGGGAAAAGTCAAATAGGTATATTCATATTGATGGCCAATTTCAATTTTGGCGTTTGATTTAAAAGTCGTCTCAAAAGAACTTCTTAAAAAACGATCGGAAAACAGATTGTCAGATTCAGTTAACCAATACATCGAATGAAATGTTTGTAACTGATAACGTTGAATTTTGCCCGCCTTAGGATAGAAGCTTCTGGTAATGTAATTTCCAGCCTTTTTAATTCCTGTTCTCGGTACAAAACCTAAATCAGAACGGTATTCTTCGTCTATATATGAAAATGTGTTTGAAATTCTCCACTCCCGTGTATTGTACGAGAGAGAAGCTCTAGTAGAAAAATTACCTTTTGTGTCATCAGGTTGGATAGACTTGTGCACATAAAACGAGCCTTCCCATTTAGTATCTGCAGAAGCCAATTGATAATCCATTCCAAAAACTCGGTTAAACTCTCGACTCCGTTCTAAAAAATCATAATCCTTTAGTGTTTGTCTGTTAATGGCAAAGACGTTGATGTTAGACCTGGCAAAGACCTTTTTTTGCAATACCAACATGGTATTATTAAATGAGGCGATCTCATTTTCAGGATCCTCAGCAGTTTGAATACTCAGAAATCCTATACGCCAATCTTCGTTTATTTTACCACTCAAACGAGCCCCGGCAAGAATTCTATTTTCTATAAGATTGTTGTCTTTGTCGTAGGCAAGTCCAATTCTTCTTGAAAAAAATGGAGTTTCATCTCTGCTGCTCCCCAAATTGCTAAATAAGTCACCATTATCAATAAAAAATTGTCTTCGCTCTGGAAGTCTAAATTCAAATCTCGAAAGGTTGGTGAAAACTCGGTCTACTTCTACATTCGAAAAATCAGGATTAAGCGTTAAATCTAAATTAAGCCCTGATCCAATTGCTATTTTGGCATCTCCTCCAAATTTGAACGATTCGTTTTTTTCTTTACCGATGAAATCGTTCTCAGTAAGGGCATTTATGTAGGGAATCAGATTAATCGGAGTTTTAGATTTACCCAAAGGTTCTTCAAAATTGAGTTTACCCATAATTCCTAAATCAGCCTGAATAAGATTCTGAGGTATGCGATTCGAAACACTCTGTTCGTTTGTTGCGATATTGAATCGATACGCTCTAAAACGCCAAGACGTACTGTTTTCTTTGAATTTGATTGAATTAAAGGGAATTTCCATTTCAGCAGTGAAATAGGTATCGTAGATTTTACTCTCGCCTTTCCATTTGGTGTCCCAAGTGCGGTTGAAACTTTCCCTGCGATTTCCTCCATTAAAAATTAGGGCTTCTCTGCGAACTCCGAAAGGAGAAATACTAAACTGAAAAGCATTTGTTCCGTCATTGAAAGTGTCAATCAAAAAACTTACGTTATCGTTTTGCGTTCCAAAAAAGTCTCGTTTTAGGGTAGAGGCGACAAAATTATTGTCTGGGTTTTCAGCCTTGATGGAAATATACAAGTGCGTATCTGTATATGCCGCTTGAATATAGGTTTGGTGTTCTGCGATTTCTGAATCACTTGGAAAATATTGAGCAAAGTCAGTAAGCACTTGAGCCTTTTGCCAAATGACTTCATCTAACACTCCGTCAATTGTCGGTGGAGTGTCGATCTTCATGGCTGTAAATTCTTTATCTACGGTCTGTTGAGCTTGGATAATTGTAGAATAAAAAACAAAAAAAGTAATGGGTAAATAAAAATCTTTCAGTTTCATGTTAGCAATTAGTCTTTGAAAAAGACTATAAAATTACATAAAGGTTTAAAAGTAATTTCTAAAAAACGTTCGAAAATACTAATTCAATCGATTATTTTCTCATTTTGTTACAATAGATGAAATCTACTTGTATTAAAAAGTCTTTTTTGATTGCGAATTCAATGCGTTAATCGAGCTGCAATAAGGGTATAATTTTTAATAAGTTAGCAGCTATTGCGGTTAAATGAATAAAGAACATTAATAACTTTGAGTATAAAATAATAATGGCATGCAATCGTACATCATTCTCTCTTTGCTCATCATAAATTCCATTCTTTTACTAGTGATTATAATGCGATCGAAAAGTTCAAATTCAAATCAATTTAAAGGAGTTATTGCCGATGCGCTTCTATCGCAATTCTCTGAAAATAGAATTGAACTTCAAAATGCCTTAAAAGACAATCGCAAAGAATTTGCTGAGGCTTTGGATAAACTCTCTAAAAACATGGAAGAAAAGATGTTTCAAAATGCACAAACCCAAGAAAAAAGCGCACATAATCTGCGTATAGAAACCAAAACTTCGCTGCACAACTTCTCTGAAGTGCTTAATAAGAGCATCAAAGATTTTAATCAAGTTCAAAAAGAAAAATTTGACCAAATGAATCTTAAGCAACAAGAACTGGTTAAAACCACGGAGGTAAGACTTGAAAAAATGAGAGAAACGGTTGATGAAAAACTTCAAACTACCCTTGAGAAAAGACTAGGAGAGTCGTTTAAATTAGTGAGTGAGCGCCTTGAGGCCGTGCAGAAAGGATTAGGTGAAATGCAGAATTTAGCACACGGTGTTGGAGATTTAAAGAAGGTTTTAAGCAATGTAAAGACCAGAGGTGTTTTGGGTGAAATTCAATTGGGTAATATTCTTGAACAAATAATGAGTCCAGAGCAATACGACAGAGATGTTCGCACTAAAAGAGGTTCAAATGACCATGTAGAATTTGCCATTAAATTACCAGGTAAAGACCATCAAGGTAAAGAGGTGTACCTTCCAATTGATGCCAAGTTTCCACAAGAAGACTACATTAGATTACAAGAAGCTTATGATTCAGCCGATTTGGTAGCTATTGAGCAAGCCAAGAAATCGCTAGTCAGAAGTATTAAAAATTTCGCCAAAAGTATACGCGATAAGTATATTGACCCTCCTTACACTACAGATTTTGGAATCTTGTTTTTACCTATCGAGGGACTTTTTGCTGAGCTCGTACGACAACCTGAATTGGTAGCTATCCTGCAAAGAGACTATAAAATCATCATTACTGGCCCTACAACTCTTGCTGCGATGCTCAATAGTCTTCAAATGGGATTCAAAACCTTAGCTATCCAAAAGAGAAGTAGTGAGGTTTGGGATATTTTGGGAGCAGTAAAAACCGAATTCAGCAAATTCGGTGGAGTACTTGAGAAAGCTCAAAAGAAGATCACAGAAGCCAACAAAGAGTTAGATACTTTGGTCGGAACAAGAACGCGAATGATGATGTCTAAATTGAGAAAAGTTGAGGAATTACCGTCTTCTAACATTCAAGACGAAGTAGACTTGTTAGAAGATCTAAATGAAAAAGGAGAGGCTTAGACTTTTTATGAAAAAATTATTCTATGCATTATTCCTGATTCAATCTTGCGAAAATAGTAAGAGTACGTTTATGCAGTTGCCATTTTGAGATCAACGCTTATTTTACTTGTTATGAATAAAAAAAGCCCTCTATAAAGAGGGCTTACTATTTGGATTGATTGTATTAATCAATTTCTTCAACCATGAAATTTAGAGTGTAATTCGTTTGATTGGCACCCTCTTTCCACCAGAACGTATATGTACCATTCGTTACATCTAAACTAGGTGTATTGATACCTGCATAATCTGGAATAGGGAATTCTTGACGATACTTCGCCAATAAGTCGTCTCCAACGGCTTTAGCGAAGCCCATACCCACTAATGGATACTGATTGGGCAACGATATGAAATTAATCACATTTTCAGAGTTCCAATCGATTTGATTAGAATTATTAATTGCTGTAAAAGCCCCAAGTTGAGTTTCTATTGGACCCACACAAGGAAAGTCGTCTACCGAGTGAACTGCAGAAACTTCTAAAGCTTCAACTTTAATACCTACAAGCCTTTGATTAGCGCTTAAGGTAAAAGAAACCAAATCTGTATAAGATTCGTGATTCGGAAAAAATGGAATAACCGGCACTGGTGGGCCACCTTCGAAAGTAGTACATTGGGCACCACTAGCAGGAGTTGAAGTACCAATGATTTTATTATCGCCTGCGCGAAAGTTCACAATTGTAGGTGAAGACATCACCCCAGACAATTCTCCATCTATGGCTTCATTCCATGCAATTCCATCATATTCATCTTCTTTGTCACAAGCGATGAATAGCAACCCTAAGGCTAATACGTAAATACTTTTTTTCATGTATGTGTTTTGTTGTAGTTAAAAAGTAAATTTAAAAATTTTTAGGAACTTTCAATTTTTTGTTTAACTTTAAGTATGAAAAGTTCAACAATAGTTTATGTGTTCGGGACAATCGTTTTAAGCATCGCCTTTATATTTGGGGTGCTCTTCTTCTCTATTGCAATGTTATTGGGCTATTTAAAAAAGCAAATAGCCTAATCTTCAATCAGTTTGATTTCTTCTTCAGAAGAACAAATAGGGTTATGCTAGCAAATAAAAAAATGAGACCTCCGATGAGATAGGGGGTATCAATGAAGCTTTGCAGACCGTACATGATGTAAACCACCACAAAGCAAGCTATAGCTAAAAGCAAAAAACTAATAGCCAATATCCATTTAAAAACTTTCATAAATGTATTTTAAAATCTAAGAGGAGCAAGCCACTTGAACGATTTCTTCACAGTGTAAATGTAATGAATCGTAAAAGGATAATTTTTTAAAATCTTTTTGCTGCAGTATCAATTTAAGTTCAGTACACCCTAGTATGACACCTTCAGCACCTCTATCAAGAATATCTTCTAATACTTGTAAAAAAAATTCCTTTGAAGATTCTTTGATCACATTAAACGTTAGTTCTTCGAAAATTATTCGATTAATTTCTATTTTATCAGACTCTTTAGGAGCTAAAAGTTGAATACCGTTTTCACGATAAGCCTTCATATAAAAAGGGTCTGTCATTGTCGGATAAGTCCCTAAAATTGCAATTTTATTTTTTTTATCACTTTTAATTTTAGTTGAAATACTATCGATAATATCAATAAATGGTACATCTATTTCGTTTAAAATATGATTTCGAACTTTGTGCAAGGTGTTTGTGGCAAGGGCAATAGCCTCAGCTCCTGCATTTTCCAAGGCCTTTGCAATTTCAGCTAAATATTGACCAGCATCTTCCCATTTGTTATTTTTTACACAGTCAGTAATCACTTCGAAGTTTACGCTGTAAATTATCAGTTCAGGCGTATGATGTCCGCCGAGTTTATCTTGAACCTGCTTATTGATAATTTTATAATACTCTGTGGTCGAGGCCGAACTCATCCCTCCCAATATTCCTATTTTCTTCATATGTAGAATTGAATTGAACTCACATTACAAGCTCTTGCTTAGCTAGAGATATAGCCATTTTATAGGATTCTTGAATATCTCTGAGCAATCTTTTGTACATGTTTGAATACAATTTAGCTTGTGACAAAAGACCATAGAATTTATCAGACATATAAAAGTTTCGGTCAAAGGTGAAATTTGTCAGTCTTCTCGAACCATAGAACTCACCATTGAGCATGTCATAGTCAAATCGAATTCGGAACATCTCGTAGGGAATCTTTCTAAAATCTAAATTGAAAAGGTCAATTTCATTTGAAGTAGCGAAGTTTCTCGCATTTTGATGACCGTACATTTCTAAGAGTATATTTTTGAGTTCACTGCTGTTAATCAGTTCAAAAGCTCCAGTTGAAATCATTTGATTATAAACGCCATCTTTTGGAAAAAATGAAAAACCAACTTCAACTTTAATCAAATTATCAATTACTGTTTGGTCAGACATCAGTTGGTGTCCACTCTCAATATCATTTTGAAGTAAATTGATCAGTTGTTCAGATTCATTTAAGACATCTAGTAAGTTGTCAATTTGCTCTACATCGTCATTTAAGGATTCAATTAAATCAGACACAAACATGTTTTTTGTTTTAATGTTAGATTGCTTGTCATTTAAGTTTCCGATGTAAAAAGAGAACAGTACACTTGCAAAAATGACAATGCCCTCAATGAAGTATTTAAGGTTTTCTTTAAAAAAGTTACTAGGTTGTTCCATTCTATTGGATTTCAATATATCTTTTTAATCTATTTTTTAAACTTAACTAAATTTAATCAAACTCAAAGGGCACAGAATGGAAACAACTCCTAAACACGACAAAAGAATCGCTGAAATGATTTTTGCTGAGATTTATCCTTTATACTTGAATAAAATTGTGCGAAAGGGTAGAACAGAAGAAGATTTGATAGAGGTTATAGAGTGGCTCACCGGATTTGACAAACAAAGCCTTGAAAACCTTAGGGCTGAAAAAGTAACTTATAAAACTTTTTTTGATCGTGCAGAACTAAACCCAAAGGCCGAATCGATTCGAGGCGTTGTATGCGGATACCGCATTGAAAACATTCAAACGCCACTTACTAAGAAAGCACGCTATTTAGACAAAATAGTAGATGAGTTGGCCAAGGGCAGAACCCTTGATAAAATCAAGAGGCTTTGAGTTTATATTTCTCCCTCTAGTAACCCCACTGCTCAGGAAGCCACAAACTCAAAGAAGGAATATAGGTCACCAAAAACAATGAAATCACCATTGCAATAAAAAGAGGAATCAAAGGTTTTATTACCTTTTCAATTGAGGTGTTTGCTACCCCGACTCCCACAAATAAAACGGAGCCTACAGGAGGAGTGCACAGCCCAATACATAAATTAAGTACCATTACTACACCAAAGTGAATGGGATCCATCCCCAAAGAGGTAACTACAGGCAGAAAAATAGGAGTAAAGATGAGAACTGCTGGAGTAATATCCATAAATACCCCAACAAAGAGTAAGAGTAGATTAATAACCAACAGTATGACAATTGGATTATCACTTAAGGTTAACAGAGCCATACTCAAATCCTGAGGTATGTTTTGAAAAGACATAACCCAAGACATACTCATTGAACTTGCTATAAGAAGCATAACCACCGCTGATGTTACCGAGGATTCTAATAAAATATGAGGCAAATTTCTCAAGTGTATTTCTTTATAGAGTAATCCAAGAACTAAACAATAAAGAACAGCTATAGCAGACGCTTCTGTAGCTGTAAATACACCGCTTACGATACCGCCAATGACAATGAACAAAAGAAATAAACTAGGCAAGGCCTTTAAAAAGCTTCTTAAAACTTCGGTTAATGTGCTTCTTTTTCCTAAAGGAATTTTTTTCTTTTTTGCCCAAAAGGCCGCAACAACCATTAAAAAAAGCCCTGTGATTATTCCAGGTATATATCCTGCTAAGAAGAGAGATGCAATAGAAAGTCCACCTCCGGCCAAGGCATATACGATTAAAATATTACTTGGAGGGATGATAAGCCCCATTGTACTTGAGGTAATATTAACTGCCGCTCCAAATTCTTTTGAATAGCCTTCTTTTTCCATTTCTGGACCTAAAATACTTCCCATTGCCGATGCAGAAGCCATTGCTGATCCTGCAATTGCTCCCATTAGCATTGCTGCTATAATATTGATATGTGCTAGTCCACCCGGTAAGGCTCCAACAATGGTTTTGGCAAATGCAATTAGGCGGTTGGCGATTCCTCCGTGTTTCATCAATTGACCAGATAATATAAAAAAGGGAATAGCCAGTAAGGCAAAACTGTCTAGGCCAGTAGCCATTCGCTGTGCGATTGTTGTTACCCCAGGTAAAAAAGGAATACTCACTAAAATGGTCAAAAAAGAGGATAGTGCAATACTCCATGCCACAGGAGTTCCCGAACTAAGAAAAAAGATAAAGCTGACTAAGAGCACCATTACGGGAATGTATTCCATACTCAGTTCAATTTTTGGTTAAAGTGTTCTAAGGATTTATAAATAATGATAATACACCCGCTTAAAGGCAAAACTAAATAGACATATGCCAAAGGTATTTGTAGCGCAGGGCTTTTTTGTCCGAGGATAAAGCTGATGTAAACCAATCGACTTCCTCCAATAATAAGCACTACAAGCGAAAAAAAAGCAATGGCTAAGCGTACCATGAGTTGAATTTTTTTCTGCATCCCTTTTGAAAGTCGTGACACAAAAACATCAATCCGTACATGTGCATTCATACCCGAAACATAAGCTGCTCCTAAAATTCCTATCCAAATCATCAGATAACGCGATAACTCATCAGTAAAAGAAGAAGGTGTCTGAAGTATATAACGGCTGAATACTTGCCATAAAACGTTCAGGACCATTAGGGCTAAAATTAGAATTAGGGCTGAACTTAGAATACGATCAAGTCTTGATTTTAAATTCATTCTAATGCCTTGATTTGAGTTATGATTGATTTGAGTTCTTCATCTTGAAGATATTGCTCGTGTACTTTCTGCGCAAGATCAATAAATCCCTCCTTGTCAGGGTTTATAATTTCTACTCCAGCTTTAGTTACCTCTTCAAGAGCCTTTGCTTCGTGATTCGCCCAAAGTTTACGCTGAAACTCAATAGAAGCATTTACTGCTGTAGATATCCAATTTTGTTGTTCGACGCTGAGTTCATTCCAAAATGAATCTCCGATAATAATTACATCGGGAGAATAGGTATGCTCATTGAGTGAATAATACTTGCAAATTTCATAATGTTTGGAGAGGTAAAAACTAGGAGGATTGTTTTCTGCTCCGTCCACTACACCTTGTTGTAAGGAAGTGTACAATTCTCCCCATGAAATAGGAGTGGGGGCACCTCCAAAACTTCTGACCATATTCATGGCGGTAACACTCTCCATGACTCTTATTTTTAGACCTTTTAATTCATCTGGATGATTAACAGGTCTTTCTTTAGTATAAAAACTACGGTATCCCGCATCGTAATACCCCAATCCTTTTAAGCGATACTTTTGGCTGTCCTTAAGCAGGTTTTGCCCGATTTCTCCATCTAAGACGCGAAAGGCATGAGCTCTATTTTTAAAGATATAAGGAAGACCTAAAACCTTAGATTGAGGAGCAAAGTTTTCGAGTGTTGCCGCAGAGACCTTGGTCATGTGTAGACTGCCAATTTGTATGAGCTCTAAGATTTCTCTCTCAGATCCCAATTGAGAATTGGGATAAATTTCAAGTTCAAGCTGTCCGTTAGAAATTCGACGAATTTCTTCACCGAAATACTCAAGAGCCAGATGCACAGAATGGGTTACATCTAATCCGTGGGCCAATTTTATCGTTTTAACCTCACTAAGTTGGCATCCGCTTAAAATTAGAGCAGCACTGAAAATAATGAAGATTTTGTTTCTCATCAGAATTCAAAAATAATTTTTGGTCTTGCCATAACCGATGATAACAAGACATCACCTTAGGTAAGGTAATAAAAAAGACCTTATAAATCTTTTAGCATTATTTAGCTTTTTGATAAATCTCACAAATGAAAAATCTCAAATCTTGAATTGAACCATTTTTAAATGAAAAGTAGGTTTTTATAGTTCAAGCCCATCTTATTTTAAGCAATAAAAGTCTTTTCACAGCGTTATAGCATTAGGTTTATAGTTTAGTTAAACCTCAAATCTGTATTATAAATACAATATTAATTAAGGGTTGGGTGACTTTCGGGTCACCCTTTTTTTATGAGGAATTACATCATATGGTAAACACTCCCTTAGCTTAAAGACTAATGGTAGCAAATAACATGAACAGAATTGATTAACAGCTGTCTCTCAGTTAAGAGCGGCAAATCATGACAGTTACATTTATACAGAAGGGAAAAGTAGATGACGCTTTACTCAATTTGAAAATCAATAAAAAGACTGAGTCTAGCTTTATTACGAATACTTAAGTCTTAAAATTAGGCTACGCCAATTATTCAGTGTCATCATCAGTTTTATTCTTTTTCCAGGTATATTTTCCAAGGAGCATAATCGACCCAATGGAGAAAATGATTATTCCATTGGGAAAATTATCAAACTCATAGTTGTTAGAGATATAATCGTAAGCCATCCATACTGCTCCAAGTATCGTAACTATGAGTTCCTCATTGTTTTTAATGAACTTTTTCATCAATTGGGTTTAAATCATTGTTTTTCTGAGTTCCTTGTCTTTTAATTACCGAATCAACTAACGGAAATAACATTTTCTGGTTCAGGAAAAACACATCCGCATAGAATTTCATCGTCATCTTTCTCGCAGCTCATAAAAACAAAAAAGCCTACTAAAAGTAAAAGTATAAATCTTAATTTTTTCATTACTATAAATCTAAGCAAAGCTCAAGACAAATGAATATCTGTTTAGAAATTGAAGTGGTTTTTTGCGTTAAAATAACAAATGTTTTGAATCATGGGACCAATTAAATCGTAATCTTCAGGGATTTTTCCTTGTACGATGTCCTTCGCAATCATATTAGAAAGTAATCTTCTAAAGTATTCGTGTCTTGAAAAAGACAAAAAGCTTCTTGAATCTGTCAGCATTCCAACAAAACAACTCAAGAGTCCCATATTTGATACGGTGTTGATTTGCTTTTCCATTCCATCTAGTTGGTCTAGAAACCACCAGCTAGCTCCGAGTTGCATCTTTCCTCTTACACCTCCAGTATTAAAATTACCCATCATAGTTGCAAACACTTCATTTTGAGAGGGATTTAAGTTATACACGATGGTTTTAGCCAATTGGTCGGTTCGGTCAAGAGCGTTAAAAAACTGAGACATTCCAGCAGCTTGGAGCTCATCTCCAATGGAATCAAAACCGGCATCAGCTCCAAGTAGCTTGTACATGCGCTCGTTATTATTTCTTAAAGCACCTAGGTGAAATTGTTGGACCCAACCTTTTTTGTGATTCATTCTTGCGAGTTCGAGTAGCAAAAAACTCAAGAGGTGTTCTTGAGACTCCTTTGACACCTCTTTACCTTCAATGAGATCTGTAAATGTAGTCTCTACCTGAGTCGCATTATAAGCAACAAAATTTAGATGCGAGAGTCCGAAATCAGCAATTCTACAACCGGATTGTTCAAAAAAATCATGTCTTTTTTCAAGGGCCATCAAATAGTCATCTAAATCATTTATTACCGTTGAGGTTAATTTTTCAAGCTGTTTGGTGTATGCAGAGAAATGTTTAGGATTATCAACTTTTAATGACTTATCTGGACGCCATGTTGGGCGCATTTCAAATGATAACCCCTCGTTGAATACTTTTTGATGAGACTTTAAATCATCTAAAGGATCATCTGTTGTGCAGATGACTTCAACTTTGGCTTTTTCAAGTAATGATCTTGTACTAAAAGAGTCATTTTGCAACATAGTAGATGCCCTCTGATAAATATCTTCTGCTGTTTTTTCACTTAGAAGCTCGTCAATGCCAAAGGGTTTTCTCAGTTCCATATGCGTCCAATGATAGAGTGGATTTCTCAAGGTGTGAGGAACTGTTCTAGCCCATGCTGTAAATTTTTGATAGTCGTCAGCTTCACCTGTAATGTATCGTTCTTCTATGCCAAAAAGACGCATAGCACGCCATTTGTAGTGATCACCCTCTAGCCATATTTGTGTGAGATTATCAAACTTGTGATTTTGAGCGACCTGCTCGGCAGAAAGGTGATTGTGGTAATCAATAATGGGCAAAGGTTCGGCAAATTCGAAATAAAGTTTTTCTGCAATTTCAGATTCCAATAAAAAAGAAGAAGAAAGAAACATAAGTAATGACGTTTAAACCCCTGAATAAATTTGAAAACCTCCATCTACAGCAAGTGCTGCACCAGTAACAAAATTTGAGGCCTCAGCGCATAAATAATGCAGGGTGCCGTTGAGCTCTTGAGCTTCTCCGAAACGCTTATAGGGGGTGTTTTGAATTATAGATTCTCCTCTAGAGGTTAATGAACCATCCTCGTTAAGGAGCAATTTTCTGTTTTGTTCGCCGATAAAAAAACCAGGAACAATGGCATTGACACGTACTCCTTCTCCGTGTTTCTGGGCAAATTCAACAGCCAACCATCTCGTGAAGTTTTCGATGGCTGCTTTAGATGCAGAATAACCTGCAACACGAGTGATAACCTCGGATACTGACATAGATGAGTAATTGATGATTACGCCACTTTTTTGGGCAATCATCGTTTCGCCAAATACCATACTCGGCAAAATAGAACCGTACAAATTTAGATCGACAACCTCGGTTAAATCGTCCATTGACATTTCAAAAAACGTTTGTTCTGGAGTCACTACTGCACCGGCTTTATTACCACCTGCAGCATTGATTAAGATGTCAATTTTACCGTATTTAGTTAAAACTTCGTCCCTTACAAATTCCAACTCATTGCGATTGAGTACATCACAACTAAGCGCCAAAGCACTCCCTCCTTTATCAATGATCGAAGCAGCGTTTTTTTCGAGGCTTTGCAGTGTTCTTCCCAACAGAACAACACGCACATTTTGGGCGGCCAGATATCGAGCAGCTTCTCCTCCAAGAACACCACCAGCTCCCGTGACAATGGCAACTTTATTGCTTAAATCAAAAAGATCTTTCATGAATTATACTGTTGTTTTAAATGTGTGATAGCCGATGCCACACCTCTGAGTTCGGCAAGGCCCTTTAATCTGCCTATAGCCGAATATCCAGGATAGTATTGCTTATCTAGATCGTCGAGCATTTGATGGCCGTGATCTGGTCGCATAGGTAATACTGATTTTCCTTGCTTATGCCTACGATTCGAAATCTCATAAAAAAGAGTAATCAGTTCGATTAAACCAGCATCACCTTGAAGATGGTTGGCTTCAAAAAATGAACCGTCTTCATTTCGTTGTGTTGATCTTAGGTGCGCAAAGTGTATGCGATCTTCAAAATTTAAGAGTAAGGCTTTTAAATCGTTTGAATGATGAGCACCCAGGCTTCCAGTACAGTAGGTCAAACCATTGTGAGTATCAGGCACTGTCGAAAAAATAAACTCCAGATCAGTTTGAGATCCTACAACTCGAGGCAAACCGAAAACAGACCAAGGTGGATCGTCGGGATGAATGGCCATACAAACACCTTCTTGTGCAGCGACCGGAATGATTCGCTCCAAAAAATAAATCAAATTTGCTCTTAGTTGGGTTTCATCTATATCTGCGTAGGCCTCTAAACCTAGCTTGAGTTTTTCTAAAGTAAATCCTTTTACATCTCCGGGCAAAGCCATTAAAATACTTTCTTTCAGTAGATTTATATCTTCATCTGAATAATTAGAATAGCGTTCTTGAGCCCTTTGAATATCAACAGCAGCATAGGAAGATTTTGCCTCAGGTCTCTTTAGGATGTGCAAATCGAAAATAATTAAATCTAAAGGATGAAAGTAAAGAGCTGTGCTGCCATTAGGTAATTCTTTTCTAACATTTGTTCTGAGCCAATCCAACACTGGCATAAAATTGTAGCAAATTACGCGTACTCCACAATGTGCTAAATTCCGAATGCTTTGACAATAGTTTTCAATGAGTTGGTCTCTGTTTTCTTTACCCTGTTTGATATCTTCATGCACAGGGAGACTTTCTACTACGACCCATTTAAGAGGCGTTGATGTTGAGTTTTCTTTTTCAATAAGATCGATGCGCTTTTGTATTTCTTCAATAGACCAAATCTCACCAACGGGAATTTGGTGTAACGCATTTACGATTCCAGTTGCCCCTGCTTGTCTTATCTGACTTAGGTTAATGGGATCGTGAGGACCATACCAACGCCAACTTTCTTCGAAAATCATTGATTTAAACTAAATGTTCGGTTAAGGTAATTAATTTGCTCGTAACTTTTTAATTGCCAAATATTGGCCAAGTCTATTTGAAAATACAATTTCATTTACGATTTAGAATAAATGTTTTTAAGCGTTTAAATATTTTGTACTTTTTAAGCACTAACTATATCAACAATGAACAATTTTAAAAATAAGCTTTTTCGTTTTTCTTGCATTTTATGTGGGGTATTACTTGTTGGGTGTGATTTGATAACCGACCAAACTCCATGGATCACTCTTTTTGACGGAAACTCGTTAGAAGGATGGTCTCAAAAAGGGGGAGAAGCAAAATATACCGTTAGCGACGGTGAAATCGTTGGAACTACTGTACACAATACGCCTAATTCATTTCTAGTGACCGACTCAATATATGGAGATTTCATCCTTGAACTCGAGTTTTTAGTGGACCCCTCTATGAATTCAGGGATACAAATTAGAAGCGAAAGTTTACCTCATTACCAAAACGGTAGGGTACACGGGTATCAAGTTGAAATAGATCCTTCAGAGAGAGCTTGGAGTGCAGGTATTTACGACGAGGCAAGGCGAGGATGGCTCCATCCCTTAGATGATCAAAACACATCAGCCAAAAGTGCTTTCAAGCAAAATGAGTGGAATCACTATCGAATTGAAGCGATTGGAGACACCATTAAAACTTGGATCAATGGAGTTGAAGCCTCACACCTAATGGATGATCAAACAGATAAAGGTTTCATTGGTCTTCAAGTGCATTCTATTGGCGAAAATCAAGAAGAAGGAACTGAAATTAGATGGAGAAACATCAAAATTCTCACCGAAGATCTAGAGGCATACAGCACAAAAACATCTCTGCCGATGCTTGATAAAATTAATAAGCTCACTAAAAATGAGCTTGATTCAGGTTGGCAAATGCTTTGGGATGGAGAGACTACTAATGGATGGAGAGGGGCCAAACTCGAGGTTTTTCCTGAAAATGGTTGGGAAATTAAAAACGGTGAACTCATTGTTCTAGCTAGTGGCGGTGGAGAGTCAGAAGCTGGAGGTGATATCGTCACCCTAAAAAATTACAGTGACTTTGAATTTATGGTAGATTTTAAGCTAACTCCTGGAGCTAATAGTGGAATAAAGTACTATGTAGACACGAACATTAACAAAGGTGCTGGGTCTTCGATAGGATTAGAATATCAAATTCTAGACGATGATTTGCATCCTGACGCGAAGTTGGGAAATCACCCTGGAAGCAGAACATTGGCCTCTTTGTACGATTTGATTCAAGCAGATGTAGATAAGCCTACAAAACCAATTGGGGAATGGAATCGCGCACATATTATTTCTAAGGACAATCATGTAAAACACTATCTAAATGGTGCTAAGGTATTGGAGTACGAAAGAATGACCTCAGAATTTAGGACCCTTGTTTCTGAAAGTAAATATGTGGTTTGGCCAAATTTCGGAGAGTTAGAAGAAGGTCAAATACTTCTGCAAGACCACGGTGACCTTGTTCATTTCAAGAATATCAAAATTAAAGAACTAACAAACTAAAAATTGCCAGATGGGAACAAGACGAAACTTTATAAAAAATACTTTAGCAGGAAGCGTAGGACTGGGAATTTCAACTCCAGCTTTTTCCAATATTTTTAATTCAAATGTATTGGGAGCAAATGACCACATCAATTGTGCGGTATTTGGTGTTAGAAGTCGAGCAAAGGCACACATCATTGCAATTAATGCTATTGAAAACGCTAAAGTACTCTACAATTGTGATGTGGATGATACCATTATAGAAGAGCACAATAAATGGTGCGAAGAAAATATAGGTTACATCCCTAAGGTTGAAAAAGATTTCCGAAAAATCTTAGAAGATAAAGATGTCGATGCAGTATTTATTGCCACTCCTGAACATTGGCATGCCCCTATGGCCATTATGGCCATGCAGGCAGGAAAACACGTGTACATAGAAAAACCCTGTAGTCATAATCCATATGAAAATGATCTGTTGATGGCAGCTCAAAAAAAGTACGGTAAAAAGGTGCAAATGGGTAATCAACAGCGTTCTGCTAGAACCTCTATCATGGCTATAGAAGACATCAGAAACGGAATTATTGGTGAGGTATACAAGGGTGAAGCCTACTATTCTAATAAGAGAACCTCTATCGGTAAAGGAAAAATAGTGGATGTGCCTAAGACCTTAGATTGGGATTTATGGCAGGGTCCCGCGCCAAGGGAAGATTATAGAGACAATGTACATCCTTACAATTGGCATTGGTTTCGAACCTGGGGAACAGGAGAAATACACAATAACGGTACACACGAGATTGATATTTGTCGTTGGGCTCTTGGTGTAGATATTCCAGAGCGCGTAACTTCTTTTGGAGGTAAGTACACATTTGAGGATGACTGGGAGTTTGTCGACAACCAGCAGGTAACCTTTACCTATCCTGGTGAGAAGTTTATCACATGGACGGGGCACAGTCGAATTATTATGAAACCAGAACGTCCCGGTCGGGGAGCCACTATATATGGAACTAAAGGCACAATTCAGCTGGATCGGGGGTTTTATAAGCTGTTTGATTTAGAGGGTAACCCTTTAAAATTTGAGTTTGAACGTTATAAAGGAGCAGCCTCATCAACTGATACCATGGGTATGAGCGGTCTAGATGTAGACCATGTTCGTAATTTCTTTGATGGAATTCGATACGATAAATCACTTCGTTCAGATATTCAAGATGCAGCCATTTCAACAATGATCTGTCATTTGGGTAATATGGCACAGGATGCAGGAGAAACGCTTGTGATTGATCCTAAAACGGCTCGTGTTTTAAATAACGACAAAGCCATGGAGTCGTGGAAGCGCAGTTATGAAAATGGTTGGGAGCCAAGTCTTTGAGGAAATTGAATTCTTTTAAAATAGATGCATAGACTCACTACATTTAATTCATTTATAATTCTATGAAAAAATACCTCATTCGTTATTTGCTCGAGTTTTTAGTCATTGTATTGGGTATATCCATATCATTTTACGTGGAAAAAAAGAACGCTATTGCTTACAAGGAAGAACTTAAAAGCGAATCCTTGAAAAAAATGAAGAACAACCTTCTAAAAGAATTGGACGGACTTCATTTCGATGTCGGCGTGCACAGTCAAGCAAGTGACTTTTCGAATATTATATACGAGAGAGGTAAATTATTATACAACGAGGATAAAGATTCGCTGGGGTTTTATCTTTCGTATTTGAAGGATGCAGGAACGGTTTTTGTTCATAATGAAGAGGAGTATAGTGCTTTAGTAAATTCGGGATTAATTGAATTGATAGAAAATAGAGAACTGGTTAGTCTACTTCAAGAAAAATACTCCGATCAGACTTGGTACGAAAAAAACAATCATCTACTACTGGAAATGTATTTGAGAGATAACACTTTTGATAAATTTTTTAGTTCAGAAAATAGAAGACCGCACAAGAATATTATTGCCTATTGGACCTCTTACAAACCTAATATGAGGTATCTAAATGATTTAGAAATTAATAAAGTCTCTCAATCAGGTTTAGCACATTCATTTTATGCAAATTTGATGCGACTTGCTATTCGACAAGATTCACTGATTATAAAGGAAATCGATAAAGAGTTGGCTGAGTGATTAAATGATTTACCGAAGACCAATAAAGTTGTTACTTTCCAATACAGAAGTTAGAAAAAATACTTCCGAGCAAATCATCCGTAGTTACGCTACCTGTTATTTCACCCAGGTGGTAGATGGCCTCTCTGAGATCAATAGCCATTAAATCGCCACTTAGCTCATTAGTTAAGCCTTCCTGAACATTTAAAACGGCAGTTAATGCAGCATTTAATGCATTGAAATGACGACTATTTGAAACAACAACATCTGTGTGATTTAGGTTCCCTAATTGAACTAGTGAACTGAGTTTATTTCTCAGAGCATCAATCCCTTCACCATTTTGAGCTGAAATAAAAAGAGTAGACTCTTTGTTGATTTGCCTTACAGCGGGTTTTTGGATATCAATTTTGTTCAATACAACGAGTACATTTTCTGGGTCAATATGTTGTGTTTGGCAAAACTCATGAATTTCTTCCTTTTTTGATGCGTTATAGTCTTTTGCCTCAAGTAGATACAGTACTAAAGAGGCCTGCTGCATTTTCTCCAAAGTTTTGTGAATACCGATTTGTTCAATCTCATCTGAAGTTTGACGAATTCCGGCCGTGTCAATAAATCGAAATCGAATACCGTCAATACTAATTTCGTCTTCAATAGTATCTCTGGTTGTTCCTGCTATGGAACTAACAATAGCCCTTTCTTCATTGAGTAATGCATTTAGAAGGGTTGATTTACCAACGTTTGGTGCACCTACAATAGCGATAGGAACCCCATTTTTAAGCACATTGCCCAGGGCAAAAGAGTCCAATAGACTACGAATACTTGTTTTTAACTTTTCTAAAAGATTATGCAGTTCAGTGCGGTCTGCAAAGGCGACATCTTCTGTAGAAAAATCCAATTCAAGTTCGATCAGAGAGGCAAACTCAATAAGCTCTTTTCTCAAATCATTGATTTGATGGTGAAAGCCACCTCTCATTTGACTCATAGCGATGCGATGGGAGGCTTCATTTTCGCTTGCAATTAGGTCGGCCACGGCTTCAGCTTGGTCTAGGCCCATCTTACCGTTCAGAAAGGCACGCAGTGTAAATTCTCCTGCTTCTGCCATTCTACATTCTTCGGTCTTTAAAAAAAGTTGAAGAATTTCTTGCTGAATATAATTTGAGCCGTGACAGGATATTTCTACGACCTCTTCTCCAGTGTATGATTTCGGTGCTTTGAATAGACCAACTAAAACCTCGTCTAAAGGCTGTTGAGCATCTTTTTTATAGAGATGACCTAAATGTAAGGTATGTGATTCGCAATCCTCAATATTCTTCTTGCTTAAAGGCGAAAAAAAACGACTGACAAGCGAAATACTACCAGCACCTGAAAGGCGAATAACCGCAATGGCACTTGTTCCTGCAGCAGTAGCCCTCGCAATAATTATACCCTGAGATAACATTTAATTTTAGCCGTTTAGCATAACGGGCATTACCAACATTAGGATATTTTCTCCTTCGTCTAATCCGTCTGAAGGGGTTAGTATTCCAGCTCTGTTGGGTAAACTCATAGCAAGTGATACCTCATCAGACCCCAGATTATTCAACATTTCAGTTAAAAAACGAGAGTTGAATCCGATTTGAAGGTCATCACCTTGATAAGCACAAGACAGGCGTTCATCAGCTTTATTGCTAAAATCTACATCTTCAGCAGATATCTGTATCTCAGCTCCGGCCATTTTCAAACGAATTTGGTGCGTGGTTTTGTTCGAGAAAATAGAAACCCGTCGCACAGAACCTAAAAATTGATTTCGTGAAACAGATAAAACGTTGGGATTTTCTTTAGGAATCACAGCCTCGTAATTCGGGTATTTTCCATCGATAAGGCGACTGATTAGTTCTATATTGTCAAAAGCGAATTTGGCATTGTTTTCAGTGTAAGAAAGGTGTACTTCAGATTCTGATCCAGCGAGCATTCCTTTCAGCAGGTTCAACGGTTTTTTAGGCATTATAAATTCTGCCTCACTATCAGAACTCAGATCAGAACGCTCGTATTTTACCAATTTATGTGCATCAGTAGCGACAAAGGTAAAATGGGCCGGTGATAATTGAAAAAATACACCACTCATGACGGGTCTCAAATCGTCATTACCTGCGGCGAAGATTGTTTTTGAAATCGCAGTGGCCAAGACATCTCCTAAGATAGTCGTTTGAGAGGCATCGGATAAACTTATAGCTTTAGGAAAATCATCGCCATTAGCATAGGCCAATGCATATTTACCGTTTGAGGCATTGATTTCAACCGTACTATTTTCTTCTACAACAAAAGTCAGAGGCTGATCGGCAAAGGTCTTGAGGATATCAAGCAATAATTTTGCTGGAATTGCAATTAGACCTTTGTCAGTAGAATCAACTGATAGCTCTGCTGAAATTGTAGTTTCTAAATCACTAGCTGTAATCTTTAAACTTCCCTCATCTAAATCGAATAAAAAGTTGTCGAGAATAGGTAGAGTGTTGTTTGAATTAATGACACCTCCAAGCATTTGTAAATGCTTTAAAAGGTAAGAACTCGATATAATAAATTTCATCATCTAACAAATATATTTTAATACAGTAGGTTTTAAAAAATTACTTATTAACACTTATCACAAGCTTGCGTATTTTTTTCTTCTGACCCAATACAAGAGTGCAATGATTGACGTAAATAAAATGCTGGGAATTAAAAAACTCCAATAAAAAAAGCGGTGAGAAACCTCTTTGATGTTTTCGTGTTGTATTACTACGAGTTTTTTGATTTTCGATTTTAGTTTTAAGAGGTATGATTTCCCTAATACATAATCCATTGCCGCAGATAAAAACTCTTTATTTCCATAATTTGTATTGGTCCACTTATCATAACCTAAAGGAACAATCTTACCTTGATCGAATTGATTTTCTCCTAGTTCTCCGTCCGAAACTAAGAGTAGTTTTGCTGGGCTTGATTCTGCCTTAAACGAAACATTTTTCAAGGGTAACACTCTATTTTTAAATGCAGATTCAAATTGTCCTTCTAATAAGACACCTAAAATCGCACGCTTAGGGCTTGGTTCTATCTCTTTTGTGTTAGCCTGATTGATTACTTCATTAATGCTTAATTGTAGGGGTGTATTTAAACTCAAAGAAAAGGGTGAGGATTGTAAAAGTACTGTTTTAGAAAGAGCATTGGGAAGGGTGTCTAGACTATTGGCAAATTGAAATCTCAAGGGTTTCACTCCAGCTGTAATCGGATGATTTTTATACGGAAATACCATGGGGTTGTAGGGCCAAGGTAAGGGATTGTATTGTGTCTGATTCCCCTGTCCGTTGGCAAAAACAACAGGCGTATTGTATTTATCAAAAACCAAGTCTCTATTTTGGCGAATGCCGTATTTAAAGAATAAATCGTCCAAATTTAAATCAATGCTTGTGACAAGACTTTCTCCTTTTTCATTAAAAAGACTATCCATAGTCATTAGTTGTGATTGAAGCAACCAAATCATAGGTTTACCACTCATTAAGTATTGGTCGAGAATAAATTTATCTCTTTCAGAAAAAGGGTTTGTTGGGTTGGAGACAAATACCATATCAAACTCATTTAAAACTGAGATAACTTCTTGATCGTCTAATTCGTTTTTGGACATAGGGAAGGTGAGTGCTTCATACCTTAGCGCATTTGATTCGAATAAGTCGAAGAGTAAAGCATCGTCAGACTCTCCGTGGTCTCTTATCAAAGCGATCTTTTTCTGACTGGGATTTAAAAGTAAATCAAAGGCATTTGCAATTTCGTATTCTAATTCAATAATACCTTTTTGTATTCTATTCTCTAACTCGAGTCCAACTTCATTTTTTAAAAGTGGAATTTTGACCTTTTTGTTTTTATGTAAAGCAACAGCCCAAGGAAACACGAGGGTTCTTTTTTGTTGCCCGCGGTCTGACTCAAGGTGCTGATAGGGGTTTAGACCTAAATCTCCAATTAATTTAAATTCAGTACTGTTTTCATCGAGCATCTCAAAATCTATAAACCGAATCTTAAGGTTGGAAAATTGCCTTTGAAATTGAGATAAGAAAATAGAAGTCTCTTCGCGTAAATCTTGAAAAACCATTGGTAAATTGCCCTCTAGATAGACCATAACTTCAATTTCTTCTTCAAATAAATCTTGGGCAAGTTCTAAGTCGGTAATTGTGTATCTCTTGTTTTCAGTTAAGTCAAACCGAAGTTGATTTGAAAAAAGAAAGGATAAAAAAACCAGAACAGGACCTGCATAAATCCATAGGTTTGAACTTGAAAACGGATATTGTTTTTTATGATATAAGCCTAAAAAAACGAATATCAATCCTAAAAAATATAGGCAGTGTGAAAGATTTAAAATACCTAAACTTCCTTTTTCGAATATGTAAAATCCCCCTAAAGAGGCAATGAAATTTGAAAAGCGATTGTTTGAGATTTGATTTCCCAAAAATTCAAATCCATAGAAAAGCGAAAAGCCACATAGTAGGCTCAGCAGTAATCCAACCACAAGACTCTTGTTCGAAGCGCTTAGAAATAGTGCCAGAGCTGCAATTACCAATATATAAAGCCACAACAGTAAAAATTGATTTAAAAAAACACCAATTTCCAAAGAATCACTTGAGATTGATTCCAACAGGTAGAAATGCATAAAACTTGGAGTTATGCTGATAAAGAGAAGTGTTTTGAGTACTGCAAATTTTACGCCTAGATATTGCGATGAAGAAAAAGGACTGAATGTCTGCAAGACTGAAGTTTGGTAACGTTTTTCTTCAAACAGACTCAGATTAGCCAGCAAACACGATAAGATGGTAAGCAGAATTGCACTTGTAAAAAAGTAGGGTTTGATATCAGCCTCAAGCTGATATGTCAGATTTGACGAAGAATTTAACATCCATAAAAACAAACTGCTTAAAAGCCAAAAACAAACTACACTAACCACAACAGATGGCTTTAAGAGCATCTTTTTCAATTCATGTAGATACAAGTAGAAAATGCGATTCATCAATGAAATTGTACAGAAATTAAATCAAAAACGTTTAGACCAAAAAGTGTTGAGGCACTTCCCCTTGTTTTTGGGTTTGATTTATACAAACCTATTTCTAGAAAACCAGAAGAATTAAACAAAGCAAAAATTTCGCCGCTCGCATCTTTTGTTTTTTTGTATTCTCTATTAAAATGATCGTACGACTCGTGTATTCTAGAAATACTCATTTTACCAAAGTCAATACTGAAATCTCTATTTTTTCTTCGAGCATTAAAATCAATACGTTTGATATTTGTTACCATATTTCCGTAATGATCTATATAAATGAAATGGCCGGTTAGTTTGTTATTAGCATCATCAAAATAGACCTGCTGTGTTTTGATTTCAAAAATATGCTCAACCGGATTACCCAAAAGATCTATAGCTCCTCCATTTGATAAATGTATTGCAGCTTTTGAAAGTATATTTTTAGCCTGAAAGGAGTCGTAGTCTTCAGATGCTGCATTGATGTAAACAATGGACTCTATTTGATCCGGTCGAAAGACCTGAGTAATGAATCCTTTGTTTGGACAGATGAAAAAATGCCTGTCGGCAAAAACGGCTATATGAGGTTCTTCGCTATTTGTACTGGAGTCAACCGCAATGAGATGCACTGTGTTTTCGGGAAAGTCATTATAACAACTTTTTACGATGTAAGAAGCCATCAAGGTGTCGTATTGATTGACTTGATGCGATATGTCAACAATTTTAGCACTTGGATTGTACTTTAATAAAACCCCTTTTAAGCTCGCTACAAAATGATCTTTGCTGCCATAATCTGTAGTAAGCGTTATCAAGGACATACGGGGTTTTTAATAGTTTTTTATCAGTAAAAATGTAAAAAAAACTAAGTTTGTGATGTAAAATTAGTAAAAGAAATTTTGAACGAACTCATAATTGAACTCACCGATATCAATGCGAGAGATTTTTTCGGATTGCAGAACGAGACTACAGAACTTTTAAAAAGATATTTCCCAAAACTAAAAATTGTTGTCAGAGGCAATAAACTTAAAGCCTTTGGTGATGAAGAGGTTTTAGAAGAATTTGATTTGAGGTTTGACATGTTAACCGCTCATTTTGCAAAATTTAATAAGCTGGATGAAAATAGCATCGAACGTATCTTAAGTTCTGCATCAAACAAAGAAGCTGAAAGTTTAAATGCTATAGAATCTGAGACCCTTGTTCATGGGGTCAATGGTAAACCAATCAAAGCGAGAACCCTAAATCAAAAACGCCTTGTAGATAGTTGCTTAAAAAATGACATGGTCTTTGCCATAGGTCCTGCAGGTACTGGTAAAACCTATACTGGTGTTGCCTTAGCAGTCAAGGCATTGAAAGACAAAGAAGTCAAGAGAATAATATTAACGCGACCAGCTGTAGAGGCTGGTGAGAATTTAGGTTTCCTACCCGGTGATTTAAAAGAGAAACTCGACCCTTATATGCAACCTCTATACGATGCCCTAAGAGATATGATTCCTGCGGAGAAATTGGCGAGTCACATCGAAAATGGGGTTATTCAAATTGCACCTATGGCGTTTATGAGAGGAAGAACTTTAGATAACGCTTTTGTCATTTTAGATGAGGCTCAAAATACCACTCACGCTCAAATGAAAATGTTTCTTACGCGTATGGGTAAAAATGCTAAATTTCTCATCACAGGTGATCCAGGACAAATAGATTTACCAAGACGTGTAATATCTGGTCTAAAAGAAGCACTTTTGGTATTGAACAAAGTCGAAGGAATAGGGGTAATATACTTGGATGACAAAGATGTAATTCGTCACAAACTCGTCAAAAAAGTAATTGAAGCCTACAAGGGTCTAGAACATCAAAATTAAATTTATGTCTAATACAGTCATGTCCACTGATTTTCAATTCCCTGGACAAAAATCAGTTTATAGAGGAAAGGTTAGAGAGGTTTACACCTTAGAGAACGACATTATGGTTATGGTCGCTACAGATCGTTTGTCTGCATTCGATGTGGTTATGCCTAAGGGGATACCCTTTAAAGGGCAAATATTAAATCAAATTGCAACCCAAATGCTCAAAGAGACAAGTGATATTGTCCCAAATTGGTTTTTGGCATCTCCAGACCCAAATGTGTCTATCGGAAAAGCATGTACTCCCTTTAAGGTGGAAATGGTCATTAGAGCTTATTTGGTAGGTCATGCAGCTCGAGAGTACCATGCTGGAAAAAGAGTTTTATGTGGAGTTCCTTTAAAAGAAGGCATGATTGAAAATCAGAAGTTTGACCATCCTATTATAACCCCTGCGACTAAGGCTGAAAAAGGAGATCACGACGAGGACATTTCAAAAGAGGAAATTCTCAATAAAGGAATTGTCTCTGCATCGGACTACGCCGTATTAGAAAAGTACACTCATGCTTTATTTGAAAGGGGTACAGAAATTGCTGCAAAACAAGGGCTATTACTTGTGGATACTAAATACGAATTTGGCAAAACAAAAGATGGTGAAATTGTATTGATTGACGAGGTTCATACCCCTGATTCTTCGAGGTACTTTTACGCCGATACTTATGAAGAATTTCAAGATAAGCGAATGCCTCAAAAACAACTCTCAAAGGAGTTTGTAAGGCGATGGTTGATTGAAAACGGATTCCAAGGCAAGCCAGGTCAAAAATTGCCTGAAATGTCAGATGATTATATATCGAGTATATCTCAGCGTTACATCGAATTATACGAGGCTATAACGGGTAAAACTTTTGTGAAGTCATCCGTAGAAGATTTAACTGAACGAATTCAGAAAAACGTCGAAGAGTATTTGAATCAGTCCTAGCTACTCTCGTTGGCTCCAAATTTCATAGAGAGGTGCTCCCTTACTACTAAATCCTGAATGATGCCAATTTTCGTCAATCAGCTCATAGTCAAAAGCCAGTGATGCGCCAACGCGACTGTTGTCTCTAGAGAAGAATTCAATGTTTTCTGTATACTTACCATCAATTGTTGTGTATGAACCTCCACCTGTTCCAAAAAAATCTCCTGTTGCAGTATTGTAGGCAATCCATTGAAACCGTTTTCCGGATAATATTTTCATGGTTTTGCGAGGTCTATCAGTAGATCTCGTTTGAATTTTCCCATCCCTTTTTCGACCAGACATGAGCCAGGCGCCATTGAGATCACCTTCAGTTCCATAATCTGTGCGCACATAAATTTTATCACCTATGTATAATTTTCTTTTGGACTTGATGCGGTAATCTAAATCCATTGTTTTGCCCACATTTTCTTTGTGTTCTGTATCAAACTCCACGGTAAATGACAGCTGTTTTTTAGTGTTAGACACGCGACCTCCGTGTGTGGCCACAAACTCTCCGTTAGCCGTGGTAAATGTAGCATGAGAAAAGTATCCATTGACAAACACTAGTGTTTCTGTTTGGTCTGATGCGTTTTGATATTCCCAAGCTCCGTCAATTTGTGCTTGACCCATCAGAAATTGAACTGAAAATAGAAAAGTAAAGATGATTTGCTTCATGATGAATTTAATTAATATGTTTTGGTCATATCACTGTCTACAACAATTATAAAATCTGCCTTGTTTAAATGATCCTTATGCATTGATTTGAGCTGATCTTGT
>JBMYMD010000007.1:0-106025 GCA_049596955.1 Flavobacteriaceae bacterium
AGTTTATCAGAAAAAGCAAATTCAACATTGGCATAGGGTGACAATAATGATGCTTTTTCAGTTGCCAATTGCACTCCAGTAACGCTCAAACTACTTCCAGGAGCTAAAGTACCTGGTTCGAGATCATATAATATCGATTGTTGCCCGATATAATACTTAAAGCGATCACTAACCGTTTTGTAATATTCATTGTGGAGTGCCTGATATCCAATACTTGAAGAATACACCACCTCATTATCAGAAGCATTATCAGGAAATATCGTCTTTGGACTGTAAAAACTGTTGACGGCTATGGTTTTCAAATAGGCATCATCAGAAAACGAATGTGTCCAATTCAACGAATAATTTGATGTCGAGAAATCGTATTGATTGATATCCGAGTTGATATTGTCAATCTTAGAAATCAAATCGAGTTGATAAAAATCATTGGTTCTAAAAGCCGTTAGTGATATCTGGTCATTGACCCCAGCTAAATATTGTAGTTTAATGGTGGCGTCATAGAAATTTGCCTTACTATTTTGCAAACGTTTTGAAAATAAGGGCAGTAAAAAATCTGTAAAGCCTACCCTTGAATGAGCGCCCAGGTATAGTTTATTCTCAATTAAAGGGGTTTGTACCGATAAATGTGAAGAGACTATTCCTAAAGAACCTTTTATCTGCGGTTTTTCAACCAAAGGGTTCGCAACTCTCAAATCTAATACCGAAGTTGAACGACCGCCATATCTCGATGGAATATTTGCTCTGTATAAATTAACAGAAGAAACTGCCTCAGGGGTAAATACCGAGAACAATCCGAAAAGGTGTGTTGCATTAAAAACAGGAGCGTATTCGAAAAGAAGTAAGTTTTGATCTAAGGTTCCTCCTCGTACTGATAATCCATTACTGATCTCGCCCGAATTAGTGATTCCTGAAAGCATGGTCATAGACTTGAGTATGTCGTATTCACCAGCAACAGCAGGTAGTTTTTTCATGACCAGAGTATTGATGTAAAGTGCCCCCATTTGTGGAGATTCAATAGATTCCATCAATGATTTTGCACTTAGCACAATCTCTTCAAGTTCTTCTGTTTCTTCATTGAGCTCAACTCGAATAAATCGGTCTCGATCTAATCTAATATTGCGCTGCTCAGTGCGATAACCGATATAGGCAATGGATATGTTGTAATCATCCTCAGCCAATTCAATCTCAAAAAACCCTTTTGAATCAGTAACTCCACCACATTGACAGGGTTCAATAATTACCTCCGCACTTTCTAAAAAAGTGTTCGTCTTAGCATCAATGACCTCGACATTTAATTCAAATTTGTTTTGAGCAAAAGCACCTATACTTAAACCCATGAGCACTATATAGAGAACCACTTTATTCATTGTCAATCCAATTTTCAGGTTTTATCGCAGTGCGATATCTCGATTCATTGCAAGGTGCCAATATGGTAGCTGGCGGCGGATAAGGCGAATTGAGCGTAGGCTCGAATACGACGGGCAAAATAGGTTCAATAGGTAAATCGGTAAGCGTTTCACGTTCGATAAAAACTGCTGTAGTCGAGGCTGCTGCCACAGAAAAACGACCAAAAACAAAATCTTCATCATCAAGAACATTTCTCATATTACCCACTAAAGGCGCAGGAGGAGGTGCATTAAATCCAATATTATTATCCACTAAATCTTTTAGGACCTTGTAGTAACGGTATGCTTCTTCTGACAAAGTCCAAAGCTGCAATTCTACCAAGGCATCAGTTCTAGTATACAGCGGAAGGTTATCCACATAAAAATTTTCAATGTTTAATCCGTCTGAAAATTGATCGTCATATAAAATAATTGATTCTGGAAATCGAATTTTCCAGCATTCAGTATCGCACTGATAATCGAAGTAATCCGGAAAGTTTCTAAATCCAGGAGGTCTATAACACGAGCCGTCTCTCAAAATTCCGTCATAACAGCGCTCGCAAAATTTTAGGTCTTCTAAAAGTCGATAGGTGAAATAGTAATAATTTGGCACATTCACAGGATCCAAAAAATCAACTCTCATTTGATGACCAGGAATATTACGCTCCAATTCCTCATCAAAATACAGTTCTGACTCATAATTTATTTGAACATCGTTAATCTCAACAGCATCAACAGTACTTTCAGCATTAGACTCTATTCTTCTGCCATCGGGAAGATCTACAATGAGTTTATAGGATTCTCCAGGATACACCACAAAATCTGTTGGAGCAACATAGCTTTCTCGATCTTCTAAAAACGCTATTTGAACCCCTGTGTCTATGTTCTCTACGCTTACTAACGCTCCTTCTACAAAAGAGGTTTGATAAATCCCAAATTCAGTAGAAGCCTGTCTTATACTGACAAAACTGGTACCTTCAGCGGTAGATGCCAATCCTTCAACAAATAAAACATTTTCAATGTATTGAAATTCAGGCTCCACTGGCTCAATACAAGATTGAGACAATAAGGCTAATAGAGCAAATGAAAAAAAGTAACGCATGAACGATTCCTCCAAATCAACTCCTATTTATTTGAGCCGATTAAATACAATTTAAAAGATAGTACAATTAGCTATTCCATTTTAACTAGAACAAAACTTATTCAAAAACATTTTTAAATTACTGTCCTATTCATTGATAATATTAAATCTTTTGTATCCTGTTTTAGAAAGAAAAAATCCAATTCCCAACAAAAAGAGCGAAATGGTCAATAAGGGAAGAATTGCCGTACTCGGTTTGTTCTTTATTCTATTCATTTCGAATTTTGGAAGATTCATATAATCCTCTGAGGTGAAATCTCGATTGTTATATAAAAAAGGCATCAAATGTTCTCGCCACGTTTCAGCAAAAGCAATAGCCTGAAATCTAAAACTTTCATAATCGGAACTCGAATTTCCAGCTAATTTATTCAGTGCCTCTTGTATAATTAGTGCTGGAGAAATCCACTTAAGCCGATCAACCAAAATCTGTTGCTTTTGTAATTGTTCTTCAAAACGATTGACTATTGGGCTCAATTCCTCCTTTACCAGCTCTTGTGAAGCCATATAACGATGGTAAAAACTTCTTGACTGTGATCTATCATTTATGGCATATTCGGGATGATCCCGCAAGAAATTATCTAATATCTCATCTTGTTTTTTTGACACTTCAATTTTTTTTACGCGCATTTCATTAATCAATAACGTTCGAGATGGCATAGGATAGAATGTACTACCCATTTGATTAATTACAGAGGGAATCAACAAAACAAAAATGACCCATAATCCAATAAGAGCAACAGCATTCTTCGACGAATTACCAATCCATAGATTAACTAAAAAAACCATTACAAACCAAAAAAGCATGTAAACTAATGCAAGCAAGAGTAATGAAAAATATGAAAGAGGTTCATCTATAATATCTACACCAGTAAGGTATACGATAAAAGTCGTTATCAAAAGGAAAAGGATAGATATCCAAAAGAATCGCAAACTCAATTTTTGGAGTAACCAAGAATGTATTGCTATAGGTTGTGCTGCTAAAAGACGCAAAGAACCACGTTCTTTTTCAAGTGAAAACACATCATATGAAAAAGCAATAATTAAAAGAGGAAGTAAAAAAACGATAACGAATGCCAAATCGAAACTCCCAAAAAGCAATTGGATGGGACTACTCATTTCACTGAAATTTAATGCAAAATCATCACCTGAAACAGTTGGTTTTACATAAGACGTAAACAAATCTGACTGTCCAGTAGCAACGAAACTCAACGAAGTAGGTTTCATAGATGCTATACGTGGATGGTAATTTCCTACCGCAATAGGATTTGTTGGAATAGTCCAACTTGGTGCACTCACTGAAAATCCTTGTGTTACAGAATCAATTAACTTGAGCATCATAGCATCACTTTTCTCAACTTCTAGCTCCGCATCAGCTATGATACGTTCTCTTTTTTCGATTTTATCTTTTCCGTTAAGAACAGAAAAACCAACCAAAACGAAAAGCACTAAACTCAATACTTGTAGCCAACGACTCCGAATTAACAGTTTAAACTCATATCTAAAGTTATATTTAAGCATATTTAAATCTTTAATGTTGTGATTAAGAACAAACTAAATGAACCTATTAACCATATTCCTAGAATATACAGATTAGACTTGTTCTGCCTTATTATCGTCTCAATTTTTGGCGGGTCATATTCAAATTCTGGCAATTCCTTCCAAAAATCTGGATCTGCAGTATAACCTCTTTGGCCATAAACTGTATTTTGAGCAGTGTTATCATTTAAAAACTTTTGTGTTGCAACGCGATATTTTTCGGCAGCATCTGAAAAATCCCAATGGGTAGCATAATCTGTATTAGAAATTGCCATACTTAAAAAACGTGTTGGTAGGTATGGGGAAATTACTGCTAAGTTTCTGTAAACATTTGTTTGTTCACTGTATTGGTTTTTTAAATATTTATAATGTTTAAAATACACTTCAGCCTCGTATTCTTCTCCTTTTTGAGTTCGATAAGCAGCAAAATTAAAAGGAAGTTTATGAAGACTATCAACATTGTATTCTCTTAAAACTTTTTGTTCGAGTAATTTCGCTTCTTTACTCCAAGGATTATGTCCATCCAATCCGTTTTTCTTATCCTTTAATACCATTGCTTCAAACTCTTGTCTTGTGGGATAAGGATACTCAGACTCTACAACATTGCTGGCAGCTTTTGGAGCAATCAAACAAGCTAATATCCATATAGATAAAGACAGGACTAATGAAATTCCTGATTTAGTTGTAATTGCTGAAATAAGCAAAACCAAATTGGTGAAAATGATGTAATAAGATATATAAATCAATAGGAGCCATAGAAGCGAAACCCAGTTAAAAACACCGAAATCATTTAAATTAGACAGTATAATTCCAGTTAATATGAACAAAACAGATGTGATTATTAAAATAGGGAAAAATAATGCTAACCATTTTCCAATCATCCACTTCCAAATCGAAACTCCCTGACTTTTTACTAATGTTAATGTTCCTGTTTCACGTTCTTTTGTAAAACTGTTATATCCCAGTAAAATTATTAGCAAAGGGATGATAAAGAGTAATACAAAGTCAGGGGTTAAATCACCAAATCTAGCCAATCCGGTCTGATCGGCAGCTGCACTAAACTGAGCTTCGTTTCGCTTATGTGCTTCTAAAAAAATAGAAGAACCTACATACTTATCAACACCTTTATCAATTAGTGAAAGTGGGTACTTAGGTTTAAATGCATAAGTACCAAAATGTGCGGCAGAATGTGGATTTTTTTCACCTTGATTATCCCAAACTTTACGTTCCGAAGTTATAGCATTAGCGTATTCTTGGTTGACATTCTTATAATGACTGGTAGTTGCCCAAATAGCCGCTCCAAGTAAACTTAACACAATGAGAATCGACAAACGAGCACGACCATCACGCATTAATTCTTTAATTTCTTTACTAAACGTTTTTCGTATCATGTGTTCGTTTCTTTATAGTCCATTGTACTTAAGTAAATACTTTCCAATTCTGAAAGTGATATTTCATCGGCTTTAAACTCTTGCTTTAAATGACCATCTTTCATTATACCGATATGAGTAGCCACTTCTTTTGCTCTAAACAAATCGTGAGTAGCCATAAGAGTTGCCACACCTTTTGTTTTTAATTTCTTCAGTAGTAATCCAAATTCATTACTTGCTTTTGGATCTAAGCCTGAGGTCGGTTCGTCAAGAAGTAAAGCCTTGGCATCCTTTGCCAGAGCAATGGCAATTCCAACTTTCTGCCTCATCCCCTTGGAGAAAGTATGTACACGTTTACTATAAGCATCCTCTTGTAGACCTGCATCATTCAAATGGATTCTTAATTGTTCATTAGATAGTTTTTTTCCTGCTATTCCAGAAAAATAGTCTAAATTTTCAATAGCGGTTAGGTTGGGATAAAGCATTAAGTTTTCAGGGATATATGCTAATATTTTTTTGGTGGCCTTACTGTTTGCAGTAACATTCATTCCATTAATCATGGCATCTCCGGATGAAGGGTTAATAAACCCCAATAATAAGTTAATAGTAGTTGTTTTTCCGGCACCATTTGCCCCAAGAAGACAATAGATTTCGCCCTGTTTGACTTGGAGATTAAGCTCGTAAAGAGCAACTGATTCGTCGTACTTTTTAGTGAGATTATTAGTGCTAATCATTAGATATAATTTATTTTAAATAATAAAGTGGGAAAGTTTATACTCCACGTTCAGAGTTACATTCAACTAAAAAATGGAGGCTAGTTAATTATACTGAAGAACATTTATCTAGGATTTTAACTTAAGCATATAGCTTAAAACTAGATACAATAATAATCTTGCCAATGAATAACATTACAGTATTGATTAAGTTGCCATCCACCTAAGGTCAAAAAGATATTATCCAATTTTTCAATGCCCTTCGTGACTCTAAACCAATATGGGTGGAGGTTTGTTGTGCATAAATCTTGGAGATACAAAACATCGTAATGGAGTTTCGTAAATCAAAGACAACAGAGGGTTGTCTAGTATATATATTATTGCTGTATTAGGTTTAACTGGAAGAACTGATGGTTTATCCCAATCATTAGAAATAGAGAGGATTGTACATAACTCACAATCATTCGAGTCAGACACATTAGACACATGTGAATAAACGTGGGTGTCACTCAATACCAAAAGCAACACTACTGGAATAAAAATGAGATTATTTCTATTTTTCCGATTAAACACAAGCATGAATTAAATGTACTAAAAATATGTTGGACAACTATAAAATAGTAACACCATCAAAATTTGCTTAATGCTAAGGAAATATCAGTTGACTTGAAGCAAATCTTGCGAAGCGATGAGAAGTAACTAGAAATAGTTTTTGTTATACAAGTGCATACAAAAAAACCTTAACAATTTGGCATCCAAAAGTTAAGGTTCTTAAGTTGCGGAGAAAGAGGGATTCGAACCCCCGGAGGTGTGACCCTCAATGGTTTTCAAGACCACCGCATTCGACCACTCTGCCATCTCTCCTAATGGGCAGCAAATATAACATTGTTTTTTCTATAAAAGCAAAGAAGCCACTAAAATTGTGACTTCTTTTAAACGAAAAAATATGTACTAAATCTTATTTTACTTCTTCGAAATCTACGTCCTCGACATTATCTGCATCCTCCCCAGACCCTTCTGCACTACTTTCCGCTCCTGAGCCAGCATCTGCACCAGCTCCTCCTGCATTTTCAGCCTGAGCTTTATACATCTCTTCAGAGGCGTTCTTCCAAGCTTCATTGATTTGGTCTAGAGCAGGCTGAATCGCTTCAACTTCTTTAGTCTCATAGGCTTTTTTCAAAGCATCCAAAGCTTCTTCAATCGGCTTTTTCTTATCATCAGATAATTTATCTCCAAATTCTTTGAGTTGTTTGTCTGTTTCAAAGATCATTTGATCGGCCTTATTGAGCGTATCTGCCTTTTCCATGGCCTTCTTATCAGATTCTGCATTGGCTTCAGCTTCAGCTTTCATTTTCTCAATTTCTTCTTGAGTAAGTCCTGAAGAGGCCTCAATACGAATGTCTTGAGATTTACCTGTCGCCTTATCCGTTGCTGAAACTTTGATAATACCATTAGCATCAATATCGAAAGTCACTTCAATTTGAGGTGTTCCTCTTGGTGCTGGTGGAATACCGTCTAAATGAAATCTACCTATAGTTTTATTGTCACCAGCCATAGGACGCTCTCCTTGGATCACGTGAATCTCAACAGAGGGTTGATTGTCAGCAGCAGTCGAAAACACTTGAGATTTTTTGGTTGGAATAGTTGTATTCGATTCAATTAATTTAGTAGCAACTCCTCCCATAGTTTCAATTCCCAATGAAAGCGGTGTAACGTCTAAGAGTAATACATCTTTTACATCACCTGTTAGTACTCCACCTTGTATCGCAGCTCCAACTGCTACAACCTCATCTGGATTCACTCCTTTTGAAGGCGCTTTACCAAAGAATTTTTCAACAGCAGCTTGAACTGCAGGGATTCTTGTAGAACCTCCAACAAGAATAATTTCGTCTATATCACTTTTAGATAATCCCGCATTGGAAAGTGCAGTTTCGCATGGACGAATCGTACGTTCCACTAAATCATCGATGAGCTGCTCGAACTTTGCTCTAGAAAGTGTTCTTACCAAGTGTTTTGGTCCTGAAGCTGTCGCAGTTACGTATGGTAAGTTTATTTCTGTCTGTGCTGAAGCAGACAATTCAATTTTCGCTTTTTCTGCAGCCTCTCTCAAGCGTTGCAATGCCATTGAATCATCTCTTAGATCAATTGCTTCATCAGATTTGAATTCTTCTGCTAACCAGTCAATAATTTTCTGATCAACATCATCACCTCCTAAGTGCGTGTCTCCATCTGTGGCTAAAACTTCAAAAACCCCGTCTCCTAATTCTAAAATCGATACATCGTGTGTTCCTCCACCAAAATCAAAAACCACGATTTTTTGATCTGTAGTTTTTTTATCTAAACCATAGGCAAGAGATGCTGCAGTGGGCTCATTAATGATTCGTTCTACCGTTAGACCCGCAATTTCTCCGGCCTCTTTAGTCGCTTGACGTTGAGCATCGTTAAAATAAGCTGGAACTGTAATTACGGCTCTACTTACATCTTGTCCGAGATAGTCTTCAGCTGTTTTCTTCATTTTTTGAAGAATCATTGCGGAGAGTTCCTGTGGAGTGTAAAGTCTCCCGTCTATATCCACTCTTGGCGTATCATTATCTCCCTTTAAAACTTTATAAGGGACTCTGTCTACTTCTTTCGAAGATTCAGAAAATTTATTACCCATAAAACGCTTTATCGAATAAATTGTTTTTTCTGGGTTTGTAACAGCTTGACGCTTTGCAGAATCACCAACCTTAATTTCTCCACCTTCGACAAAAGCAATCATAGACGGAGTTGTTCTTTTTCCCTCAGCATTGGGAATAACAACAGGATCATTACCTTCCATTACAGAAACACAAGAATTCGTAGTTCCTAAGTCAATACCTATTATTTTACTCATAGTATTTTAATTCAATTTTTCTATATCACAATATGTCAATCAGTATGCCATTATGCTAAAACTGACAAGCTGTCATTTTTTTGAGATTGGATTACAGAAATAATGTAATTTCGACAGAAATCAGGGTGTATTTAATGAATGCAATAAGCGTATTTGACATGTTTAAAGTTGGTGTTGGCCCATCGAGCTCTCACACCTTAGGGCCATGGAAGGCTGCTCAACACTTTATAACACACCTTAGTAGGGAGACAAAATTAAGCGATGTAAAGAGCCTAGATGTGAGTTTATATGGTTCTTTGGCCTTAACAGGAAAAGGTCATGCTACAGACATTGCCCTCTGTATGGGCCTTGAATCGAAAGATTACAAGCAAATATCGACCGCTTCTATTTTGTCCACATTTGAAAGCATTAAAACGAAAAAACGACTGCAACTTGCTTCAGAATTTGAAATAGCCTTCAATATTGATGAAAATATCCATTTTGATTTCATCAGCATACCTAAACATGCCAATACGCTAAAATTTGAAGCTACCCTAAATTGTAAAGATTCCAATCCAATTGTAAAGACGTATTACTCCGTAGGTGGAGGTTTTGTAGAAGATGAAAACGGTGTTATTGGTGGACCACAAAAGGAATTCAATCTCAAATATCCCATAAATTCAGCACAAAATTTAACCTCTTATTGCACTAAATCATCTAAATCAATTTCACAAATCGTGTTAGAGAATGAGTGCTGTATTGACAGTGAAGAAAAAGTCAATGAACAGTTAGACTTTATTTGGAATACCATGCTTTCTTCCATTTATGAAGGTTGTCACAGTGAGGGAATTCTTCCAGGAGGTATAAATGTAAAGCGCAGAGCTTTCGATCTTCATCACAAACTTATTAAAAACAGTACCTACAAGGGTGTTTTTGATTGGATTGAAGCTATACGTTCAACACAGGTGAAATTTCGAGAAATTCTACAATGGGTCAGTTGTTATGCCCTTGCCGTTAACGAAGTTAATGCCGCCTTAGGTCGCGTAGTAACAGCCCCAACTAATGGCAGTGCTGGGGTTATACCTGCAGTCCTACTCTACTACCTTACGATTGAAAATCACAAAGCGGATATCAATCATATTCGAAAATTTCTCTTAGTCTCAGGAGAAATTGGCAGTATTTTTAAAAAAGGAGCTACTATTTCAGCCGCTATGGGCGGATGCCAAGCAGAGATTGGAGTCTCTTCAGCAATGGCTGCCGCAGGCTTAACAGAGGTAATGGGTGGAAGTCCTGAGCAGGTTATGATGGCCGCTGAAATCGCAATGGAGCACCATCTGGGATTGACCTGCGATCCCATCAAAGGATTAGTTCAAATACCTTGTATAGAGCGCAATTCCATGGGTGCCATTAAAGCAATCAATGCAACTGAATTAGCCTTAGCCTCGAATCCAGCCGATTCTAAAGTATCATTGGATGAAGTAATTCACACTTTATGGGAAACTGCCAAAGATATGAGTGTAAAATATAAGGAAACTTCAAAAGGTGGTTTGGCTATAAACGTTGCCTTTACAGATTGTTAAAAAATCAACGGTAGCGTGTGTCGATCAAAAAAACAATTTTCCACTCTTCATTTACTTTACTCAAAACAAACAGATTAACACCGGTATGGGATAGCTTTTGGTCGACGTAAAATTCATAAGGAGTCCAAACTTGTGCCATTAAATCGTCTTTTTGCACCTCATAGGCTAAAATTTTCTCTTCAAATTTTCGGTTAGATGGAATTGAACCAATACTTTGAACGAATCGCTCGATTGCCACTGTAGAAATTTTTGTTTGACCAGTTGCATCTTGACTAATCGATTTCATGACAGCGTCACTGACAAAATGATCAGCTAATTGCAAGGTGTCTTGTCTATGAAAATCTTCAAAAAAAGTTTTGACTAAATCTGATGGCTTTGATTGACCGAAGAGTGAACCAATTGAAAATATCATAAACACTATTAGTGTTCTATTCGTAAATTGCATTATTAAATTTTTATTATGTCTACTGCAAAAAAACAATATAAACGGATAACCGTAAAATCATTGCAAGAAATGAAGTTGAACAATCAGAAGATTGCAATGCTCACATCATACGATTATTCTACGGCTAGATTAGTAGATTCCGCAGGAGTAGATGTGATTTTAGTCGGAGATTCCGCGAGTAATGTCTTCGCAGGTCACGAAACCACCTTGCCAATCACCCTAGACCAAATGATCTATCACGCTTCAGCTGTTGTAAGAGCTGCAGAGAGAGCTCTTATCGTTGTCGATATTCCCTTTGGCTCTTATCAGAGTGATTCCAAAGAGGCCTTGAGGTCAGCCATTAGAATAATGAAAGAAAGTGGAGCTCACGCTGTTAAGGTAGAAGGTGGCGCTGAAATTAAGGAATCTTTGAGTAGAATTATTCAAGCAGGTATTCCTGTTATGGGGCATTTAGGCTTGACCCCACAATCGATTTATAAATTTGGTACTTATTCGGTCCGTGCCCGTGAAGAGGCAGAGGCCAAAAAGTTATTAGAAGATGTAGCACTTCTAGAAAAAATAGGATGTTTTGCCATTGTATTAGAAAAAGTGCCTGCTAAATTAGCTGAAATCGTGAGTAACAATACGAATATTCCAATAATAGGAATTGGCGCTGGTCCGAAAGTAGACGGACAAGTATTAGTGGTCAACGACATGTTGGGTATGAATAAAGAATTTAGTCCTAGATTCTTAAGAAGGTACCTCGATTTAGAAAGCGACATTACAAGGGCAGTGCAACAGTACGTCCAAGACACCAAAGACAACAGTTTTCCGTCTGACAAAGAACAATACTAAGGCGTGATCGCAATTTTATACGAAGACAACCACCTTATCGCAGTAAATAAACCGTCCGGTATATTAGTACAAGGTGATAGTACTGGAGACACACCACTAGTAGAAATTACTAAGCAATTCATCAAAAAGAGAGACGAAAAACCAGGAAATGTGTTTTTAGGCGTCATACACCGGATTGATCGACCGACATCAGGGGTAGTTTTATTTGCTAAAACCTCAAAAGCGCTCAGCAGAATGAATAAGATGTTTGCAGAAAAGCAAGTACATAAGACGTACTGGACTGTGGTAGAAGGCGCCGTCAAGGCAAAAGAACAGCGTTTAGTACATTATTTAGTAAGAAACAACAAGCTAAATAAATCCTTTGTATCCGCTCAAAAAGGAGACAATACCAAGAAAGCCATTATGCACTATAAGGTGTTACTTAGACTTAAATCATACAGCTTGCTTAAAGTAACACTTGAAACAGGTAGACATCATCAAATAAGAGTTCAATTATCTCATATTCAACACTCCATAAAAGGTGATTTAAAGTATAACTCTAAAAGGTCGAATCGAGATCAAAGCATATCGCTTTTAGCAAAAACACTAAAATTCATTCATCCCGTTTCAGGTAAAGAAATTGAAATAGATACCGAATTACCACATACAGATGTGTGGAAGATTATACGAAAGGAATTAGCGGCTCAGCTGTAGATACTTCTCCCTTATCACCTCGCCTACGGTCTTGTTTTGCAAATGCGCTTCGAGCCAAGACAAGACGTCTAGATATAAAAAAGCACGCTTCTCGTAAGGATGGTGTTCATACTGTTTTAAGTTGTTGTATAGTTTCTGGAATTCTGCCCTTAACTCTCCTGGAAAGATACCGCCTAGATTTCTTAAAAACTTCAACATTTCATTTTGTACCGAATGTAAATCGTTCATTTTCAGTAAAAATTTATATGTTTGTTTAAGCTGTACTTCAAGATAATAATCTTGCCCAGATTCATAATGAGCCACTAATGAAAGTACCCTTGCAAAACACATAAGGTCCTCTCTCATTTTTAATTTCTTGCTCTTAATAATAAGTTCAAGGTGTCTAATACAATTACGGTGATCGCCATTTCCAAAATATAAACAGGCAATTTTATAATGCAGTAGCATCACGTGATGCTCATCGATAAGATCTTTGTGGGTTTCTATTCCTCTTAAGATATCATTAACGTGTCTGAGCCCATTTGAAAAATCGCCTTCAATAAAAAAAGAGTTGAGTTTATTGAGCTCTGTGTAAAGAAAAATTAACGCTTTAAGATTGTCATTGTTCGGGAAATCTTCTTGTGTGGTGGTTTGAACAAACTCATGTAACACTTGTTTAAATTGAGTGTGGTATTTCAAAAAAAACAGTGATTCAAGCAAATAGTGGTTTCCTTTAATGTAAAAAACCGGGTGAGCGTAAATCATTTCTGGAGAAGCTGCAAATAACGAAACCCATTTGGACGAAAACTTGTACGAAGACAAAAAATCTTGAGTGAGAAAACTATACCACAAATGTGTTTTATACCACCATAACTTTTCCCTAAAATCCATGTCATTCACATCAAAAGCAGGCAAATGTCTTTCAAAATAATTTTGAACGCGTTTAAGATCCTTATCGCTACGAACATATCCCACCTTGAGCATCATACCGTAAAGATTAATCGACAAATTAGAAAGAGTAGAGGTCAAATGATTCAATTCAGATAATCGGGTTGTTTGTTGAACCAATTCTTCCGCCCGTCTAGGTATGCTTCTAGTAATGAATTGCGTTTCAATATGCTTTTCAAATTCTACGATTTCATAAGCCATGTTTTTCTCTTCATGTTCCAGCGCAATTGACTTTGCTTTATCCAATATCTTTAGGCTTTGACGATACAACCCCTTTTGATAAAGTATTGTGGCAAAGTCTAATTGTTCTCTAATTTGAATTCGAGTATTTTGAACTGCTGGATTCAATCGCAAACTGACAAGAAGCTGTTTATACAGATGTGCTTTAAGATTAGAAAGCTGAGATTTTTTAACAACACCACTCTCTAATATTTGTTTTTCATCGTACTCTTTTTGTTTCTCTAGAATAGTAAACAAACTGAGGAATTTAGAATCTGTGTTTACACCCAATCTTCCAACGTACAATTTAAATTGTCTTTTTTCTGACTTTGAGAGCGATTTAATTAAAACAAACAAATTGTCCTTTGAGTTAATTGTCATCGTATTTATTCTAGAGTTAACTCACTGATAACAAGTGAATTTATATTTAATGTTTAACGTTTAGCGTTGTAAATTACAACATCCTTTTCAAAAATAATGAATCGAGTAAGATTACTTTCGTATGCTAGATATATCTTTGCTTCATGAAAACAGACAAGGTTCATATTTTTGACACCACATTAAGGGATGGAGAACAAGTTCCTGGATGCAAATTAGACGAAAGCGAAAAACTTATTATCGCTGAACGTTTGGACCTTTTAGGCGTTGACGTAATCGAAGCAGGTTTTCCAATTTCCTCTCCTGGAGATTTTAAGGCTGTAAACGAAATTGCAAAATTGGTCAAAAACGCCTCTGTATGTGGCTTAACCCGAGCTGTAAAAAAAGATATTGAGGTAGCAGCCGAGGCACTGAAACCTGCGCTTAGACCTCGAATTCACACAGGTATAGGAACTTCTGATTCGCACATATTGCACAAGTTCAAATCAGACCGTAAAACCATTATTGAACGCGCAAAACAAGCAGTGGCATATGCTAAAAATTTTGTAGACGATGTTGAATTTTATGCTGAGGATGCAGGTAGGACTGATAACGCTTTCTTGGCACAGGTTTGTGAAGAGGTTATAAAAAGTGGTGCGACAGTCCTCAATATACCAGACACTACAGGTTATTGTTTACCAGAGCAATACGGTGAAAAAATTAAATATCTGATTGACAACGTAAAAAATATCGATAAAGCTATTATTTCTTGCCACTGTCACAATGATTTAGGTTTAGCCACGGCCAATTCTATAGCAGGTGTTGTAAACGGAGCACGTCAAATAGAATGCACCATCAACGGTATTGGAGAACGCGCCGGTAATACTTCTCTCGAAGAAGTTGTAATGATTATGCGACAACATCCAGGTCTAAATTTAGACACCAGTATTGACAGTAAATTGCTTTATGATACAAGTCAGATGGTCTCCGATAAAATGGGAATGCCTGTTCAGCCAAACAAGGCTATTGTAGGTTCTAATGCGTTCGCGCACAGTTCTGGAATTCACCAAGACGGTGTGATCAAAAATCGAGAGACTTACGAAATAATTGATCCAAATGATGTTGGGGTCAACATTTCTTCAATTATTTTGACCGCAAGATCTGGAAGAGCAGCTTTGGCCTATAGAGCCAAAGAAATAGGGTATGAATTGAGCAAAGTTCAACTCGACAATGCCTACCAAACCTTCTTATCTCATGCTGATAAGAAAAAAGAAATCGTCAATGAGGATATTCACCTCATTATGAAAGAAGTAAACATTAATCCCTCTCCAGTAAGCTAAAATTTTATGGGAAAAACACTTTTTGATAAAGTCTGGGATGCACATATCGTCGATTCTGTTCCAGACGGCCCTCAGATTCTTTACATTGACAAACACTTAATTCACGAAGTTACCTCTCCTCAGGCATTTGCAGAGCTCGAAGAAAAAGGAATCGACATGGCACGAACAGACAAAACAGTTGCCACTGCAGACCACAATGTTCCGACAATTAATCAGCATCTGACTATCAAAGATGCCCTTTCAAGAAAACAAGTGGACACTCTCACCAAGAACTGTGAAAAATTTGGTGTTACGCTGTATGGATTAGGACACCCCTATCAAGGAATTGTTCATGTGATCTCTCCCGAATTAGGTATAACACAACCGGGCATGACAATGGTTTGTGGTGATAGTCACACTTCTACTCATGGTGCGTTTGGCACTATTGCCTTTGGAATTGGAACTTCTCAAGTGGCCCAAGTGTTCGCATCTCAATGTGTCTTGATGAATAAACCAAAGACCATGAGAATTACTGTGAACGGCAAGCTTAATCCTAATGTAGGACCAAAAGATGTTATTCTCTACGTCATAGCTCAACTAGGTACCAACGCGGGGACCGGTTATTTTGTAGAATACGCCGGAGATGTTTTTGAAGAAATGAGCATGGAAGGTCGAATGACCGTGTGTAATATGAGCATTGAGATGGGTGCACGAGGAGGAATGATTGCTCCTGACCAAACGACTTTCTCTTACGTAAAAAACCGGGAATTCGCCCCTAAAGGAGACGTATGGGATGAAAAACTCGCCTATTGGAAAACCCTACACTCCGATAAGGATGCCATTTTTGATAAAGAACATCACTTTAACGCAGCAGATATCGCTCCAATGATTACCTATGGAACGAATCCAGGCATGGGGATGGCCTTAGATGCTCAAATTCCAACAGCTAAAAATGAAACCGAAATTAAAGCACTGCAATACATGGGCTTTAAAGAAGGAGAAGAACTCCTTGGCAAGCCTATTAACTATGTGTTTATCGGGAGTTGTACAAATTCTAGAATTGAAGACTTTAGAACTGTGGCGAGTTATATCAAAGGAAAGCGCAAGGCAGACAATGTAAACGCGTTAATTGTACCCGGTTCACAGCAAGTTGCAGCACAAATTCAGAAAGAAGGTTTAAATCAAATTTTTGAAGAGGCTGGGTTTGAGATCAGACAATCTGGTTGTTCGGCATGTCTTGGAATGAATGAAGATAAAATTCCAGCCAACGAATACTGTGTTTCCACTTCAAATCGAAATTTTGAAGGAAGACAAGGCCCTGGAGCTAGAACTTTACTTGCAAGCCCTTTGATCGCAGCAATGACAGCGGTAGAAGGAAAAATCACATCACTAACCTAAGGATTGATATGGAAAAATTTACAAAACTTCAATCTCAAGCAGTACCCTTACCTATTTCAGACGTCGATACGGATCAAATCATTCCAGCCAGGTTTCTAAAGGCAACCAATAAAATCGGTTTTGGCGCAAACTTATTCAGAGATTGGAGGTACCTAAACGACACTGAAACTAACCCCGATTTTGTATTAAACAATCCAAAATATACGGGATCAATTTTGGTAGCAGGAGCTAATTTCGGCTGTGGATCCTCTAGAGAACACGCAGCATGGGCGATAGCCGACTATGGTTTCAAGGTTGTTATCTCTAGTTTTTTCGCTGACATCTTTAAGGGAAACGCCTTAAATAACGGCATCTTACCTATACAGATTAACCAAAATGATTTGGATGCTATTCTTGAGCGATTAGAAGCGCATCCAGAAACCATTATCGAGGTAGATCTCGAAGCGCAAAAATGCACTGTAGATGTTTTAGATATTGAGTGTTCTTTTGAAATAGACCCCTATAAAAAATACTGTTTGATAAATGGATTCGATGATATAGACTTTTTACTCAGTAAGAAAGCAGAAATCAACGAATTTGAAAAAAATATAGATTAATGAATTACAATATTGCCGTTTTAGCCGGAGACGGTATCGGCCCTGAAGTCACAAGCCAAGCCAAGAAAGTACTCGACAAGGTTGCAGCCAAATACCAGCACCAATTCAATTACACAGAAGCTTTAATGGGCGCCTGTGCTATTGATGAAACTGGAAACCCACTGCCTCCTGAAACGGTGGATGTATGCTTGAATAGTGATGTTGTTTTATTCGGCGCTATTGGAGACCCAAAATACGACAATGACCCTAGTGCAAAGGTTCGACCTGAGCAAGGACTTTTAGCCTTGAGAAAAGCACTTGAATTATTTGCCAATATTCGTCCAGTAGAATGCTATCCTAGCCTGATTGACAAAGCACCATTAAAAGCCGAAATCATAAAAGGCACTGACTTTGTAATCTACAGAGAATTAACCGGAGGAATCTATTTTGGAGAAAAACAGCTCTCAGAAGATAAAAGTTTTGCCTCTGATTTGTGCGGATATCATCAATACGAAATCGAGCGCATCGCACATTTAGCTTTCAAAGCCGCACAGTTAAGACGAAATAAGGTAACTCTAGTTGACAAAGCAAACGTATTGGAATCTTCAAGACTGTGGCGACGAGTTGTCAAAGAAGTGGCTTCAAACTATCCAGAAGTTACGCTTGATTTTCTATTTGTAGATAATGCTGCCATGCAAATGGTTTTAAACCCTTCTCAATTTGATGTCGTTCTAACCGAAAACATGTTCGGTGACATCTTATCAGACGAAGGAAGTGTTATTGGAGGCTCTATCGGACTTCTAGCCTCTGCCTCAGTAGGAAATAAAGGAGCGCTGTTTGAGCCTATTCACGGGTCTTATCCCCAAGCTAAAGGTCTGGATGTTGCCAATCCTGTGGCATCCATTTTATCAGCTGCGATGTTACTCGAACATTTGAACTTAAAAGAAGAAGCTACATCTATTCGAAATGCAGTTATGCAATCACTTGAAGCAAAAGTGGTTACAAAGGATTTAGATGCAGACAGTACTTACGGTACAGAAGCTGTTGGGTCACATATCGCCTCATTGATTTAATGGTAAATGATTTATTCAACCTTTGAGCTGCGCTAGTACTGCAGTTCTATTTATATTTGCCCCAATAATTACCGTCTATGAAGATTTCTCACCAGTGGATTAAAGATTATCTCGAGTTTGACCTCGATGTCGATGAAACCTCTGAAATTTTGACCAATTTAGGTTTAGAAGTAGAAGGTGTAGAGGCATTTGAGAGCGTAAAAGGAGGTTTTGAAGGCATTGTCGTAGGTCATGTACTTTCGTGTGAACAGCATCCCAATGCCGATCGACTAAAAGTTACTCAAGTTGATATAGGTGAACAAGAGCCTGTACAAATTGTATGCGGCGCACCCAATGTTGCAAAGGGCCAAAAAGTAGTTGTGGCTAAGGTCAACACTACTTTATATACCAACGCTGGAGAATCCTTCAAAATCAAAAAAAGTAAAATACGAGGGGAGTTAAGCCAAGGAATGATTTGTGCCGAAGATGAAATTGGACTCGGAGAAGATCACGACGGTATTATGGTTTTAGATTCTTCGCTTACTGCTGGTACTCCATGCTCAGAAGTATTTGAAATTACAAAAGACGATGTTTATGAGATTGGGCTTACTCCAAACCGCTGTGATGCCATGAGTCATTATGGGGTAGCTCGAGATTTACATGCTTATCTAGAGGTTAAAGGTAATTCCAGTAATTTCAACTTGCCTTCAACCAATAAATTTCACGTCGAAAAAAGAGAACATAGCGTAGAAATCGAAGTTTTAAACGCAGAAGCGGCTCCAAGATATTGTGGAATTGTAATTTCTGAGTGTAAAGTCTCAGACTCACCCAACTGGTTAAAAAATAGACTAAAGGCTATAGGTCTTAATCCAATAAACAACATCGTAGACATCACCAATTACGTTTTACATTCCATAGGTCAACCTCTCCACGCCTTTGACTACGATAAAATAAGTGGGCAAAAGGTCGTTGTTCGAAATGCAGATGAAAATGAAAAATTCACCACTTTAGATGGTGTTGAACGAAGTTTAAGCGCAGAAGACTTGGTGATATGTGACAATGAAAAACCCATGTGTCTTGCAGGAATATTCGGAGGAGAACATTCGGGAGTGACTGAAGAAACCACCACTATATTTTTAGAAAGTGCTTTCTTCGATCCTGTCACCACTAGAAAATCAGCAAAGCGTCACGGTCTGAGTACTGATGCCTCTTTTAGGTTTGAAAGAGGAATTGACATTGAATTGACCGAACACGCCTTAAAACAAGCCGCGATTCTTATTGAAGAACTTGCCGGAGGCGTTATATCCTCAGAATTACAGGATTTATATCCAAAAAAGTTTGAAACACCTCAGTTTTTTATGAGTTTCGAAAAACTCAATAAAATCGCCGGAGTTCAAATTCCCGAAAAAGATGTTCAACAAATACTAACTGCACTAGAAATTAAGGTGTTGAGCGTAAATGAAGCAGGGTATGGATTGAGTATTCCACTTTATCGCTGGGATGTTACTCGAGACATTGATGTAGTTGAAGAGGTGCTTAGAGTTTATGGATATCACAACATTCCCGTAGCGCAAAAATTAAATAGTTCCTTAGTTAATCACAAAAATCAAGGTAATTTATCTTTTCAAGATAAAACGGCCTCATTCTTGTCATCTCTTGGTTTTTATGAGATAATGACCAACAGTCTTATTTCAGCAAAGCACAACCTGTACGACCAACAGGTCTCCATTTTAAATCCACTGAGTCAAGATTTAAATGTGATGAGAGACAACTTAATTCACTCAGGTCTGCAGGTCATTAATCACAATGTTAATAGACAGCAACAACTCCTAAAGCTCTACGAATTTGGAAAAACATATGGGTTCAACGAGGAACAATATGTGGAGCAAAATCAACTCTGCATATATCTCACAGGAAAAAAACAAAAAGCTCATTGGGCAGTAGCAACCGATGATAACACCAATTTCTTCGATCTTAAAGGTCTTACAATGGCCCTTTTCGAGCGATTTGGAATTGAAATTGAAGAAACCTCATCTATTCAAAATGAAGTTTTTCAATACGGATTAGAGTTAAGACACAAAAATCGAAAAATAGCTCAATTTGGATGTCTTTCTTCAGATATAATAGCTCAAAACGATACCTCACAAGAGGTGTTTACTGCAATTATTGAGTGGGATTATTTTTGTGACCTCGCTGGTCAAAACGAAAAGCCCAAGTTCAATGAGCTCAACAAGTTTCCAAAAGTCAAAAGGGATTTGGCCTTACTCGTTGATGAAAGTCTTCGTTTTGAACAACTGCAAGAAGTAGCCCGTCAATCTGCTTCAAAACTATTGAAAGAAGTCTCTCTATTTGACGTCTACGAAGGAAAGGAACTGCCGGCAGGCAAAAAGTCTTATGCGCTAAGCTTTATACTAGAAGACAAGCATAAAACCTTGACCGACAAACAAATTGACAGTACAATGGGAAGAATTACCAAAGCACTAGTTGAATCTTTTAATGTCGAATTGAGGTAAATTTTGCCTTAAACAATTTTTTAGGTTCCATTTTTTATTCTCTACATTTAAAAAAAATAGTGAGGTATGTGGAATAAGACCAATATTGAAGAAGAGTTACAACAACTTCAAGCACCAAATCATCAGGAGGTATTCGACAAGCTGATGGCTGATCAAAACTTGAGAACCTCTACACACGAAGAGGATTTAAACTCTAGATTAACAAAATCAGGCCAATCCAACGCTTTTAATATCGATCTTTTAGATTCTTCACGTGTTTATACCCTAGAAAACATAGAGAAAATTTGTGTATTATACCGACTTCGCTTTCTCGACATCAAATATTTTAAACCGCAATTGCCTGAAGAAGCGATACTCAAAATGAGTAGTCTTGAAAAAGAACACGACCTCACACTTCAAGGTCTAAAAGTGATGGCTCCTTCGAAATTGTTTAAGTTAGAAGATAAAGATGACCCTCTTTTATTCGCTCCAATTGGAAACGGCCACTACTATCTTATTCATAAGTGGGGTAATGATTTGAGTCGTTATCGCAAAGCCTTTGTATGGCCAATGAGAGGGCCTGTACACCTTTTAATTGCACTGGCTTTGTTGTCGTTTATTTTAACAAGCTTTATTCCAAGTGGATTATTTTCAAAAGATGAGGGTTTTGCCCAATGGTTTATCCTTTATATGTTTATGTTTAAAGGGGTTGTAGGTATTACAATCTTCTACGCCTTCGCATTAGGAAAAAATTTCAATCCATTTATATGGAATTCCAAGTATTTTAATGCCTAGTAAGCAAGTACCTCCATTTTCAAAACGATTAAAATACAGCTATCAAGCGTACATTTTCGCTCTGAGCTCTTTTATTGTCTTATCGCTCATATAATCGTCGAAATTCATATAACGATCAATAACTCCATTTGGGGTTAACTCTACAATTCTATTGGCTACAGTCGAAACAAATTCATGGTCGTGTGTAGTCAGCAAAAGATTTCCTTTAAAATTTTTAAGTGAATTGTTGAATGCTGTGATACTTTCCAAGTCGAGGTGGTTTGTAGGTTCATCTAACAGCAAAACGTTGGCGCGCTGCAACATCATTCTGCTCAACATACATCTCACTTTTTCTCCTCCAGACAATACCGTAGACTTTTTAAGTGCTTCTTCTCCACTAAAGAGCATTTTACCTAAAAATCCTCTTAAGTTGACTTCTTCTTTTTCTTCATCTGTTTTGGCATATTGCCTGAGCCAATCCACCAAATTCATATCTGAATCATTGAAAAACGAATCGTTATCCAAGGGAAGGTAAGACTGTGTGGTAGTAACTCCCCATCTAAAAGTCCCAGAAACGGGAGTTTGTTGATTTGAGATAATTTGATAAAAGGCAGTGCTCGCTCTTGAATCCTTTGAAATGATAGCCACCTTATCGGTCTTTACCATATTGAGGTTAATATTCGAAAAAAGAACATCTCCGTCTTCAGAGTGTGCAATTAAATCGTTTACTTCTAGTATTTGATCCCCTACTTCTCTCTCCTTTTCAAAAATAATTGCCGGATAGCGCCTTGATGAAGGTTTAATGTCATCAACCTTTAACTTGTCGAGCATTTTTTTTCTAGATGTAGCTTGCTTACTCTTGGCGACATTCGCGCTAAAACGCTGAATAAATTCCTGAAGTTCCTTAGCTTTTTCTTCGGCCTTTTTGTTTTGCTGTGCTCTTTGTCGAGCAGCGAGTTGACTACTTTCGTACCAAAATGTGTAGTTGCCTGAGTAAAGATTAATCTTCCCAAAATCTATATCTGCGATATGTGTGCAAACCGAATCTAAAAAGTGACGGTCATGAGAAACGACCAAAACAGTGTGTTCGTATTGTGCCAAAAAATCCTCTAACCAAGAAATAGTATCGTAATCAAGATCATTGGTAGGCTCATCCATGATGAGAAGATCAGGATTGCCAAATAAGGCTTGCGCCAATAATACACGCACCTTTAGTTTGGGGTCTATATCAGACATTTGGGTGTAGTGCAGGTCTTCTGAAATACCGAGGTTAGAAAGTAATGCTGCAGCTTCACTTTCAGCATTCCATCCATTCATTTCTTCAAAAGTAACCTGTAACTCCCCTATTCTATCCGCATTCTCATCACTGTAATCAGCATACAAGGCATCGATTTCTTTTTTAACTTCAAAAAGCGACTTATTACCCATAACCACAGACTCCAATACCATATACTGATCGTAGGCGTTGTGATTTTGTTCTAAAACAGACATTCTTTTACCCGGCTCGAGGTGTATAGATCCCGAAGTAGGCTCCATGGTTTTTGAAAGCACCTTCATAAAGGTTGACTTACCAGCTCCATTGGCACCGATAATTCCATAGCAATTACCGTGAGTGAAATTGACATTCACCTCATCGAATAAAACCCTTTTACCAAATTGAATGGATAAATTAGAGACAGATAACATAGTCGTTTTTTTTTGTTGCGCAAAATTAACGAATTCTAGGACTGTTTTAGGTCGAATTCTTAAGAATTACCCTTTGCGTAATCCGCTAAAAACTTTTCCAAGCCACTATCGGTTAGTGGATGCTTCAATAAGCCTTCGATTGCATTTAATGGTCCAGTCATAACATCGGCTCCAATCTTTGCACATTCTACGATGTGCATGGTGTGTCTAACAGAAGCTGCTAGAATTTGAGTTTCATACTCGTAGTTATCATAAACGGTTCTGATGTCTTCGATAAGAACCAATCCATCTGTAGAAATATCATCCAATCTTCCGATAAAAGGAGAGACATAAGTCGCTCCTGCCTTGGCTGCCAATAAGGCTTGACCCACAGAAAAGACCAATGTACAATTTGTGCGTATTCCCTGCTCTGTAAAATAGGCGATTGCCTTGAGCCCTTCTTTGATCATCGGTACTTTGACTACTATTTGTGGATGCAGATCGGCTAAAGCCTCACCTTCCTTAACCATACCTTCAAAATCGGTAGATACTACTTCTGCCGAAACATCTCCATCAACAATATCACAGATGGCTCTGTAGTGTTTTAAAATATTGTCATGGCCGGTAACTCCTTCTTTAGCCATCAGAGAAGGGTTGGTAGTTACCCCGTCTAATATTCCTAAGGCCTGTGCCTCTTTGATTTGCTCTAGATTTGCAGTATCGATAAAAAATTTCATAATAAGAACTTATTGTTTATAGTGATTTGATAGCATCGCTTCAAAGAGTTTTGAAGGTAGCAGTCGTTTTAGATAAATTGATAGTTTTTGAAGAAAAGAGCCAACGGCATAGTTTACTCTCACTTCAGATTTGTTGACGATAGTATATATCACCTCTCCTACAATTTCTGGGTTCATTGCCCCGTCAACGTGATCGTCTATTTGTTTGAGTTGATTATTGTAACGTTCAAAATAAGGAGAGTCTTTGGCAATAGGTGCATTATACCTTCTACTTGCAATATCGGTTGCAAAATCACCAGGTGCTAACGAACAGACCTCAATTCCAAATGGCTTTAATTCCATTCTCATTGATTCTGTTATGATATTCAGCGCTGATTTAGAAGCCGAGTAAAAACCTCTAAAAGGTAAGCCCATAAATCCTGCAATAGAGGTAATGTTAACGATGTGACCCGACTTTTGAGACCTCATATGCGGAATTACCGCTTGTGCCACAGCTACTGCTCCAAAAAAATTGGTGTCAAAAATATGCTTGGCTTCTTCTATGGGCATTTCTTCAACAGTTCCGTTAATTCCTCTACCTGCATTATTAATAAGCACGTCTATTCTTCCCTCTTTGGCCAGTAAATCTGAGATGCATGAATTAATCGTTTGCTGATCAGTAACATCCAAGGTGAGAAGAGGAATAGCAGTATCAGTATAATTTTGCGGATTTCTAGCGGTTCCATAGACGATAAACCCCTTTTGCTTTAGCGTTTTAGCAATTGACTTTCCAATACCAGACGAAGCTCCGGTCACCAAAACCACCTTTATACTCATTTAATTTTTGATCCGTTAAAAATTCGTTTTAATCACACTGAAACCAACAAAATCAATCGTTTTGACTAGAAGCGTAATGATGCTGCAAATGTAAGGATACCCCAACACTTTGAATCAAAAATAAGGCTGGCTGTTGAAAGCTTTTAAAAAGTTATTTACCCCTTTCGTCAAATTCAATTTCTCTAGCCTTGGAAAGTGCAGAAGCTATAAGCCCGGTAGGGATTGTAATTACGCCAATACCTAAAACCAAAATGATAGACGTGAATATTTTTCCTCCATCTGTAATAGGATAAATATCACCATAACCTACGGTTGTTAAGGTGACTACAGCCCAGTATAAGGAATGAATAACCGATTGAAATTGTTGAGGTTGAACTGGATTTTCAAAATAATAGATACCGACAGCTCCAAAAAACAAAATAATAGTGATAAAAATGAAAAATAATATCAATTCCTCGTGAATGAGGTTGTAGGCAATTTTAAACCTCCTTAACGCCCTATTGTAGCGAATTAACTTCAAACTTCTGAAAATCCTAAAGACTCGAAATGCTCGAATAAACCGTAAATCAAACATAGGAAACAAGTAATACGGAAGAATGGCTAGCAAATCAATGAGTCCATAAAAGCTTTTGAAATAGGAAAGGGCTCTATCTGCCACCAATAATCTCAACAGATATTCTACAGTAAAAATTACGATACAGATAAACTCGAAAATTTCTAGGGCAGCCACGAAACCTGCACTTAAATTAGGAAGTGTCTCCACTGCAAAGCTCAGTAATGAAAGTATAATTAAAATTTGGATAAGATAGTCGAACAACGCACCAGAACGGGTGTCCCTGTTTTCGATGAGGTCTTTTAACTTATTCATTGCTGGTCGGTTTTTTGAGCGGACATTCAATATAGCTGTTCTAGGGTTTAGAAACAAAGCCTTAAAACCATCAAAAGAGGCAAGCGACCTACATCGCACCGCTACAACCGCATACCCTTGCTGTGTTCCCACCCTGGGGGATTCTGCAGGAGCTGGTCGTGTAGGACTTGCCACGGCAAATATAGTATGTTTACTTTTGTAATAGAAATTAATTCAAAGGAATCATGAAACGATTAATGTGCACTTTTAGTCTTGCTTTTTTAGCTTTACTCATAGGTTGTGGAGCATCACAGGATAAAAAGTCTGCTTTTAAAATAAAGAGCAAAGCGAACTTCAACTCAATTCAACAAAATTCTTCTATTGAATTTAGGGTGGAGTCAAATAAACAATACAAAATTGATAGTATTCGTGTTTTTTTAAATCAAAAAAAGTTAGAGTACAAAGAGAATCAGTTACAAATTCCAAACGTTCAAATTGGCAATCACTCCTTAGACGTAAAGGTCTATGCCTCGAATGAATTGCATGAATTGCGAAAAAAAATCAGAATATTATCCGATAAGCCAGCAAAACTATGGAATTACCAAGTTATTGCCTCTTATGATCACGACACTAACAGATACACTCAGGGTTTAGAGTTTGTTGGCGACACCTTATATGAGAGTACTGGAAAGGTGGGTAATTCTTATATTTTCGCTTATAATCCATTTACAGGAGAAACATTTCAAAAACAGGAACTTCAACCTCCTTATTTTGGGGAGGGCATAACACTGTTGAATAATCGTTTAATTCAGCTTACCTGGAAAGGGTCTAAAGGCTTTACGTACGATAAAAATACCCTTAAACCCACTGGTGATTTTAGTTATAATCAAAGTAATGAAGGATGGGGCTTAAGTCATGACCAAGACTTCATTTATAAGAGTGATGGCACCGAAAAAATTTGGAAATTATCTCCTGAAACTCTAGAGGAACAAAGTTTCATACAATTAGGAACCAATAAATCACTCTTTAAAAACGCCAATGAACTTGAAATTGTGGATGATAAAATTTTCGCCAATGTCTACTTAAAAGAAAGCGTGATGGTCATTGCGAAAAACACAGGTGTCATTGAGGGTATTCTCAATTTTTCTGAATTAAAAAAAGAAATAACCAAAGATGAAAATTGGGATGAAAATAATTCTGTACTAAACGGTATTGCGTACCACAAAGAGCGTAAAAGCTTTTTTATTACAGGTAAAAACTGGAATAAAATCTTCGAGGTGCGTATTTCCCCTCCATCAGAATAGCAAGGATTCAGTATTATACCAACTCTGTATACTGAAACAAAGGCCTTGATTGCATGAGTTCATTCACCTCAGCGCGAACCGCTGCGATAGATGAGTCGTCATTTGAACCCATCAATACGCGATCTATCAAATCAGCAATGGTATTCATGTCTTGTTCAACCAAACCTCTTGTAGTAACAGCAGGTGTTCCCAAACGAATTCCAGAAGTGACAAATGGGGACTTATCATCAAAGGGAACCATGTTTTTGTTAGCAGTAATGTCCGCTAATTCAAGTGCTTTTTCAGCATCCTTACCTGTGATATCCTTGTTTCTTAAATCAATAAGAATCATATGATTATCTGTTCCTCCAGAAATGATATGGTATCCTTTTGAAATAAGAGCTTGACCAAGAGCGTCGGCATTCTTTTTAACCTGAACCATATAATGCAAGAAGTGGTCTTCTAAAGCTTCTCCAAAGGCCACAGCTTTACCAGCAATTACATGTTCTAAAGGCCCTCCTTGATTTCCTGGAAATACCGCTAAATCAACTAATGACGACATCTTGCGCACAGTTCCATTTTTAAGTTTAATTCCCATTGGATTTTCAAAATCTTCTCCCATTAAAATCAAACCTCCTCTTGGTCCTCTCAAGGTTTTATGCGTAGTTGTAGTAACGAAGTGACAATGCGGAATAGGGTCGTTTAAAATTCCTTTGGCAATCAAACCCGAGGGGTGAGATATATCAGCCATGAGTAAGGCACCCACTCCGTCAGCAATCTGACGAAACTTTTCAAAATCCATATCTCTTGAATAGGCTGAAGCACCAGCAATAATTAATTTTGGTCTTTCTTTTTTGGCAATTTCTTCTATGGTATTGTAATTTAAAAGACCAGAATCTTGATCCACTCCGTAAAAAACAGGTTTGTACAAACGCCCAGAAAAATTAACCGGCGATCCGTGTGTGAGGTGACCTCCATGAGATAAGTCAAATCCCATAATAGTATCTCCAGGGTTTAAGGCCGCATGAAAAAGAGAAGCATTCGCCTGAGACCCAGAATGAGGTTGAACATTTGCGTATACCGCTCCAAAAAGTTGTTTTGCTCTTTCGATCGCGAGGTTTTCGACCTTATCTACCTCTTCACAACCACCGTAATATCTCTTTCCAGGATATCCTTCAGCATATTTGTTGGTCAAAACAGAACCGGTCGCTTCCATGACCGCCTCGGAGGTAAAGTTTTCTGAAGCAATTAATTCAACTCCTCTTAATTGTCTGTTTTTTTCACTCTCAATTAGAGAAAATAACTCTTGATCCCTATTCATGTCATTTTATTTTCGACAAAAGTACATTCTAATTTGGTAGTAGTTTGATTTTGTTTAGACCCTAAATTCACAATTTATCAACACAAAAGCTGGGTTACATTCAATTGTAAAATATCTCCATGAGAAGCGTGGTCAACGACTTTCCCGTTTTTGAGAACTAGTACTTGAGGTGATTGGTGCGGAATTTCCAATACACGGGCTAATTCGTTAGATAGAGAGCGCTTATCAAATACATTAATAAGTACAAAATCAAAAGAACAGTCCACGCTATCTAGCATCTGTTTAAATTCTCGTAATACCCAAGTGCTCGTTCCACATTTATGGGAGTGCTTAAACAAAACCTGGGGTTGCTCATAAGAAAGTTCTATATACTCCTTGTGAAGATCATTTGTATGCTCCAATTCCTCTTTTTTCTTCTTAAAAAACCAACTCATAGTGTCAAAATGACTTAAAATTTTAATCAAATACTGACAAAAAGTCTTCTTTTGAGTGTAATCTCAAAATGGAATTCTTTTTGATTTTATTGGTGTAAAAAACTTATGAATGCACAATCGTTTACACCAAAAGTTCAACATATTATAGGTGAAGCACAAATCATAACCCAATCCTATGATCATAAACTCACCGAGCCACAACACTTGTTTTTAGCTATGCATGAACAAGAATACGAAGTTCTTGAATTATATCTCAAAAAAGAAATAATTGAACAAAGTATTCAAGCTGTTAAAGATGATCTTAAATCAAGACCTCAATCAAATTCAGCAGAAATACAATTCTCCAATGAATCGGTGCAAATCCTCCAAAAAGCCATGGCTAATGCTCGAAAAATAAATCAAAATCAGGTAAATCTACCTTCTTTTTTTATTGCACTGCTCAGCTATAGTAAAAGTTTAAAAACAATCTTGAGTGAAATTGGAGTCGATTTTAACACACTAGAAAAAACAATGAAAGAAAAAGAAACCAATACGTCTAAGAAAGAAAAAACACGTACTCAACTCAATAGATTTGCAAGCGACCTCAATGCACTTGTAGATTCGGGTAAATTAGATCCCATAATTGGTAGAGAGGAAGAAATCAGGCGTGTTTTGCAGATCTTATCTAGACGAACTAAAAACAACCCTATTTTAGTCGGAGCTCCAGGTGTAGGTAAAACAGCTATCGCTGAAGGACTTGCACAGCGCATTGTAAATGGGGATGTTCCAGATAATCTAAAAAGTAAAAAAGTTTATGCCCTTGATATGGGCGCTTTAATTGCTGGCGCGAAATACAAGGGAGAATTCGAAGAGCGATTAAAAGCCGTCATTAAAGAAGTTACTGAGCATTCAGGAGAAATTATCTTATTTATAGACGAAATACACACCCTAGTTGGCGCAGGAGGAGGTCAAGGTGCAATGGACGCCGCTAACATCCTCAAACCCGCCCTAGCCCGAGGTGAATTAAGAGCTGTGGGCGCCACTACTCTAGATGAATATCAAAAGTATTTTGAAAAAGACAAGGCTCTAGAGCGCCGATTTCAAAAGGTAATTGTAAATCAACCCAATAGAGAAAGTGCAATTTCAATTCTTCGTGGTATTAAAGAAAAATATGAGACACATCATAAGGTCAGAATCAAAGATGATGCTCTAATCGCAGCCGTAGACTTGTCATCTAGATATATTTCAGACCGTTTTTTGCCAGATAAAGCTATTGATTTGATGGATGAGGCTGCCTCCAAAATTCGAATGGAAATCAATTCAAAACCCGAAGAATTAGACGATTTAGATCGAAAAATTACACAAATTGAAATTGAAATACAGGCACTTAAAAAGGAAAAAGATGAGCAAAAAACAAAACTGCTCAACACTGAATTAGCAGAAATACAAGAAAAAAGAACACTATTATTCACGAAGTGGAGCAGTGAACGCGACAAAATTGATCAAATTCAAAGTACCAAGAAAGAGCTCGAAAAATTAAGAGCAGAAGCAGAAAAAGCCGAGCGAGAAGGCGATTACGAAAGAGTTGCAAAAATAAGGTACGGAACCTCCAAAGAATTGGAAGGCAAATTAAAAAATCTTCAACTCGATGTTGACCGTAATCAAGAGCAAAACATTATCAAAGAAGAAGTGAATAGTGAGGATATCGCTGAAATTGTCTCAAAATGGACAAGTATTCCTGTACATAAATTAATGTCAAGTGAAATAGAAAAATTACTTCAGCTTGAAACACACTTAAACCAAAAGTTAATTGGACAAAAAAATGCAGTCGAAGCTGTTTCTGAAGCAATCAGACGCAACAAAGCTGGTCTGAATCCCGTAGATAAGCCTATTGGATCTTTTCTTTTTATAGGACCAACCGGTGTAGGCAAAACAGAGTTGTCTAAAACACTAGCTTCTTATTTGTTTAATGACAAAAATGCTATAACACGAATCGATATGAGTGAATACCAGGAAAAGCACAGTGTAAGTCGTCTTATTGGTGCACCTCCAGGATACGTGGGTTACGATGAAGGTGGCCAACTGACCGAAGCAGTGCGGCGCAGACCATATTCCATCGTATTGCTAGACGAAATTGAAAAAGCCCATCCTGACACCTTCAATATTTTACTTCAAGTTTTAGATGAAGGCCACCTCACAGACAGTCAGGGAAGATTCATTGATTTTAAAAACACTATAGTTATAATGACCTCTAATATCGGTTCAAATTATTGGAGCGCCTTGTCAGCGGAAAACTCTTTTAATTCTGAAGAGGTCGAAATGATTCAAAATAAAGTTCAAGATGAGCTAAAACAACACATGAAACCCGAGTTTTTAAATAGAATTGATGAAATAACGCTTTTTACACCCTTAACACCTGAGGACATCTCAGTAATTACAAGTCTTCAATTAGAAGAACTTGTTCACACTTTAAAAGAAAAGGGAATCGATCTGCAATTTACAGAAGAGGCCGTTACTTTTCTGAGTGAACAGGGCTATGACATGCAATACGGAGCTAGACCGTTAAAGCGCATTATACAAAAGGAAGTACTTAGTCCTCTTTCAAAAAAAATTCTTTCTGGCGATATAAAATCAAAAGGAGGCGTAATTTTAGATAACTTTGATAACCGATTGGTATTTAGAACTCAAATCTCTAGCTAGCCCATGCAAATAAGTAAATCCTTAAAAACAAAACAGTTTATTTTAGAAACCGTAGCTCCCCTATTTAATAAATACGGATATCACGGTACGAGTTTAAGTGCAATTACCGAGGCAACAGGTTTAACAAAGGGAGCACTTTATGGCAATTTTGAAAACAAGGAAGAACTGGCCCTGTCCGCTTTTGAATACTCCAAAAACATATTACTCAAACATATTATTAATGCCTTACAAGAAGGTGAAACTTCAATGTCTAGAATGTTTTCGCTTATCAATTTTTACAAATCGTATAATTTAATAATAGAAGAGTTAGGAGGGTGTCCTATTGTAAGCGCTGGGGCGGATGCCAAACATAACAACTTTACACTATCACAAGCAATTAAAGAAGTGCATCATTCTATCGAAGGACATATTGCTCATGTAATTGAGCAAGGCCAAATCAAGGGTGAATTCAAATTGAAATTGCCCGCAATGCAATACGCAAAGCAATTTTACACGATTTTAAATGGAGGTGTAATTTCTAGCATTATAACTTCAGATTCAAAATACTTTAAGAATTCGGCTCAATATTTGGAATATCTTATTCAAATCGAATTCGCAAAAAAATAACTAGCGCTTAATTCACAGCTTAGCAGTATTCATGGGCATTCAACAAGTAAATATCAAAAATAAGCGCGCGAGATTTGAATACGAGATACTTGACACTTATGAAGCTGGAATTGTACTTGCAGGTACTGAAATTAAATCTATTCGCCTGAGTAAAGCCAACATATCGAATAGTTTTTGTGAGTTCAATCAAAATACTGAACTTTTTGTAGTCAATATGCAAATAGATGAGTATTCTCATGGCAATCATTACAATCATCAGCCAAAAGCAGTTAGAAAGTTGCTGCTGCAAAAAAGAGAGCTCAGAAAATTACACAAAGAAGTGTCTCAAAAAGGAATAGCTATTATCCCCTTGCGCTTATACCTAAACGAAAAAGGTTTAGCTAAACTGCAAATCGCTCTGGCAAAAGGGAAAAAATTATACGATAAGCGAGAAACTATAAAAGATAGAGACAACAAGCGAACACTCGATCGTATTAAGAAAAAGGAAGTTTAGTTCAAGCCTTCTTTGTCTTCGAGTAGAGGCACAAAACGAAATTCACCATGAAGACTTTTGGTGAATTTTGTAGTTGCGGTTTTAATATATCTGTGCATGAGCTGTGTATTCCCCTCTCCAACTGGAATGACCAATCGCCCTCCTAATTTTAGCTGCTTTAGCAAGGCTTCGGGAAGCTGAGGAGCACCGGCAGTTACAATAACACCATCAAAAGGAGCCTGTTCAGCGTAACCAATATATCCGTCTCCATAAATCATTTTTTTTGGTCTATAAGGCATTTGCTGAAAGAATAGTTTGGTTTTCTTGAACAATTCTAATTGCCGTTCAATAGTATATACCTTTGCCCCTAATGCAATGAGGACGGCTGTTTGATAACCACATCCGGTACCAACTTCTAAAATTTTATCTCCAGTTTTTACATCCAATAACGAACTTTGGACGGCTACTGTATAAGGCTGAGATATGGTTTGATTTGCTCCTATGGGAAAAGCCTTATCTTGATACGCATGGGCCTCGAAACTGCTGTCTAAATAAAGATGGCGTGGAACCTTAGCAATCGCTTGTAAAACATTCTCATCTGTAATCCCTTTAGCTTTAAGTTCTGCAACTAAATGATTACGCATTCCCTGATGTTTTAATTCGTCTTTTCTCAGCATTTCCTAAAATGTGTGAGACAAAATTAAACATTGTTAACTCTACTTATATGGCTATTTTTGCAGAAAAATAATTCTATGTTAAAAGCAGGTGTTTTTGGAGCAGGTCATTTAGGAAAGATTCATTTAAAATTATTAAAGGAATCTTCTAAATATGAGTTAGTTGGATTCTATGACAATAATGAATCACATGCAATTGAAGTTCAAGAAACCTTTGGATATAAATTTTATTCATCACAAGATGCACTTTTAAACGAAATTGATGTTGCAGTTATAGTAACTCCAACACTCACCCATTTTGACATTGCGAAAAGAGCACTTGAATACAAAAAGCACCTCTTTATAGAAAAACCGATAACACTAAATCTAGAGCAAGCCGAAGAATTGATGGTACTCGCCAAAGAAAACGGTGTTATAGGGGCTGTAGGGCACGTTGAAAGATATAACCCTGCCTTAAGGTCAGTAAAAGACATCATCGATAATCCGATGTTTATTGAGACGCATCGACTCTCTGAATTCAATCCAAGAGGAACAGATGTGTCTGTTGTAATGGATCTAATGATTCACGATATCGAAATCGTTTTGAGTATGATATCCTCAAGTTTAGCAGAAGTGCATGCAAGTGGAGCCTGCGTGCTCTCTCAGTCTCCAGATATTGCCAATGCTAGATTAGTATTTGAAAATAAATCTGTTGTTAATTTGACCGCGAGCAGAATATCTTTAAAAAATATGCGGAAAACCAGGGTTTTTCAAAAAGATGCATACATCAGTATTGACTTTTTAGAAAAAGAAAGTGAAATCGTTAAAATTGATAGTCCTAAGGCCGACGAGACAATAGATCCCTATCAAATGACCTTGACTAATGCCGAAGGTGAAACAAAAATTTTACATTTCGAAAAACCAAAGACAGAAATGAACAACGCCATACTTGATGAACTTGAAAATTTAGCCGAGGCAATTCATTTAAAGCGTTCACCCTTAGTAACTTTAGAGGACGGCACCAAGGCTTTAAAGGTTGCCTTAGAAATCATCTCAAAAATAAAAAACCAGTTAAACTATTCAGGAAACTAGACCCTAACAATTAATTTAATCCTATTTCTAATAATGGCTATACGTGAGAATTTAGAACATATCATTAGTGAGATTCCGAAGAACGTCTCCTTGGTAGCCGTATCAAAGACTAAACCTTTTGAAGATTTAAAAGAAGCTTATGAGGCAGGTCAACGAATCTTTGGAGAAAATAAAGTACAAGAACTCGTAGAAAAGCACGAGGAGTTACCTGATGATGTGCAGTGGCATATGATAGGTCACCTGCAGCGTAACAAGGTTAAATATATTGCGCCTTTTATCTCTTTAATTCACTCGGTTGATAGTTTAAGGCTTCTCAAGGAAATAAATAAACAGGGAAGTAAATTAAACCTGAAAATAAATTGCCTTTTACAAATTCATATTGCGCAAGAAGAAAACAAATTCGGCTTGACCGCTAGCGAACTAGATGAAATACTCACTTCGATTGAAGATTTTGAATTCGTAAACATAAAAGGCTTAATGGGAATGGCTTCTTTTACCAATGACCAAGTCCAATTAAAGTCGGAGTTCACATATTTGGCTCAACTCTTTAAAGAAAAAGCAATAGATTTCAAAAATCTAGAAATTTTGTCAATGGGTATGAGTGGAGACTATCAGCTCGCCATTGATTGCGGGAGTAATATGATCAGAGTGGGTAGTCGTATATTCGGGGCACGAAATTATCATCATTGAATCGTTATTTTGCCATATTAGACATCGAATCCACTGGAGGAGCCTATAATGAAGAAGGGATAACTGAAATTGCTATTCATAAATTTGACGGGAGCCAGGAAATCGATTACTTTCAATCACTCATCAATCCTGAAAGGGAAATACAGGAGTTTGTCGTAAAACTGACAGGAATTTCAAACAAAATGCTCAAAAATGCACCCAAATTTTACGAGGTAGCCAAACGCATCATTGAAATTACCAAAGACTGTGTTATTGTTGCTCATAATACCAGTTTTGATTATCGGATTTTAAAGTTAGAGTTCGACCGACTTGGTTATGATTTTACAAAAGAAACCCTATGCACGGTTGAATTATCACAAAAGTTAATTCCAGAGGCCGATTCTCACAGTCTAGGCAAGTTGGTAAAGGCATTGGGTATAGCAGTGAGCAATCGACATAGAGCTTCTGGGGACGCTCAAGCGACACTCGAATTGTTTAAAATTCTACTTCAAAAAGATACCACCAAGGAAATTTCAAAATCTCTAATCAAGAAAAACGAGCATTTTCATTTAAGCCAAAAGCAAATAGATCTAATAAATAATCTCAGTGAAAAAGCAGGCATCTTCTATTTATATGGCAAAGACGAGAATTTGCTATACACTGGACAAAGTAAAAACATCAAAACAACACTGAGTAAAAAGTTTGCGTCAAAGTCCAAAAAAGATATGTCTTTACAAAAGAAAACAAAGCATATCATAGAACAACTAATTACAAATGAGTTGTTTCGCAATATTAAATTTATTCATGAAACAAATGGTCGATTTAATTTAAATGCAGTAAAAAAAAATACCCCAGAAAACAACAAAATTAGACTACTAGACAAGCACAAGATTTTTTTGATCATAGAGAAAGAAAATACCTCTGCTCAGAATTATATTTATTTTATTGAAAATGGAGCACTGAGTTACTTCGGTGTCTGTAAATTGAATTATCAAATCAATAAAATTGAGATTCTTAAAAAAAATTTGATTAAAATTGAGCAAGATCTAGCTGTTTATGGTCAGCTCATCGAACAAAAATTCAAAGAAAATCCAGAGAAATACGACATTCAACTCCTTGAAGATTAGAGAAAAAATACACGAAGTAATATTTGAGGCCGACACTCCACTTGGCAAATTATTTGACATCGTATTAATCGTATTAATTCTCAGCAGTCTAGTGACCGTAATGTTAGAGAGTGTTGAAAGTATCAATGCGCAATATCAAGAGGTCTTTAAAGTCATTGAGTGGAGCATCACAATTTTTTTTAGCGTTGAATATGTACTAAGAATCCTATCAGTCAAAAAACCGAAAGCCTACATCTTCAGTTTTTATGGTATTATTGACTTATTAGCTACACTCCCACTCTATATTTCTTTATTTACAACCGGATATCACGCCTTGATCACCGTTCGAACCCTTAGGCTTTTGAGAATCTTTAGAATTCTTAAAATTGTACAATTTACAAGCGCCGCATCACATCTAGGCCAAGCCCTGAGAGCCAGCAGAATCAAAATTCTAGTTTTTATATATACCGTATGCATTTTGGCAATTCTATTAGGTACTTTGATGTATATCATAGAGCCAGAAAGCTCAGGTTTTAGCAGTATCCCAAGATCAATCTATTGGACCGTAGTCACTTTAACGACGGTAGGATATGGCGATATAGCACCTCAAACACCTTTAGGGCAATTTATTGCGACTATGGTCATGATCTTAGGATACGGGATTATCGCTGTACCTACAGGAATCGTAACAGCCTCTCTAAACCAAAAATATACCAAACAAAACACTCAAGCCTGTAGAAACTGCAGTGCAGAAGGTCATGAAGATGATGCACAATTCTGCTTTAAATGCGGAGATGAATTATGAAAACACTTCTATGTATCTCTGGTCCTACTGCATCAGGAAAAACAAGCTTAGCGATTGATCTTGCCAAAACCTATCAAACAGAAATTATTTCAGTCGACAGTCGACAGTTTTATAAAGAAATGAGCATTGGTACAGCCGTTCCCAGTGAAAGCGAATTAAAAGAAGTCAAGCACCATCTTATACAGCACAAATCAGTCAGTGAAGTTTATACCCTTGGAGATTTTATTCAAGAAGCGAGAACAATCTTAGATTCTTTATTTATAAAACATGAATTTGTCGTGGTTGTTGGAGGAAGCGCCTTATTCATGGATGCCTTAATTAACGGCATTGATGACTTTCCAAAAATACCGTCTAGTATTCGACATGATCTCAACGCCCAACTGCAAAAAGAGGGGCTTAAATCGCTGCAAGACGAATTAAAGCAAAAAGATCCTGAATACTTTGATAAAGTTGATCTCAATAATCCTCATAGACTCATAAGAGCACTTGAAGTATGTCGAAGTACCAACAGTCCTTATTCAAGTTTTTTGAATAAGTCTTCAAATAAACTACCCTACAGAATTCTTCATTTTGGGATTAAAATAGAACGAGCCCTGTTATATAGTAGAATTAATGAACGTGTTGATTTAATGGTAAATGACGGGCTCTTTACAGAGGTTCAAGGCTTAGTTCGATACAAAAATCTAAACGCTTTGAATACAGTAGGTTACAAAGAAATATTGTCATTTTTTGACCATCAAATCAGTCGTGAAAATGCTGTTGAAGAAATCAAAAAAAACAGTCGTCGATACGCTAAAAGACAATTAACTTGGTACCGTAAAAACGAAGATATTCATTGGGTTGGTTTTGAGATGTCAAGAAGTCAACAACTCCAAAAAATTAAATCCCGAATAGAAAATAAGATTAAAATAGTGATTCTAACCGGTGTGAGCGGCGTGGGTAAAACCTTTTTAGGTCAAAAATTATCCGAATTAACCGCGATTCCATTTTCAGATGCAGATGACTTTCACCCCGAAGCCAACAAACAAAAAATGAAGTCAGGTGTGCCGCTCAATGATCAAGACAGATTACCGTGGCTACTGGACCTCAATACACATATCAAAAAGAGTGAGACAGCACATGGATTAATACTCGCCTGTTCAGCCTTGAAACATGAATACCAAAGGATTCTTGAAAAAGAGGTTAAAAACAAAATAAATTGGGTTTGTTTAGAAGCAAATGCTGAAGTAATTCAAACGCGACTTCAAGAACGAAAAAGTCACTTTATGCCCGCAAGTTTACTACAAAGCCAATTAGACACTTATGAACCAACCGAAGATGCATTACACTTAAACACAGAAGAGTCAGTTGAAACTTTGTGCAATGCCGTATTGTTTGAATTATACGGAACTTAAGAATTAATCAGGGTTTACAACAAGTCGAAATCCCTCACCGTGAATGTTGAGTATTTCAACCTTTTCATCTTTTTTGAGGTACTTGCGCAGTTTGGCTATATACACATCCATACTTCTAGAAGTAAAATAATTATCGTCTCTCCATATCTGAGTTAATGCAAGTTCCCTTGGCATTAAATCGTTTAAATGAAGTGCTAGTAATTTTAACAACTCATTCTCTTTAGGTGATAGCTTAATAGGCTCCTCTCCAGAATAACTCAAAAATCTCAGTTTACTATTGAGCTGAAAATTTCCAATCTCAAATTCAAACTGTTTAGATTGAACAGATTGATTATTAATTGACTTTCGTTCGAGTATTGTTTTGATCTTTACCAGCAAAACCTCAGAATCAAAAGGTTTATTTAAATAATCATCTGCTCCTGCCTTATATCCCTCCAAAACATCTTCTTTCATTGTTTTGGCCGTTAAAAATATTATTGGAACATGCTGGTTTTGCTGCCTAATTTCACGTGCGAGTGTAAAACCGTCCTTATAAGGCATCATGACATCTAATATACAGACGTCGTACTCCTGTTTTTTGAATTTTTCAAACCCCTCCATACCATTTTTAGCCAGCACAACCTCGAAATTATTCATTCCTAAGTAGTCCCTTAAAACAATTCCAAAATTGGGATCGTCTTCTACTAATAATATTCTTCTTTTTTCTTCCATAGGTATAAGATTTAAGTCAAAGGGAATTTTACAAAAAATACGCTACCCTTTCCTTTTTCACTTTCCACAAAAATTGAGCCATTATGTAAATCAACAATGTGTTTCGCGTAAGAAAGACCCAATCCGTGCCCTTTTACATTGTGTACATTGCCTGTATGTTCGCGGTAAAACTTTTCAAATATTTTCTTTGATACGGCTTTTGTCATACCCATTCCGTGGTCTTCAATTCTAACCACTACAGAATGGTTTTCGTTGTAGGTTTGTATCCCTATATACAATTCTTGATCAGAGTATTTGACTGCATTATCTAAAATGTTGACAATGAGATTGGTCAAGTGATGTGCATTACCTTTAATGACATCTCGATCTGCTATTAATTTTTTTTCGAGAAGCCCTTTTCTATGGTCGATAAGTAATTCAACATGAACTACCGCCTCTGATATGATTTCATGAATACTCAATTCTTCTTTCTCAACTTCAAACTGTCTTTTTTCTAACTTAGATATTTGAAGAACGTTTTCTACCTGAGCGTGCATTCTCTTATTTTCATCTCTAATCATTTGTAAATACCGATCTAGCTTTTCTTTATCTGATGATATGATAGGATTTTTTATAGATTCCACAGCCAAATTGATGGTCGCAATCGGTGTTTTGAATTCATGCGTCATATTATTGATGAAGTCACTTTTAATTTCAGAAATTCTCTTTTGAGTGACTAGTTGATATATAGAAATGATAAAAACAATAACAATAATTGTAGTAAAGACGACAGAAAGAGTCACAAGACTAGCTATTTCAGAGAGTAGAAATTCTTTACGATCAGGAAAAAACAAGGCCAAAGTGTAGTCTGTCATCCCTTCACTATCTTTAAAGATTGGAGCCTTGTATAAATTTTCGCTCTTAAAATCAAATTGCTCGCTTCTGACCAATGTTGGAAACTGCATACTTTCAACTCCAAATTCAAAGCTCGAATCAATACCCCTATTTTTCAATTCACTTTCAATGGCTTGATACAGGTCTTCAACCTCAATTCTATTGTGAATGGGAATAGTTTTAGCCGCTTCCATGAAGACATCATCATATTGGGCTTTCTCCATTTTAGTCAACCCTCCTATTTTCTCCAAAACCTCAACAGGCTCTAGATAGGTTTCATTGTTGTCTAAAGCAGAACTCGCCTTAAAAATTCGTTTGGTGCGGGTAGAAGTGTAATTATAAATGGTCGAGGTGTCGCGAATCAACTGTCCTTTGTCATCGAGAAAAGTAGATGGCATGTCATAACCCTCTTTTAAAATACCGTGGGAGTAAAAAAGAATTTCCTCATCGGTAAGACTTCTGTCGATAAAAAAGAAATTCTGAATTTGCTGAGATTGCGGATCTCCAATACTGTCGATTAAAAAAGCGAGTTTGTCGTAATATCTTTTGCGCTCCTTAGCTTCTACATTTTCAGCCGTTGAGTTTAAAACATCAGAAATTACATTAGAAAATTCCTCTGACTTAGAACGGAATGCCGTTTGCATCCAATACACTTGAACGACAACAATACCCGCAAGGGCTAAACACATCAAACCTATGGTATACGAAAACCACTTCTTGTTCATAGCTCAAATATACTTGTACAAATTAACTTCAGCTCTTACTTTAACTTAGCCTTAAGAATTATTGAGCCCTTCGCTACTATCTCACGAGTATTTGCACCTTAATTCGAACCCGCTTTAACATTAACAACTGTTCATCTAATAAAATGCTCTTAAATTCTCTGTAGGATAGTATTACCTATAACAATAATTGTCGGGCGGAACGAATGGGTGTGACTTTAACAGAAGGTTTATGTTGTGATTAATGCAATTGAATGCTTTTATTATATTTAGAAAGACTGGAATAATAACATTTGTAATGTAAACCAATCTAGTCATTAAATAAGCCCTAAGTTAACACTGAGGGCTTATTTTATTCGCAATATTTAAATCTAAATCTCTAACAAAACAGCGTAAAAACTCAAAATATAGCATTGAAATTGATTTTAACTTGAACGATTAACAACATCTCTTGAAACAAGTTCAATACTTGAGAATATCGATGAAATGCACAAAATCATCGATGAATTACACTACTTTTAGTATACCAAATCATCAAATCATATAACAATGAGCTTTAAATCCTACACCACGAAATTATCTGAATTGCTAGACAAGTTGTTTTTACGCTTTGTTTGATAGTGTTTTTGGTTAACTGAACACTTGTCTTGTTCGAGGCCGTTATTTAGGTTACCGTGTGTTAGTTTCTCCTATTTAGCGGCCTCTTTTTTGATGTTCATCATATATCCATTAAATAGGCAACTATTTAGATTGTAAATTCTATTATCAGATATGCCCAAACATCAACCCACTCCTCTAGATCGATAGATTCAATACAATAAATTAAAAATCGATTTTACCAATTATGGATGAGAGAAAATGAATTTTACTGTTCAAGAGAAGGTGGCATACTCCTTAGTACTTTTCGAGTAGAAATAAGTTCAAAGTGTCTTAAACACAAAGTGAATACTACTCTTTATTTTTATAGAAATGTATACCAAATAGCAAAAGAGCTAATGTTACTGAAATTGCTTTTACAGGTCTTGGAATTAAAAAATCAAAGTGACTAAATTTTCTAACAGCCAATTCAACAAGGTTTAATATTGTTAACCCAACTGCAATTTTGTAATAAATTTTATTCATAATATCAGAAACATAAGCACTAGACCTTAAAAGTAGCCAAAAATTAATCCTTTAGTTCAGAGTCTCGTTGTTCTTTTTCAATTTGATTATTAAAGTCTCTTTCACCCTCAAAATACCTCAAGAATTCAGCTTGAACATTATCCACTACCCATCAAAAACTAACACTAAATTTCTCTACTAATAATTTTGAGAACAGAATAATGCCTTATAGATCACCAGTATCTTCGAGCTCTTCTAAAACAGAAAATTACCAGGAAAACAAAAAAGACAGGTTTACTGTACATTTCAATTTCTGTTCGATAGTTTTCTAAAAAAACTTTTACTTGTGTTAAGTCAATCTGTGATAAATCAATAAGAGGTAATAAATCAAGACTATCCAATAAACCGAATATGCCTAACAAACCAAAGATTATCCATACTAGACCTTTAAATCTTGCTTTTTTTTTCGGCTCTCTTTTTTTTCCAAAAATGTGGTCGAATAATTTATTTTTCGTGCTCATCGAGGATTCTGTAAATGTTGCTTGCAATATAAATTATCTTAAGGGACACAAGGTTCATTTCTTATTCTTCTTGAAATATTTAAAGGCATTATACCCCATACCTATACTGAATACAAGATTAGGGACAACAAGCAAGTAGTTGTATTCATATTCTGACAAAGAGGCTGTAACAGCTCCAAAAAAACAGGCAAAACAAGTGATGACATAACCAATGAAATTATTATGGTTAGGATTACGACTCATATTAATAAGACTACATAGATATTGATGGGTAAATACCTTATTGATTAATCAATGCGTTTTATTTTATTTGATTTAACTAAGAAATAAACAAGTGCAATGATTATGTATAAACTCCATAGAATGACTGATTTTTTATTATCCATCAGCACATAACAAATTTGAAATATAATAAAAGAGTATATAGCTTGGTTTTTAAAGAAGGTCTTGAAAGACACCAGGTAATTCTCTATGTCAAACTTTTTTCGTTCTTCATCTGTCATAAAATTGTACCCCGCCAATAAAATTTTGGCATTTTCTTTATTCATGAAATGTCCAATCGCGTAATATAAAGCAGAGACAAAAATAACAGGTATATAAATTGACATCACAATCAGTTAAGATTCCTCTAAATTTAAATTAAAATCATATAAATAAAGTCAAGGTTAGGCACAATTTTTTGCTATAATTTAAAAGACTTTACTAATTTTATTGAGGCTCGAATACTATTTATAATGTAAATCACTCTAGCCGAAAACATTTATCCCTAGTAAACACTAGGGTTTTTTTATTAATACCATTGTCAAACAATAGATGACGCACTTCCTAATGTTCAAAAATTACATTTAAAATTGATCGAATTCCATCTCTAAACCTGGTTTCTTTTTAATTAGTCCAAATAACAATTATCACATTATCAACGATTTAGAGAAAAAAAATTCTATTTTTATATAAAACGAATATTATGGAAAATTTACAATTGAGTAACAGCTGTGTGAACTGTTCTAATTTTAATGACAACGCTAAGTCTTGCTCGTTTCACAAGTTCGAAGTAAGTGAGAAATACACATGTGAAGAATTTAATCATTAGATTTTAATCAAATCCGATCATAAAGAGCATACGTTTGTTATGCTCTTTTCTTTTTACAACTTATTTAGATTAAATACTTTTTAAAAAAACAACTCCCTACAAATTTTGTCAATGCATTCTGGAAATTATTCAAGTATTGACTCCTCTTTTTAACTCTGTACCTACATCATGTGGACACAATTAGGGTTTGCTAGAATTTTTGAGCTTGTCTATATTGTACATAAACTAAAATCAAATGAATATTTTAATTAAAGGAAGCTTTAAAACTACTTACGAAGCAGTTCACAAGGAATGGCTAAATGGCTCAGAAACAAGGGCTGAATGTTGCGATGAATCTCGATCGATCATTAGTAAAGTTGATGATTACAACTACGTAGCTCTGTTATTTGATGTAGATTTTGAAAAGATGTTGACCCTAATGGCCACTCCTGAAAGAGCAGAAATAATGCGAGAAAACGGAATAAAAAATGAAATGTACCAATTCTCACCGTTAGGTCAGTAGATTATCACAACACCCTATCGTTTGAGCTTTTTATCTAAAATGACTATAGTTTTTGGGTAAACATGAGTTTGATTTATATTTTATTGGGTCAAAGAAGTTTTTATCACATGTTGCTTTTTGATTATCTAGCCAATTTCAATTACTCAGAACTTATTTCAGAGTTTATTGTATACCTCATAATAGTTTTAGTCATAAGACTTCTTCTTTTTGCCGCTGATCTATACTTTTTAAAGAAAAAGAAACAGTTTCCAAATCTCTTTCTTGAAAATGATCATCTACGACTTAAACTCTATGAAAATCAAAAAATAAAACAAAAATACCTTGATGACCCAGAACTTTTGAGTCTTTTAAAGCATCTAGAAACAAATAATGCTACAGCGCTTCATGAATATGTAAATACCTGGGCAAAAGTCAGAATTTCTTTTTTACAATCTCTTTTAGGCGCTATTCCGATTTACATTGTAATTCGACTGCAATGGGACCAAGCTATAATTAGCTATCTCAAACAAGTCATTCAAATATTATCAACCGTATAAAACGATTTATTCTGGCTGATTTAAATCAAAAACAGGGATTAAATTCGATTGTTTAGGAGAAAAATCTGAATTGGTTTCCATGATGTCGCTCATAAATTTCCACCATTTTTGTACGATAATATTAGCTCCCAAAGCCTGAGAGTCTAATTCTTCGCATGTTTGAAAAGCATATACACAGTTTGTTTCTTGGTCATAGTAAATGCTATAATTTTCAATCCCTGAAGACTTTAAAAGCGTTTTTAACTCTGGCCAAATTTCTTGATGTCTTTTTTTATAGGTGGCTAAGGTTCCTTCTTTTAAATACATCTTAAAAGCTAGTTTTTTCATAATTACCGCGTTTTGATATTCTTAGATTTACAACAGGGTCAAAGAACTCTCAAAATAAAAATATTTTTCTTGTAGTAATCGTTTAATTTTGTTTTAAAATCTTAAGAATGAAAAATAGAGTTTACAGTTTAATTATTATTGTTTTGTTCATCTTAGTTGAATCTTGTGTGACTAAAGATGACGGTCCTGATTTAGACGTTTCACCTCCTACAATTCCATCAAACCTAACTGTAAATGAAGTAACTACAAATACAATTGAACTCAGTTGGAGTGCTTCCTCAGACGACATCGCTGTAACGGGATATTCCATTTATATCAATGATCAAATAGTAAGCAATACAGATCAAACTGATTTCACTCTTACTGATTTAACGCCGCAAACTTCTTACAATATTGGTGTAAGTGCATTTGATGCAGCACAAAACAGCAGTGAAATTAATTACATTCAAACCGTAACAGAAGCGCCAAAGGAGTTAGCAGGTACCGCAGAATTTTTTAGATCTAACACTGGGTTAGAAGGATATATATTGGTTGATGATGCGAGAAACGATCGTGTATTTCTCATGAATAACTCCGCAGAAATTGTTTACGAGTGGGATATTCCTTCAGGTATAGGAAATGATGTTGAACTTCTAGAGGATGGAAGGCTCCTAGGTATCATGAAAGATGAAAATCCCAATCAAGACATTAGTTTTGGAGGGTATGGTGGAAAGTTACAATTTGTTCGACCCGATAGCTCTGTGGAGTGGAATTTTGATATCTCAACCAATGAACTAATCTGTCATCACGACGTAGAATTACTACCCAATGGTAATGTAATCACCCTTGTTTGGGAGCAAATGTCTGTCGAGGAAGCTACAGAGGCTGGATCTAACTTAAACTTAGCCATAGTTCCAGAAGCAGTGGTTGAGATTAATCCCTCAACCAATGAAATCGTATGGGAATGGCATGCTAAAGACCATTTAATACAAGATTATGATGAGACAAAAAGCAATTATGGAGTAATTGCTGATAATCCACGTAAAATCAATGTCAATTATGTCGGAGATAAAATGGAAGATATTATGCATGCCAATGGCCTTGAATACGACGCCGAAGAAGATCTAATCTACATTAGTGTTAATTTTTACAGCGAGGTGTGGGTTATCGATCACAGCACTACAACTGAAGAAGCTGCAACAGAAAGCGGAGGAAATAAAGGTTTTGGAGGTGATTTAGTATATCGATTTGGAAACCCAGAAGCCTACGACAACATCGGAACTAGACTTTTTTACAACAACCATCACCCCCTATTATTCAATAGCTCAGAAGGAAAAACCCTTAGTCTTTTTATGAACGGTTATAATATTGAGCAATCAACTGCCTATGAATTTGACTTTGATCAATCTTATTCTCTTGAAGCTAACACCGACAACGAACCTAATGTCAGATGGAGTTTTACACATCCAGATTTGTATGCAGCCAAAGTATCGGGAATGATCCGTTTGCCAAATAACAACAGACTTATCACCGAGGGAGACTATGGAATTTGGGAAGTTTCACCTGACGGAAACATTGTATGGAAATTTTCAGGAGATGGTTTTTATTGGAGATCCTATTACTACGATAAAAATCATCCAGGGATAATTGCTTTAGGCCTATAGTAGGTTGAGTTCTTTTAGCATTAGATTAAAATTCGATTCTAGTGCTTTTAAGTCTTTATCGTTTTCAAGCACATAATCAGACTTACCTTTAGCTATCTCGGGGTCAATCTGAGTCTTCATTCTATCTAAAATTTTCTGAGGATCAAGTCCGTTTCTCTTTTGCACTCTTGAAATACGCGTTTGTTGTTGTGCTGAAACCAGAATGATATAATCAAATTCATCTAAAGCCTCATTCTCGAAAATTAATGCAGATTCTTTGATTACAATTTCTGAAGATTGTTGTAAACACCAAGTTTGAAAGTCTCCGTAAACAAAAGGATGTACAGAAGAATTTAACAGCGATAAATAAAAAGAATCTTTAAACACAATTGAAGAGAGGTACAATCGATTTAACTCATACTTTTCATCTGTTTCAGTGAAGACATGATCTCCAAAGTAAAATTTCAATTTTTGGATTATGATTTCATTTGTCTCCATGAGAGTTGATGCGCGCTGATCAGAGTAATAAACCGGGAAGCCATGCTTTTCAAATAGCGCTGCAACAGTTGATTTTCCGCTGCCAATACCTCCTGTTAGACCTATTTTTATCATCTTATACGCTCAAAAATTCTCAACGAATCTGGTTCAAATTGAACATCCAAAATCTCTACTTTTAACTTGTCTGCAGAAATAGTGTAATAACTCTTCTGATTTTTTAAGCTCAATCGAGGAAGTATCCAATTTGTCAATTCTTGACTGCTCAAATCTTGAAGTACATTTTTATATGCTTTAACCTTGACGCTTACCATCTCTGGTAAAAATAATTGATTTCTTAAAGAGTCATTATTTTCAAACAATTGCTTTAAACCTACTTGATACGCTTTTTCCGTGAACTCTTCAACAGTCACAGAAACACTAACCTCTTGAGGAGAAAAAGAAACGAGTTCATTCTCTGGAAAATTACTGAAAGAAAGTGTGTGTTGTGAATTTGCGGAAATTTCACCCAAGTTCAACTCTTCTGTATATATGTAATCAACATTTTTAATCACTTGAGATTCTCCAAAAAGTTCAACAGTTTCTGGTTGTATATCAATTTTTTCAAGCACAAAATTTCTTTTCAATTTAAAATTGATATTTGGAAGAATCTTAACCCGTTTAGACAACGAAGGAATTACATTTAAAAAGATAGAATCTTGATTTGCCCAGTTTAAAAATTCAACGTTTGAAGGCAATTTGTCAATTTTAATCTGATTAAAATGATTGGGACTTAAGTAAAGTAATCCAGTTTCTGTAATCGCATATTGCGTTACAGATTCTATGCTGTATATCCCTAGATTATTACCTAAAAAACCAAAACCTGAAGATTTTAACTCTGCATTCGCAAAGTAAACAGAGTCCTGAAGAAGAAAACCAGTAGGCATTTTTTCAATTCTTATCGGGACTCTAACATAGGTCGAATAAGTGGCATTCAATTCATTTACAATCCAAATGGAAACAGAAATGAAAAGAAAAATTCCCAATCTGGAGAATTTACCAGAAACAAAAAACCTTTTTAACCCATTAAGTCTTTGCATATTCGCCGAAAAAAAATTCAGGAAGAATCTCTTCAGGGTTCTTCCGTGAGAGTTTTAGATAAATACTAGATCTTATATAGCCATAGCCATAGCCATAAAACTGAATCCACATAGCCAAAATAGACATAAACGTTAACTTAAGATTTTTGAATTCAACAAACGCCTTTGTGAAAACAGTGAGATGATACAACCCTATTGTGCTCAATAAAAAAAGATAAAAGGTGTTGATTTCAGTAATTACTGATCCCCCACTAAAGTTTAAAATCGTTATTACTAGACAACCTAAAACGACCAGAATAAAAAGAGAAGGAAAAAGATGTGTAATCCTAAAAGAATTTTTATGCCAATAAGACAAAATAGGTCGCACACTTCCAAACTTATAGACTTGAGTATAGAAGGATTTAAGGTTAATTCTTCTTTTGTGAAAGACCAAAGCCTTTGGAAAAAATCGCGATTGAAATCCCAATTGGTGCAAACGAATACTCAAATCAGGATCCTCACCAGGGTGGATATTTGAAAAACCCTTTGAAGCTTCGAATGCCTTTTTTGAAAGCCCCATATTAAAACTTCTTGGTTCAAACTTGGTAAGTGCTCTTTGGCTACCTCTAATCCCCCCTGTCGTAACCCATGAGGTCATGGAAAAACTAATAGCCTTCTGCAAATCCGAAAAATTGGAATCTGCACCATCTGGACCACCAAAAAAATCTACAGGCTTATGCTTTAACTCATTAAAAACCTCAGTTAAATAAGAAGACGGTAATACACAGTCAGAATCAACCAAGAGAAAATAATTTCCAGTTGCCCTTCTCATTCCATGATTTCTAGAATCTCCAGGGCCTGAATTTGATTTGAAGAAATAAACAATATTCAAACTGTCTTTGAACTGCTCACAAATATGCTCGCATTTATTCAAAGAACCATCCTCCACAATTACGACTTCAAAGTTATTGCTGTAATCTTGATTATTTAAAGAACTTAAAAGTTCCTGAACCTCATCAGGTCTGTTATAAACAGGAACTACAAGGGATAATTTAATTTCTTCAGGCATCAAAGGTTTTTCCTATTCTTGAAAAACATCCACAATTTCTTGGCTAACACCAGTGTTTGAAAACCCTCCATCATGGAAAAGATTTTGCATTGTCACTTTACGTGTTAAATCAGAAAAAAGTGTAAGGGTATAGTTCGCACAATCTAATGCTGACGCGTTACCTAAAGGCGACATTTTTTCCGCGAATGAAATAAACCCATCAAATCCTTTAACTCCTTTTCCTGCAGTAGTTGGCGTTGGAGATTGTGAAATAGTATTTACGCGAACGTTTTTTTCCTTGCCAAAGAAATAACCAAAACTCCTCGCTATGGATTCAAGGTACGCTTTGTTGTCTGCCATATCATTATAATCTGGAAAGGTGCGCTGAGCCGCCATATAAGTTAATGCCACAATACTTCCCCATTCATTCATTGCATCTTTTTTGAAGAGTGTTTGCATTACCTTGTGAAATGATAAGGCCGAAACATCCCAACCTTTTGCTGTAAAGTCATAATTCTCATCCGTATAAGCTCTTCCTTTGCGCACATTAACTGACATTCCTATTGAATGTAACACAAAGTCAAGTTTTCCTCCAAGTATTTCCATTGATTGATCTACCAAGTTGGTAAGATCTTCGATAGATGTAGCGTCTGCCGGAATAATTTCAGAATTTGTTTTTTCTGCCAATTCTTTGATTTGCCCCATTCTCATTGCAATTGGAGCATTGGTTAAAACAAATTGTGCGCCCTCTTCATGCGCTCTTTCTGCAGTTTTCCAAGCAATCGAATTTTCATCTAGAGCTCCAAAAATGATTCCCTTTTTTCCTTTAAGTAAATTAGTCATGTTTATGTTGTTTTAAGGCATTCAAAGATAAGCAGAAAATAAGCTTCTCAATAACCTAATAATGTTTTGGCATGGTCAATAGCAGTGCTATTTGGCTTTTCTCCAGCAATCATATTAGCTACCTCTTTTACGCGTTCCTCGTTACTCAAATAAAAGACTCTTGTCAAAGTTTTATCAGCTGAGGTTTGTTTGTCAATCTTGATGTGGTAATCTCCTTTTGAAGCTAACTGAGGCAAATGCGTAACCGCCAATACTTGAGTACGTCCTGCCATCATTGACATCATGTTAGCCATTTTATCAGCTATATTTCCTGAAACTCCGGTGTCAATTTCATCAAAAATTACTGTAGGTAGGGCAAGATACTGACTAGACTCAAACTTAACAGCCAACATTATTCTAGATAATTCACCTCCTGAAGCCACCTTTTTTAGCGTAGTTACCGGCATTCCTTTGTTAGCAGAAAACTTAAAATCAACAGAACTCAACCCATTAAATTGAAAATGTTCAAGGAGTCTTAGTTCAATTACAAAGTCCGAATGAGGCATTCCCAAAGCACTCAAATGTGTTGAAATAGCCTTTTGCAAAGAAGTTGAGGCTTTTAACCTGTTTTCATGAATCTCTTTGCCTTGGCTTTGTATCACAGTTCTCAATTGCTCTAATCGCTCATTTAAGTTTGCTATATTTTCGTCATACGATTGCTGAGATACAGAAAACGCAAGTAGCTCATCTCGTTTTTGGATAAGCTCTTCTAAAGAATTGCACTGATGTTTCCTGAACAATGCTTCATAACTACCTAACAACTCATCCACAATTTGTAATCGTTTGGGATCAACAATGATACGCTCTGCTTCTTGATTTAATGACTCTTGAAAGTCTAGTGCCTCAAGTCTTATACTGTGTAAACGCTCATATAAGTTTTGAAGTGCTGTCGATGTGCTAGACATTTTCTGCAATGTCTTAAGAGATTCATCTAACAAAAGTTCAATACCATGACGCTCATCTCCAAACAACTGATTGATATGCTGTATTTGCGTTAAAAGAAACTCCGCAGAAGAAAGTATTTTTTGTTCTTCTTCTATATCTTCAAGAACAATTCCATCTAACTGAACTGATTGAAGTTCTTGAAGCAAAAAAGCGTTTAGCTCTATATTTTTTTGTGCATCTGAATATTGATGTTCGAGCTGCGTCTTTTCGTTTTCACACTGCTTGTAAGCATTAAAATTTGACTGATAGCGATCTATCAATTCTCGGTGATTTGAAATAGAATCTAACAAATTCAGTTGTTCCTTTTCTTGCAATAAATAAAAGGTGTCATGTTGTGCATGTATATCGATAAGCATTTTGGCAAGTTCTGAAAGTACCTCCAAGCGAACAGGGCAGTCGTTGACAAATGCTCTACTTCTACCATTAGGATTGAGCTCTCTTCGAATCAGGGTATCCTCAAAATAATCGATATCATTAGCATCAAACCAAGATTTGTGATTGGCATTAAGTTGCACATTAATTTCAATGACACATTTTTTGGATTCATCAGTTAAAACAGATAAATCGGCACGTTTACCAAATCCAAGGGCAATTGCTTCCAGCACAATAGACTTACCCGCTCCTGTTTCACCTGTGATTACTGATAAGCCACCTTGAAAATTCAAGGACATTTCTTCAATAAGTGCAAAATTTTGAATTTGAATAGTCGAAATCACGATAGATCAATTAGAGGTAGTCCATTTATTCGTGTAATAAGGTGCGACCTTGTTCAGTATTTTTGTAAGCCGTTCCAATTTTTGCTCTTCTTCGGCATCTTTGAATAAAAGAGCATTAATTTCATCTGATTTCGCATCAAAGAGCATTCTCAGTAATACCGCATTACCTCTTTGCCTCGATAAGTTTTCAATTGATAGCAGTGATTCATAAATATTATTTTGACCCTGCTCATAATCAGCCTCTAATAAATCCATTCCATTAATGTGGTAATTGTAATACAATCTTCTAAAATTATCAAAGGAATTATTTAAGATGTCATTAACGTAATCGGTTCTTGTCTTAGGCCATGAAAAAGCACTATTAGCAGCCATTTGTACCGAAATTTGATTGGCAGATTCAAAGTAAATTGAACCTCCATTTAAGGCAAAACTATCTGCGTGAAATCCCAAAGCTAAAAATGTGTAATAACTGACCACGCTCACCAAATTTGAATTTGTTGCGTTTAGATTAAGCGCGAGAGGGGTGCCCATTTCATATTTAAAATTAACTGAAGGGTCATTTATCAATAAGAGAGGAGTCTGATAGGATGTATTATACACCGGACGGTTATAGCTAATTTGTAGCGTACATTGGTACACATCGTTTTCATACTCATTCACAATGAAATAGTATCTAATATTCAACCGAGATTGATCCGGATAGGTTTCAGAAGACCAGTTTGTTGAATTTAAAAAAGACTGCAGACTTGATTGTAAGTTTTGAAACTGCTGAATATTAGTTTGATTGATTTGGTCGGTATTAAAAAACACTTCGGCATTGAGTTGTTGGGCAAAGGATAATTGCACCTGTATAAACAAGAACAACATACCCAAAAGACCTAGTACTTTAATTTTCATTATTTATTTTCAAAATTTCTATCCAAATATCTTTAGCCACATCTCTTTTTTCCTTCAGAGGAATCGATTTTCGAACATGATCAACAGTTATAAAATCAACCTTATTAGTGGTGTTTCCAAAACCAGCTCCTTCAACTTTCAGTGAATTTAATACAATAGCATCTAAATTTTTTGTTCTTAATTTTTTAGACGCATTTTCTAATTCATTTTCAGTTTCGAGCGCAAAACCAATTAAAAGTTGATGCTTCTTCATTTGTCCAAGCTCAAAAAGGATGTCCTTAGTCTTTACCAGTTCTAAATTAAGAGAATCTCCTGACTTTTTTATTTTTTCATTTTGCCTCACCCTAGGTTGATAATCTCCAACGGCCGCTGCCGAAATTACAATTGTAGATTCATCAAAGTTTTTAATCATCGCATCTCTCATTTGATCAACGGTTTCAACATTTGTGATTTGTACGTTTGGATTGTTCAAATTCAAATGCACAGGACCACTGATTAGTTTAACCTCTGCTCCAAGGATTGCAGCCTGTTCTGCCAACATATACCCCATTGTACCGGTAGATGGATTAGTGATAAATCTTACCGGATCTAAATACGCTCGGGTAGGACCTGCTGATATCAGAACGCTATGACCTTTAAGAGGCTTACTAGAAGAGCATATCTCTATCATTTCTTCTAATATCTCTTCGGGTTCAGCCATTCTTCCTTTTCCATGTAAACCACTAGCAAGAAAACCTTCACGAGAATCTATGAGATGTACACCTTGTTTTCTTAAAGCTTTAAAATTTTCTTGAGTTGTTTGATGTTTGTACATCTCTAGGTCCATTGCTGGTGCGACAAAAGTGTCACCTCTAAAAGATAAAAAACAAGCAGTTACTATATTGTCACAAAGACCCTGAGCCATTTTTGTCAAAGTATTTGCAGTAGCAGGGGCAACAAGAAGGATATCTGCCCAATCAGATAAGTGAACATGATTATTCCACTTGAAGGCTCCTTTGTTCTCTTCAATAAGTTCAGTGTAAACTTCGTGGCCCGATAAGGCTGCTAATGTCAGTGGAGTGACAAAGTCTTTAGCCGCTGGAGTCATTACAACTTTAACCTCAGCGCCTTCTTTTTGAAGTAAGCGCACTATAAGTGCTGACTTGTATGCAGCGATACCTCCTGTAACAGCTAATAGAATTTTTGAACCAGAAAGCATGCTACGTTAGAGAATTATTTTTCTCTCTCAGTATTTCTGAAATAGATTTTATCGTTTAACCACTCCTCTACGGCTAATGCGTGTGGCTTAGGAAGTTTTTCATAAAATTTTGAAACCTCAATTTGCTCCTTATTTTCGAAAACCTCTTCAAGATTATCACTGTAAGTGGCGAACTCTTCTAGTTTTTCAAGTAACTCTTTCTTGATTTCTGAATTAATTTGAATCGCTCTTTTGGCTACTACCGAAATGGATTCATAAATGTTTTCAGTTTTCTGATCAAATTCGTTCTTATCAATCGTTGTAGTTGATACAGAAGCGTTAGTATTTCTCAAGTTTGCCATATATAAAAGGGTATAATATTATTTTTCTGTAGTGGGTTCTGTGGTTTCGGTCGCATTAATCCTACTAAAATCAACTTCTCCTTGCAGACCGGCATCAATAATTGAAAAGAGCACCAAAGATTCTTCTTCAAATTTAGATTGAGGATAATTCTTTTGAAATAAATCAAAGTATTCCTTAGCTGTTACAAAGCGCTCTTTCATTTTATCAAAAGTACTGTTCATAGCTAGTTGGGTTGCTGATTTCAATCGAATATAATATGCTTCTTCTCGGTAAATAGAGCCTGGATTTTCTGATATAAAGTTATCCATAGATTTCATAGAAGCCTTTAGAACAGGGAAGTTAAACTCTCCTAAACGATCAAATTGTTTGCCGATTTCGAATGCCTTGCGTTCTTTTTTAATTCCTAACTCGATAGCCATTTCACTCGCCTGATCGAAGAACTCTGAATTTGGATAGGCATTGATGAATAATTGTAATTTTGACAGGGCCTTATCTGTATCAGATTGATCTAAAGAATATTTTGGAGACATCAAATAATAGCTCTTCGCTTCATAAAATGTAGCCTGTTCCCTTTTGTCAGAACCAGGATAAGATTTAATAAATCGCTCGAATTGATAAGATGACAAATAATACGACTTGGTTTTGAATTGGGCGTCCGCAAAGAAAAATGATAAACGCTCCCCTTGTGGTTTACCAACGTATTTCGGAGCGATTAATTCAAAGAGATGCTTGGCACGGGGATAATCTTCCTCTTCGTAATACTTCATAGCATACTCGTACATCTCTTTATTGTCGTTGTTCTTTAAAACTTTTTGATACTCGTTACAAGAAGCAAACAGAGAAACATATAACGCCAAAAAGGCCAACCTTTGAAATTGTTTTCTAAGCATTCTGCAAAATTAGGCAATATGCGGCAAAGAAAAAAGCTTAATTTCCCTACAAGCGATGCTGATTTTTTGGCTTAAATCTGGGGATGCTTCAATAAGCGGTAAACGCAGGATTGAAGAACATAATTCCATTTCATTCAAGATGGCCTTAATGCCGGTTGGGTTGCCCTCTATTGTTGTACAATTAATCAGTTCTTGTAGTTGTGAGAACAATTCAACACATTCTTCTCGCTGACCTTTTCGTGCTAATGTCATCATTTTGGAAAATTGAGCTGGAATGGCAGCAGCAGCAACAGAAATGACACCATGACCACCTATCAGTTCACTGTAAATTGCAGTAGAGTCATCACCTGAAATAAGAGCAAAATCATCTGGAACCTGATCGATCAATTGTTTAAAATGCTCTAAATCTCCGCTAGCCTCTTTTAATCCAATAACATTATCTAGCTCATTAGCGATTTTAACGACAGTATCTACTTCTAAATGGACTCCCGTTCTTGACGGAACATTATAAGCAAGAATTGGTAAATCGATGTGTGTATTTAAAAAATCATAATACGCAAACAACCCTTGCTGAGAAGGGCGAATGTAGTAGGGAGTTACGCATAATACTGCGTGATAGTCCTCGCTAGGCAACATCTTAAATTCTTGATACAACTTTTGAGGACTAGTTCCGCTTAGACCAAGTACTAAAGGCACTCTACCCGAAACCTGATCAGCAACAAAACGAGCTATTTGAATTTTTTCTTCAAGGGATAGCAAGGCTGTTTCAGCGGTAGTTCCAAGGACTATGAAATACTGTACACCTTGAGAAATATTGAATTCAATAATATTATTTAAAGAATCAAAATCAATATTAAAATCGTTGTGGTAAGGAGTTGGCAGCGCGACTCCTAAACCGTATTGTTCACTTCTAAAATCTATATGCATTTACTGTACTAACTTTGAAATAACAGATTTAAATGTTTCAAACTCTTTGATACTACTATCAATTTCAATGTCGTTCAGTTTGTTGTTTGAAGAAGAGAATCCAATTCTAATTTTAGATTTAGATTGTAGTGAAATGAGACTAAGAAGCAAAGGGCTATTCTCAAAATAATTGAAAAGTAAATCGTACTCTCTGCGGACAAAGTCATCGAAAAACTTATTATCTATTTTACCCCTCCATCCCAAATCGTCTTTTGTACAATACTGTATCCCAAAAGGAACCAATTTTTCTTCTTTTTTCTTATAGCCTAAAATGAACATCCTTGTCTTTGGCACATCCAGCATATCGCATAAATCATATAGTTTGTCCGTTTCGCTAAACTGATCAATATCTACAAGAACTGCAACGTTTTTATACTTACCATTGAGGGTGTAATTTCTATCCGCTTCATCTGATAAACTATTTCTAATATGCCAGTATCCCGTCATCCATTTTAGGGCTTGAACAATCATTGACTTGACAAATATGAAGGATTAATATAGAACAGAATGTCTGTATTCATTGTTTTGTGAAATTATAAACAAATTGTAAAATAAAAGATAATTTGTAACAAAATAGATTAAAAAATCAGTTTACATCTGGCAAATTTTTGAGTTTGTTTTCAAATTCAATTTCTGAACAAATAGGTATATTCAATGATTCTGCTTTCTTCTTTTTAGCTGGACCCATTTGGTTTCCAGCAATTAACATATCCGTTTTAGCAGAAATAGATGAAACATTTTTACCTCCGAGTTCTTCTATCAACTGTTTTATTTCACTTCTGCTATAATTATTAAAAACACCAGAGACTACGATATTTTTTCCTTCAAAAAGCTGTGCTCTTTGACTTTGATTAGTTTGAGAAATCTCAAAAACTAAACCCTCTTGTTTTAATCGTTCAACGGTAATTTGATTAGACTCAAGTGCAAAAAAGGATAAAACACTCTCTGCGATCCTTGGACCTATTTCATTGATTGCTACAAGCTCTTCATAAGTAGCGCAACTCAGCTGATCTATGGATTCAAATTGCTTTGCTAAAGTTTTTGCAACGGTCTGTCCTACGTGGCGAATACCAATACCGAATAGAACCTTAGCGAAAGGTTTATCTTTTGATTTTAACACACCTTCTAGCAGGTTATCCACTGATTTTTGTGCCATTCGATCTAGAACAAGTAATTCTTCGGCCCTGAGCTGATACAAGTCTTCTATACGATTGATAAGACCTTCATCAACTAATTGAGAAACCGTCTCAGATCCCAAACCTTCGATATCCATGGCGTTTCTAGAAATAAAATGTTGAATTCTACCCTTTATTTGCGGAGGACAATACGCTGTATTGGGACAATAATGTTGAGCCTCACCTTCAATTCGAGTCAATTTTGTGCCGCATTCCGGACAATTTTCAACAAAATTTACGCGAGCATTTTTATTGCCTTCACCTGAAACTACAGCAATAATTTTAGGGATAATCTCCCCTCCTTTTTCAACATAAACTCGGTCATTGAAACACAACCCTAATTTATCAATCTGATCTTTGTTGTGTAACGATGCCCTTTTCACTATTGTACCAGCTAGTAATACTGGTTCCAATTGAGCTACTGGAGTTATCGCTCCTGTTCGTCCCACTTGATAAACGACATCAACTAATCTGGTAATTGCATTTTCAGATTCGAATTTATAGGCCAAGGCCCATCGTGGTGATTTTGAGGTAGCACCAAGAAGCTCCTGATCCTCAAGTGAATTTACTTTGAAAACTATACCATCAATCTCAAAAGGCAAATCATTTTTTCGCTCAGCCCAATGCTTTATAAAATCTTGCACTTCATCTAAGCCTTTGCATAATTTGTAATGTTCAGGAATTTTGAATCCAAATGCCGATAAAGATTCCAATACTTCTAATTGAGTTTTAAAAGGTAAATTTTCCCCAGCAACGGCATAAGGCAAACAAGTTAATTTTCGTCTGGCTACCTCACCGCTATCTTGAAGCTTGAGCGATCCTGAAGCAGTGTTTCTGGGATTCATATAAGTGCTTAATCCCAAACTACTACGTTCGCTATTGATGCGCTCAAATTCACTTTTTTCAAGAATAACCTCACCTCTTATTTCAAAAAAAGCAGGAAAATCAGCCCTCAACTCTAGTGGTACAGTTCTAACCGTTTTAATGTTTGATGTAACAACATCTCCTTGAAAACCATCTCCCCTAGTTATAGCGCTACTCAACTTACCATTCTCATAAATTAGATTAATTGAAGCACCGTCGTATTTCAGTTCGCAGCTTATCTCAATGCACTCACGACCCGTTTCTTCTTTGATAATTTTCAAGCATCGATCATACCAGCTTACAAACTCATCATAACTGTAAGCATTATCAAGGGAAAACATCCTATGAGGATGATTTTTATGTTCAAAGTTTTTAGTCACGCTTCCCCCAACGCGAACTGTGGGTGAGTGTTCATCATACAGTTCTGGATAAAGCCGTTCTAATTCTTCCAAGCGTTTGAGCTTTAAATCAAATTCATAATCACTTATTTCTGGTTGATCCAGAATGTAATAATTGTGATTGTGGATTTGAATTTCTTTCCTAAGCTGTTGTATCTCTTCTCTTTCTGTCATTCTCGAATATTCACTTCAATAAATCGTTTTTTAGCATTGAAATCTTGATGAATCTCTACATCTCCCAGTGGTTTCACCAGTTCGATTAAATCATCAATACATTTTGGGTTAATCTCCAAAAAAAGACTTCGAGTTTTCAAATATCCAAAGTTAATGGATTGAACGATAGCCTTGTAATATTTTAAGGGGTCAGCATCGGGAACAAAAAGTGCAGTTTCTGGTTCAAAATCAAGAACATTGCTGTGCATTAATTTTTTTTCTGATTCAAGTACATATGGAGGATTTGAAACAATGATGTCAAAATTTTGTGCCGAAGTAAAATTGCACATATCACAGTGTTTAAAATCAATAGAATATCCATGAGAAAGTGCATTGTAATTTGCAATTTCTAAGGCTTGTTGAGAAATATCCACACCAACCATAGAAGCATTTTGAAATTTTGACTTTAAGGCTACTACAATACAACCACTTCCAGTTCCTAAATCTAAAATCTGAAGTTCTGAACTTTTTCTATTTTGATATTTGGAGTAAATAAGTCGCACTAATTCTTCAGTTTCCGGTCTGGGAATGAGCACACTTGAATTCACCTTAAAACTGAGGTCGAAAAAAAAAGCCTCTTCGGTAAGGTACTGGATAGGAGTACACCGATTCAAGCTATTAAGACCTTCATGAAATTTATTGATTTGGAGTGTATTTAATTTTTTTTCAGGAGTATACACATGAATATGCGGGTTGACATTCATGTATTCTTGTAAAAAAAGCTTGTATACAGAACCGAGTTCATTTTGGTCATAAATCGAAGACAAAGTCTCAAAAAATGAACCCTTTGCTGTTATCCAATTCATAGGTTAAAGGCTTAGAGTCATAAATACTGAACATGTGGGATGCCCAGTGTCACCTATTGGCTCATCGATGTATTCAAAACCAAAATTTTTATATAGTCGTTGGGCGGTTTGCATTTGAGGCATAGTTTCAATGTAACAAAGTGAATAGTGGTCATTTTTAGCCTCTTCAAGAACCTTTTGCATCATTAAGACACCCATACCTTTACCTCTTGTTTGCGGGTAGAAATACATTTTTTGAATCTCACAAATATGAGCTTCACAATTTAAAACAGGACCATATCCACAACCTCCGAGTACATTTTCATTTTCGTCAACAATCACAAAATACTTTGCACGGTTTATATCCCTGTAATATTCGTAAAGACTAAAAAGAAAAGGATCAGAATAAGCGGTTCCTTCTTTAGGCACTTCATGTTCGATTAAAACTTGCTGAATGAGGGCTCCCATTTGTCGATTATCCTTTTGTTCAATTGCCCTTATTTTCATTTTCAAGAAACTTTTTTATTTAGATAATACCTTTGTGGTGTGAAGATACATGAAAAATACATGAGCCGTGCAATTCAAATTGCGCAAAAAGGAAGTGTTCAAAGTAGGCCAAATCCTTCAGTAGGCTGCGTTGTAGTCATGAATGAATGTATCTTGTCTGAGGCCCACACTTCAGGCTATGGCGGTCCACATGCAGAAGTGAATGCCCTCAAAAAAATTCCTACTAACACCGATTTGAGTACAGCCACATTATATGTTACTTTGGAGCCTTGTAATCATTTCGGTAAAACACCACCTTGCTCACACTACATCGTAGAAAGAGGTGTGAAAAAGGTCGTCATAGGTATAGTTGACCCCAATCCCTTGGTAGCTGAAAAAGGTATTGCTCATCTTCGCGAAAATGGAGTTTCAGTCAGCACCGGAATTCTAGAGAAAGAATGTCAATATCTTCATCGATATTTTACTTGTTCAATACTGAAGAAGAGGCCTTTTATCCACCTAAAATGGGCGCAATCTGCTGATGGTTTTATAGCTCCTAAAGAAGTGAATCGAGCTGAAAATCGCAGACCCTTTTGGATTTCTAATGAAGAAAGTAAACAATATGCACATTTGTTGAGAACCCAATACCAAGCAATTTTAATAGGAAGTAAAACACTTTTGAGAGACAACACCGAATTAAATGTTCGGCTTTGGAAAGGACCAAATCCACTGCGCGTAATATTTTGGGGAAATCCTAAAGTTTCTGACTTGACAATTTTTAAAAACGACATTCCCACACTAATTATCTCCAATGATCAGGCAAAAAATACTGACTTCCCAGATCATATTGAAGTACAAAAGATTGCACAAAACGAAGATTCTATAAAATTTCTCTTTGGTCTACTCGCTCAAAAAGGCATTCAGAATTTGTTGGTTGAAGGCGGAGCAGAAACATTAAATTCATTCATTAATGATGGACTATATGACGAAATAACAGTAATAGAAAATACAGCACTAAAACTCAAAAGTGGAATTAAAGCTCCCGTTTTTAATACGTCTTCAACGATAGAGATTGTAAGGCACCGTGCAGATGTAATTAGCACCCACAAGTATGGATAAGCCAAAACCAAATTATTTTACGATTTCTAAACCCACAGAAGAGGTTTTAATTAAAATCAAAAAAAGCAAATTCTTATCCTATGCTTATCCCATTCAAAATGAAGAGCAATGCAAAAGGTTATTGGCTATTTTAAGGGAGGAACACAAGAATGCGAATCACGTTTGTTACGCTTATCGCTTAAAGCAAAACGAGAAACACAAATACGGTGATGATGGAGAACCTAAAAATACTGCTGGACTCCCTATATACGGTCAACTTCTATCAAAAGAGTTACAAAACACCTTAATCGCTGTAGTGCGGTATTTTGGTGGGGTAAAATTAGGGTCAGGGGGATTGATTAAGGCCTATAAGCAAAGTGCATCCGCAGCCATACAAAGCTGCCAAATTATTCCATTTATTGAATTCTGTAATGCAGAAGTTCAATGTCAAATAAAAGACTACGATCGCGTCTTTCACATAATCTCCGTTTTTAAGGCAAAAATCTTAGAAAAAAAAATGGCTCAAATCTGTGAGCTAAAGGTGCAAATACAAGAAAATGAGTTCGAAGCCCTTAAAAAAGATTTAGATCAATTATACCCGACAAAAACAATTTTATTATTGAATTAATGAGAGTAGAAAATCAGGAAGTGCCGTCGGCTTGAATAAATTCAACTTTACGCAGACTAAGGTTACCTTAGCCGAACATATAAGATTGCCTTCTTTACTTTTAATTACAGTTTCAAATAGCAATCTACACCTACCTATTTCAATTAAATTTGTAACTAAAGTAAGCTCATCATCGTATTTAGCAGGCTTTTTGTAATTGATATTGATAGAGACCACTGGCAGACCATATCCTTGGTTTTCAAGATCTTGATAAGACATCCCTCGAGTTCTCAAAAATTCGATTCTGGCAATTTCAAGATAATTTATATACTCAGAGTGATGTACAATACCCATTTGATCGGTCTCACCATATCGCACTCTTAGTTTAGTTTTATTTTGAAATTTAACCACGACTTTAAACTATGTGAAAATTTTAAAAATTACAAACGAAAAAAAATTTTTTTGTCTAAAATTTATACAAATATTTGCTTCAGATTTAGAAACAGAAAATTTCTGATTTCTACAATCTAGGTTCAAATATTTACACTAACTATCAATGCTTCAAAATCACCAAGATATTTGGGATAATTGTCTTGTGTTTATAAAAGACAATATACAACCTCAAGCCTACAAAACTTGGTTTGAACCTATTAATCCAGTAAACATTGAGGACAACGTGTTAAGCATTCAAGTACCGAGCAAATTTTTTTACGAATGGCTCGAAGAGCACTATGTGAGTCTTCTCAAGGTTGCTCTGAAAAGAGAACTCGGAGAAAGCGCAAGACTAGTATACGTTATCAAAATGTCTAGTGCTCAAACACAAGCGGAACACACCGAGCAAATACCTAGCTCAAATAGATTTAGAGTACATCCTCAAGAGGTTGACGTTCCGATTTCTAAAAAAGACCCGTCACTAAGAAATCCTTTCGTCATCCCTGGAATTAGAAATATCAAAATTGATTCTCAGCTCAATAATATCTATACCTTCAATGGCTTTATTGAAGGTGAGTCAAACCGACTGGCAAGATCAGCAGGAATGGCAGTTGCGAATAAACCAGGCGGCACATCATTTAATCCTTTTTTGATTTTCGGAGGTGTTGGATTGGGAAAAACGCATTTAGCACACGCCATAGGTATTGATATTAAAGAAAAATACCCAGAAAAAACCATTCTGTATATTTCAGCTGAAAAATTTACGCAACAATACATTGATTCTGTTAAAAACAATACTAGAAACGACTTCATACACTTTTACCAACTCATTGACGTACTAATTATCGATGACGTTCAATTTTTAGCTGGAAAAAGTGGAACTCAAGATGTATTTTTTCACATTTTCAATCACCTGCACCAAAATGGCAAACAAGTCATTTTAACTTCAGATAAAGCACCTGTTGATATGCAAGATATCGAACAGCGCCTTTTATCAAGATTCAAGTGGGGACTCTCAGCAGAATTACAATCACCAAATTACGATACAAGAATTGCTATTCTCAAACACAAAATTTTTAAAGACGGGGTAGATATACCTGAAGAAATCATAGAATACGTAGCCAAACACGTCAAAACCAATGTTCGTGAATTAGAAGGAGCCATAATATCTCTAATCGCTCAAGCTTCTTTCAATAAGAAAGAAATTACTATAGAGTTAGCAAGAGTTGTTGTAGACAAATTTGTCAAAAACACTAAAAAAGAGGTGTCTATCGACTATATCCAAAAAATGGTTGCCAATTATTTCGAAATGGATTTGGAAACACTGCAGTCGAAAACTCGTAAAAGACATATTGTTCAGGCTAGACAACTTGCCATGTATTTCTCAAAAAAGTACACCAAAGCTTCATTGGCATCTATTGGGTCTCATATTGGGAAACGAGACCACGCCACAGTGCTACACGCTTGTAGAACTGTTGAAAATCTTTCAGATACAGACAAACAATTCAAAAAATATATAGAAGATCTGAATAAGAAATTTGTCTAGTACTAATGAGCAGAAGAATTCTTGTCGTTTGTTTAGGTAATATCTGCAGATCACCGCTAGCCCAAGGTATTTTTGAATTTTATTCTAAAGACAAAGAGTTCTTCATCGATTCTGCCGCAACCTCTAATTACCATCAAAATGCAAGACCTGACCACAGATCGATTAAAGTCGGCCTGAAGCATAACATAGACATTTCATCTCAACGATCCCGCCAAATAAAAGGTATCGACTTTCTTGATTTCGATGAAATTTATGCAGTAGATCAATCTGTTTTTGAAACTCTTCTAAAGTTGGCACCCGAAAAACACCTGAAGAATAAAGTAAAAATGATAGACAATAGAGATGTACATGACCCATATTATGGCGATGAAGATGATTTTGAGGCGGTGTTTCAACAATTGAATTCCTGTATTCAAAAATTGATTTCGTAACTTTAAGTATGCAGCAAGGACAACTATTCCTTATCCCAGTGACATTAGGCACTTCTAATCCACTGGAAGTTTTACCGATATCGATTAGAACGAAAATCGAAACTCTAAATCATTTTATCGTTGAAAGCGAAAAAACAAGTCGTGCTTTCATAAAATTACTTGCTCCCAACAAAAAACAAGATAAATTAAGGTTTTTTCAACTGAACAAATATACTAATGAGACCGAATTACCAGAGTTCCTTAAACCTTGTCTAGATGGTATATCTATTGGATTAATGTCAGACGCTGGATGTCCTGGTATTGCTGACCCCGGAGCAGCAATTGTCAAAATTGCACATCAATTGGATATCGCTGTAGTTCCTATGGTAGGGCCTACTTCTATTATCTTAACACTTATGGCGAGCGGATTAAATGGTCAGTCTTTCGCCTTTAACGGATACCTACCTATTGACTCGGGACAGCGAAAAAGGAAACTTAAAGATTTAGAACGCCGAGCTATATCGGAAAGACAATCACAATTATTTATGGAGACTCCGTATAGGAATAACAAATTATTTCAAGATTGTCTAAAACATCTCAATCCATTAACTTATTTAACCTTAGGCCTTAATATGACCCTATCCGATGAGTATGTCAAAACGAAAAGCGTGTCAGAATGGAAGAAAGTTGAAAAGACAATGAACCTAGATAAAAAACCATGCATCTTCGCCATAGGTAGCGAAGAATCTTATCTATAAATTTTATTTCGATTTAGCCAATTGGAATATTTTCGACTTTTTCTATTGTGTTCTCGAAGGGTTTTTGAAAAATCATGAAAACCTGGATTTTCAATATCGGCCACAAAATAAAAATAATTATGTTCCTCGGCATTTAAGACAGCATCAATAGCCGATACATCTGGCATTCCAATTGGACCAGGAGGAATTCCTTGATACCGATAAGTATTATATGGGTTATCTATTGTCAAATCTTTATATAAAACCCTTTTTATAATTGTATCTCTGTCATCTAAGCTTTCACGAATTGAATATATCACAGTAGGATCTGCCTGAAGTTTAATACCGCGCCTTAATCGATTCAAATAAACACCCGCAATCGTAGGCTGTTCGATACGCTTAAGCGATTCCTTATCAACAATAGAAGCAAGTGTATAGACCTCTGAAGGACTTAAACCTATCTTTTTTGCCTTAGTTCTGCGATTTTCGGTCCAAAAGCTATCGTATTCTTTGTACAGCTTAGTCCACAATTGCTCAGCACTAGTATTCCAATAAAACTCATAGGTGTTAGGAATAAGCATACTTATCATCTGTTCGTAGTTAAATTGGGATGCTTCTGATGATACCTTGGATTTAAAGACTTCCATAATTTGTAGACTATCACATTCTAATTTGTTACCCATGTAAGCCGCAAAATCTTCAATGTAATCAAGGTTGTTAAAGGTAACTTGTATTGGGTTATTCTCAGATCTTAAAATATTGATTATCTGGTTATTATTTAAATCCTTTTCAAGTATAAATCGACCTGGTTTTATGTTAAAAAAATATTTTTTTCGAGCAGCTACAAAAATAAAATCGTCAGGCCGTTCAATAAAAGGCTCTAATATTTTCATCAGCGTATTTGAATTCGTGTTTGTGGGAATAAAAACTTCTAGGCTATTCGAAGTAAAGCTCGTATTGGGTTTAAATATTTTTTGATAAACACTATATGAAAGCACACTACAAAGGATTAGACCCAGTATAAGCGCATACCTAAAAACCTTGGCAATCATTTTAATTTTTTTTGAAATAATATCTGATTTAAATAACTTTTATCTATTTGCAAATAATGATTAGTTTGATCAGTCACTACAAGATAGTTCATTGCTTTGAAAAGTGAAATACTCGCCTTATTATCTTCAAGCACATAAGCGAATATGGAAATACAATCTAAAACCTCTCGAACATAGGATTCTATAAGAAATAAAGCTCCTTGAGCATATCCTTTTCGTCTGTAATTCTCATCATAAATAATAATTCCTACCCCAACGTACCTGTCAATTGGATCGAAGTTAAATAGGTCTATACATCCTATTTGGCCTTGATTTTCAATTTCAATAATATACCTGAATTGCTTGGTGAGTAATATTGGTTGTTGTGCCCTTGCAATAAAATCCTGAAGTTCCTTTACTGTAATAGGTTGGTGCGAGTCGCTTAAATGCCAATACTCTTTATCATTTTCGAGTTTAAGGAGAAAGTCAAAATCTGATGAATCAACCGCTCTAACTATAAGTTCTTCTTTTCTAAACAAAATTCAAGAAAGCTTAATTTCTCCTTTAAATACAAAGGTAGCTGGGCCGTTTAATTTAATTTTAGTATACCCCTCTGATTCACGAACAAATTCAACACTCAATTGACCTCCTTTAGCCTCAAAGAAAAGTTTAGTAACTGATGTTTTTGACAAAATATGCGCTGACAAGGCCGCTGCTGTTATACCCGTTCCACATGCGAGAGTCTCCGCCTCAACTCCTCTTTCATACGTTAAAATTTCAAAGGTATCCTCTGTTTTTTTGGAAACAAAATTGACATTAGTTCCGTCTTTGCCGTATGTATTTCGTATTGCGCTACCCTCTTTTTGTACATCGACACCCTTTAAACTATCTCTAAATTCTACATGATGTGGAGAGCCTGTATCTACAAAACAGCAACATTCATTGATTTTGTCGTAGTGGTACACATTTTGCATGTGAAGCGAAATATATTTTTCAAAAACCTCAGCACGATATGTTTGGTCTTCAAAAATAAAATGAGCTTCTTCAGGAATAAGACCTTGATCTTTTGCGTACTGAACAATACATCGGCCACCATTACCACACATAGTACTTTTACGACCATCAGAATTGTAATAAACCATTTCAAAATCAACTTCTTGATGTCCCTTAAAAATCATGAAACCGTCAGCCCCCACTCCAAATCTGCGATCACACAAGGTTTCAATAAATTTTCTACTAAAGACCTCCTGCTTTTTTCGAAGATCAACTATAATAAAGTCATTACCAGCACCTTGATATTTAAAAAATTCCATCTTTTATTTTGAGCTGATAAAATTAAAACTCTAGATCGATAAAAAACAATTAATATCTAATTTGATCTTCATCTAAAGCGTCGTAAGAGCTTTTATCATTTTTTAAAGTACTCGTATCCTGCGTAGAAGAGTTAACCTGATAAGACATAACATCTTTGGAGCGAACCTTGTGCTTTATTAAAAAATCCCTAATCGCTTGCCTGATGAATAAAGAAACATTTTCACCATGATTTTCAGCCAAGTGCTTCATTTGCAAATAATCTTCAGTATTTAAATACAAATTGACTCGTGTTTTTTTCATTTATACGCTGTTTACAATAATAAACGTTAAACGTGAGCTTTTAGTATGCCTAAAGGATATAAATACATTACACAACATACAGATGTTCATCACAAAAATTACACAGGTTTTTTAACAAAGCAAGTATTTATGCCATCGAGATTTACCAACATACAAGTGATAGTAAAAAGTATCTCAAATCTAACATCGAAGTAAATTAATGAATATCGTTCTTAATTTATTAATCAAAGTTTAGGCATTACAGTTTTTAAGGTTTGAATAAAGAAAAACGTAAGAAAGAGGATTACCCCCTCAAAAACAAGAATAAAATGCATCTCATCTAATTCTTCGTCAACAAAATACTATTTTATGATATTTTGGATTTATGGAAGTAGAAATTATATCAAACATTTCTGATCTCAAGTTGGTCAAAGAATACAGAGCACTCGTGGACAATCTCACAGACCTAGAACGCTTGTTCATCTCTATTATCGTTATAAGTAGTGTTTATGTTCTTTCAAGAATTGTAGACAACTACAGAAAAAAGAAGTCTTGAATAATTAAAATGAAAATGATTGTCATTCAAACCTAGTGAGCCGCAAGCTTTAGCTAGATTCGATTGAACCATTTGGTTTCAAATATTATTGATAAAATCACCACTATTATACTTATATAAAATTTGGAGAATACACAAAAAAAAGACTCCTAGCAATAACTAGAGGCTTCAGTCTTTCTAATACTTGAGTATGTATCAGACATCTTTAGTTTTTTACTTAGACTCCTTAAATACTCTGCCTGTAAATCAAGGTAGTTTAAACACATTGTTTTGAGTTTTGTGGTTATTATTGATAAGAACGAGAAGATTTATTATTTATTGCATTAAAAAAGTAAATAACACTTAAAAGAAAACAATAACGCTTAATGCCCTCAAAAAACAGAAATAATAACACTGCTGAAACAGTTAGAGAAGGATGTGGGTGTCTACTTGTTACTTTTTTGATTGGAATGCTTATTATAGTTGTTGTTTTTGCTTTTAAAAACGGTTGGATTTAAATTCTTCTTGTTGGGTCTTTGAGTGAGACATTTTAATATGCGCCATAGTTTCCAAATTTAATCTCTCATAAAGCGTTGACTTAAAACACTTTTTAAACAGCGTCTGACGTTAAATAGTCGTTAAAACCTTTAAAATGCATTTTCAAAAATTTATTTTTGATTAAAAATTAATTAAATGAAAAAAGTTACATTATTCTTTACTTCCCTTGTTTCCGCTGTTTTAGCCGTTTTTATTTATGCTCAATTTTCTACCATTGAGACGTCTTCAGCGGTGACCGAAAGAAACGTTCAACCTGTTTTTCAAAATGTTAACCTCACAAAATCGTCATCAGAAGTTGTAAGTGATTTCACAAATGCCGCAGAAAAAACAATTAATGCGGTAGTTCATGTTACAAACTTTCAAGAGCGTTCAGGTTTTAGTCTTTTTGACTTTATGTATGGATCTCAAAATGGAGGTTATCAAAATGAGATTGAAGCCGGTACAGGTTCAGGTGTGATTATTTCGCCCGACGGTTACATCGTAACTAATACTCATGTTATCAAAAATTCAAGTAACCTAAACGTGACCCTCAACAATAAGAAATCATATAAAGCGAGTGTCGTAGGTTCAGATGCAGAGTTCGATATCGCCCTTATTAAAATCGAAACCCAAGACGACCTTCCATTTTTGGCTTTCGGAAATTCTGACTCTGCACAAATAGGTGAATGGGTTTTGGCTGTTGGAAATCCATTTAATTTAACCTCAACAGTAACTGCTGGCATTATCTCTGCCAAAGCAAGATCTTTGTCCGAACGCAATCCCCAGTCATTTATACAAACCGACGCTGCAATCAACCCAGGAAACAGCGGAGGTGCACTTGTGAATACCAACGGTGATCTTATAGGAATTAATACAGCAATTAGCTCTAGAACTGGTAGTTATGTTGGATACTCTTTCGCAGTACCTTCAAATATTGCCAAAAAAGTAGTTGAAGATCTTTTAGAGTATGGGAAAGTTCAAAAAGGTATTCTCGGTATTTCAACCATGAATGAAAATAGTTCCGAAGCAATTGAACTCGGACTCGACCAAATTGAAGGTGTTTATGTGGCCAATGTATCTGAAGATTCTGGAGCTGAAAGAGCTGGAATCAAAGAGGGTGATGTCATTAAAAAAGTCAATGGTGTTAAAATTGGAAAGTTCAGCGCACTTGTTGGATACTTGTCTTCAAAAAGACCGGGTGAAAACGTAAAAGTTGCGGTAGATAGAGATGGAGCGTTTCTCGAATTCGATGTAGAACTGAGTAAACTTATGACTATAGATTTACGCAACTTGGGTCTTCGAGTGAAAGATTTGACTGAAGATGATCAAAAAAATTACAAGAGAAAAACGGGCGTTAAAATTGTAGCGGCCTCACAGTCCTATAGAAATTACAATTTAGAAGGAAAGCTTCTTATTGCAATTAATGACAATGAAATCAAAGACATTAATGACGCAGAAGAACGCAGTAATAATCTCAGAAGAAATAAAAATTATTATACGGCCTTGACCTTGATTGACCAGAACGGCGAGAAAGAACGTATTTTATTCGATTAAGATTTAATACTTTAGCGATTCAAACACTCATTTTGAAAACATCAACGGCATTTGTTATACTATTTTGGTTACTAAGTAGCAGTATTTTTGGTCAAACAAATATTGAGCAACCCAGACTTGAGGATACACAATATGAGCAACCAGCTGCACTCGTTGATAGCTTGACCAGTCTTGGCAGTAGTTGGACCAACGAAAATGGTCAGGAATATTTCTTTTTTAAAAGAACCGAATTTGAATCTTTGGCCTCTGAGATGAAAGGGAATTTAGTTCTAGGAGAACAGTCCACTCTTAAAACTCAAGAACTTCAACAAGCGTTAAGAGTTGTACAGGACAGTATAAACTACTTGCGTCAAGAAGTCCAAGCAGAAAAAGACAAGCAATTCAAAAAGATTTTGTTTTTTGGACAGGAGGTTTCAAAATCATCTTTGACTATTATTTCCTATTGCCTTATAGTTCTTCTTTTTCTAGGAGCTTTTTATATGTACTATTCAAATAAGCTAAAGAAAAAACATATTCAGCGTATACAGGATGGGAAAAAGCAGGTAGAAGTTGATTTTGAACAATATAAAAAATGGGCGCTCGAGAAGGAAAAAGAGTTAACACAAGAATTATTTAAAGAAAAGCGCAAAAAGAAGTCATGATCGGCATCAGACCAGGAAATTTGGATCTTATTGACCAAATGTCTGATTTATTTAATCAATATCGAATTTTTTACGGTCAAAATGACGATTTAATAAAAGCCAAGAATTTTCTATTGGAGAGAATTGTCTCGAAAGACTCTATCATAATATTAGGGAGTTACCACAATAAGTTTGTAGGATTTATGCAACTCTACCCCTCTTTTAGTTCTGTTCGTCTGCAATCAATTTATGTTTTGAACGACCTATATGTTCATTCAGAATATCGAAATAAAGGAATAGCGTCAGCACTAATCCATGAAGCCCAATCCATTTGTAAAACAGAAAAAAACGGAGGATTACAGCTTGAAACTTCTAAAATGAATAGAGCGAATCAATTATATAAAAAATTAGGATTCAATCTTATCGATGATACAAATTTTTACAGTTGGTCAGTTCAATAAAACTTGAAGCATGAGAATAGATATTATTTCTGCGGCACCAGAACTTTTACAAGGTCCTTTTTCGGCCTCTATAGTGGCTAGAGCCATAAAGGCTAAGATAGCGGAAATACATATTCACGATTTGCGTGAATACGGCTCGGGTAATTACAGACAAATTGATGATTATCAATTTGGTGGTGGAGCTGGTATGGTTTTAATGGCAGAACCTTTAGATCAACTGCTCACCAAATTACATCAAGATCGAAGCTATGACGATGTTATTTATTTAACTCCTGATGGAGAAAAATGGAATCAGTCTAGCGCCAATCGCCAATCGCTGCAAAAAAACTTGCTTTTTGTTTGCGGGCATTACAAGGGAATTGATCAAAGAATTAGAGATTTATGGATCACAAAAGAAGTATCAGTTGGTGATTATGTGCTTTCAGGTGGAGAAATAGCAGCATGTATATTAGCCGATAGCATAATAAGATTAATTCCTGGTGTACTTAACGATTCAACCTCTGCGCTTGAAGACTCTTTTCAAAATAAGTTATTGGCACCTCCTGTGTACACTAGACCCTCAAATTTTAAAGGACATGAAGTTCCAAAAGTTTTACTAAGCGGTAATTTCAAAGAAATTGAAAAGTGGAGAGATGAAAAGTCTTTGGAAATCACCAGAAATAGAAGGCCTGATTTACTTGAAGGAGAATAATTTTTTAGAAATTTTGATATTGTCAATTCAAAATAAAAAACTACTTTTGCGGTCAATAAAAATTAAAGCATGGACGCTCTTATTAAGTACGTAGAGGATCAATACGTTGAAAGGAAAGATTTTCCTGAGTTTAATTCAGGTGATACTATAACGGTATACTATGAGATCAAGGAAGGTGACAAAACAAGAACACAGTTTTTTAAAGGAGTTGTCATTCAGAAAAGAGGAAGCGGATCAACACAAACATTTACCATCCGTAAAATGTCAGGAACTGTTGGAGTTGAGCGTATATTTCCAGTGAACATGCCAGCCCTTCAAAAAATAGAAGTCAACAAAAAAGGAAAAGTAAGAAGATCAAGAATATTCTATTTCAGAGGATTAACCGGTAAAAAAGCACGTATTAAAGAAGTACGAGGTTAAAGCCTTCTTCATAAGAACAATCTTAAAGCCTTGGAGTGTATTTTCATTTCAAGGCTTTTTTTTGAGTTGTATCTTTGCACAGCCAAAAAACAATTTATACCAACAAAACACACAAACAAATGACAAAAATTTTTTATACCAAAACCGACGAAGCACCTGCATTAGCAACACAGTCATTGTTGCCTATAATTAAATCTTTTACAGCTTCTTCTGGAATTACCTTTGAATTGAAAGACATCTCATTGGCAGGACGAATATTGGCGTCATTTTCTTCTTTTCTAAAGCCACACCAACAAATTGAAAACGCATTAGACCAGCTAGGACAAATTGCAAAAACACCGGAAGCCAATATCATTAAATTACCAAATATTAGTGCCTCTATCCCTCAATTAAAAGCAGCCATAAAAGAACTTCAATCAAAAGGTTATCAACTGCCAGATTATCCCGACCAACCTTTGACAGGTGAACAAAAAGAAATTAAATCGATTTATGATAAAATAAAGGGAAGTGCTGTAAATCCTGTCTTAAGAGAAGGTAATTCAGATCGTAGGGCACCAAAAGCAGTGAAAAATTTTGCTAAAAAACACCCACACAGCATGGGTGAATGGAGTGTCGATTCAAAAACTAAGGTTTTGACAATGGGACGTGATGATTTTCGCTCCAACGAAAAATCAGTAACGACTACCAAGGAGACCTCAATAAAAATAATTCTCAAGACCCCAAGAAGCAAAGAGATTATTCTAAAAGATGCTATAGCACTTCAAAAAGGAGAGATCATAGATGCAACAGTAATGCGCAAAGACGCCTTATTGAAATTCTTTAAGGAGGCATTTCAAGAAGCTAAAGCCTCTGATGTTTTGCTTTCTCTTCATATGAAAGCGACTATGATGAAGGTGTCTGATCCGATTATTTTTGGTCATGCCATATATGTCTACTTTAATGAAGTATTTGACAAGTACAAAGAAGAATTTGATAATATTGGATTAAACCCTAATGAGGGTCTCAATGCGATGCTCAACCGCATAGAAACCATACAAGATATTCAAACAAAAGCAAGTATTTTAGAGGATATTGAAAGCGCCCTAGAAAATCAAGCTGATTTGGCGATGGTAAATTCAGACAAGGGTATCACCAATTTTCATGTACCCTCTGACATTATTATCGATGCATCTATGCCCGCTATGATCAGAAATTCTGGAAAAATGTGGGATAAAGCAGGTAATGAAAAAGACACCATTGCTGTAATTCCAGATAGCAGTTATGCCGGGATTTATCAGGCCACGATTGACTTTTGTAAAAAACATGGAGCCTTCGATCCAAAAACCATGGGAACTGTGCCTAATATTGGCTTAATGGCACAAAAAGCTGAGGAATATGGTTCACATGACAAAACCTTTGAAATCCCTGAGAAAGGCGAAGTTCAAGTAGTCAACAATCAATCTGGAGAAATTTTAATTTCACACCAAGTTGAGCAAGGTGATATTTGGAGAATGTGTCAAGTAAAAGATGCACCAATCAAAAATTGGATAGAACTTGCTATTAAAAGATCGACTTTAAGTGAAACTCCTGCCATTTTTTGGTTAGACGAAAACAGAGCCCATGATCAAGAATTAATTAAAAAAATCGCAGATTATAAAAGTAAAATTGAAGCCGCCCCGATGGATATTCAAATCATGTCGCCAATAGAGGCTACCGAATATACATTGGAAAGGCTACGAAAAGGAGAAAACACGATTTCAGTGACAGGAAATGTACTAAGAGATTATCTCACGGATTTATTTCCCATTTTGGAACTTGGTACTTCTGCTAAAATGCTTTCTATTGTACCCTTAATGAATGGAGGAGGTTTGTTTGAAACCGGAGCTGGAGGGTCTGCACCCAAACACGTAGAACAATTTTTATCTGAAGGACATTTACGATGGGATTCTCTAGGAGAATTTTTAGCATTAGAAGTAGCTCTTGAACATGAAGCTGATAAAAACAATGACCAACGACTTAGCATTTTGTCTGAAACTTTGGGTAATGCCATTGAAAAATTACTAGAAAATAACAAAAGTCCCCAAAGAAATGTGGGAGAATTAGACAACAGAGGTTCTCACTTTTATCTTGCATTATTCTGGGCAGAATCCTTGGTCAATCAAAATAGAGATGACAGTTTGAGCAATGAATTCAAAGCAGTATTCAGCAAATTATCTCAGAATGAAAAGGAGATTATGAATCAGATTAATGCTACTCAAGGACAGAATTGTTCTATTGACGGTTATTATTGGCCAATAAATGATAAAACAAGAGTTTTGATGCGACCTAGCTCTTTGTTCAATGAGATTATTGACCATATGTAATTATGAAATCGTTTAAATACCTATTCTACTTATTTCTGATAATTGCCTGCGAGGAAGTTGTTGAAATTGATCTTAAAAACACAAATCCAGCCTTAGTTGTCGACGGTCTTATTAAAGTTTCAAAAGAAAACAATAGCATAGAAAGTGGAATTATACTCTCAAAAACAAATGGATTTTACGACAGCACCGTAGAATATGTAGATAATGCGACAGTCCGTATTATTGACAATGTTCAAAACTCCTCGTATGAAATTACTCAGTCGCGTCCAGAAGCACGTCCAGGAGTTTATGACTCAGGCTTCCCAGAATTCCAAGTAGACGAAGAGTACGAATTACAAATTATTTATGAAGGAGAAGAATACAGCTCAACAGCTACTTACGTACCGACAGCTACAATTGATAACATCGAAATTAGTAGAGTGGATGTACTTAATGAAGAGCGAACAAGGGTAATTTTAAACTTGGCCAATCCACCGAAAGAAAGAAACTTTTATTTAGCGAATTTCTTTGGGAATTTAGAGGTTATCCAAGATGAATTTTACGAAAATCAAGAAGTTGCTTATCCTTATTTCTTTGAAGAAGAAAGTTTTACAGGACTAAAAGTTCAAGTCTTTGGTATAGATAGGAATTTCTTTATTTATCTTACTCAACTTATAGACCAATCGGCAGACGATGAAAATTCAAGAGGAAATCCTTTTGGAACTCCCCCTTCAGAATTAATAGGCAACATTCGCAACAACACCAGACCTAGTAAGCAAGTATATGGTTACTTTTCCATTAGTCAATTTGATGCTGAAATCATAGAATTTTCCTCCGAATGAGAAAGTGTTTAATCATAGGTTTATATATTTTATTTAGCGGTCTTTGTCAAGCACAAGAATCAAAACTTACCCTTGATGTAACTGTTGTTGATACTTCAAACAAACCGATATTAGGGGTTAGCGTATATCTCAAAGAATTAAAAGTTGGAGGTTATACAAATGAAAAAGGCAATACAACCATCGAAGCGCCTAAAGGTAGATACGAGTTGATTATAGAATCATTGGGATATGAAAATATCAATCAGAGAATCAATTTAAATCAAGATTTGCAATTGAACTTTAAATTGAATGAACAAATAGAAACATTAGATGAGGTTGTGGTGGAAGGTAATTTAGAACTCTTTGACACACAAATGAGTGTAGAAACCATAGATTATGGAATCATAAAAAGAACACCTGCTGTCCTCGGTGAGCCTGACCTTATTCAATCCCTAATTCTTCTACCAGGAATTACAGATGCTGGTGAATCAACTGGCGGATTCAACGTTAGAGGTGGTGCTGCTGATCAAAATTTGATTTTAATCGATGGTGTACCCATTTTTTATGCTTCTCATCTCTTTGGTTTATTCTCCATTTTTAATACCGAAATTATCGACGAGGTAAAATTATTTAAAGGAGGTATACCTGCCAATTACGGAGGGCGTATATCATCTGTATTAGATGTTCAACAGAAAAGTCCAGATAAATCTAAGACTAGGCTGAGAGCAGGAATTGGAATCCTAGCCTCTAACGCAGTATTAGAAACCCCTCTTGTATCAGACAACACATCATTACTATTAGGAGCTCGAAGCTCATATGCGCATTGGTTTCTTCCTTTATTCAATATTGACAACAAAGCATATTTCTATGATTTCAATGCTAAGATTGAAACTAAAATCAATGCTAATAATCGTTTGTCTGTCTCTTCTTATTACGGCAGAGATTATTTTAATATTAGCAATAGTTTCATTAATGCTTATGGAAATCAACTTATTGGATTACAGTGGGATCATGAAAACGATAACGGTAATAAAACAAGATTGAATCTCCATCAATCGAAGTTATACTATGATTTAGAATTAGATTTTGTTGGATTTAAATGGGATTCTGGAGTTAATACCCTTGCTATTCAATACGACGAGGAGTTTTTAGTGGGAGAAAAGGCAAAATTGAATATAGGTGTTTCTCACAACGAATATATTTTTGACCCGGGAAGTATTCGACCCAACAGAACAGATTCACAAATTGTAGAAAACAAATTAGCCAAAAAATATGCGTCAGAATCTGCTGGTTATCTAGCTTTAGAACATTCAATTTCAAAATCCGTTAAAGCAAATTATGGCTTGAGATTCAGTTATTTCAATAGAAAAAAACAAGATGCTTGGTTTATTTACGATAATAATGAACCCTTATTGTACAACAGTAATTTTCGAAGATATATCGAAGCTGAAGCCATTGATACTTTGAATCAAAAAGGAGAAGGCTCATTAAAAAAGTTCTATAACCTAGAACCAAGACTCGGTCTCTCGATTAAAATTTCTGAAAACAGCTCTATAAAAGTCAGTGCAACACGCATAGTACAATACCTTCATCTTTTAAGTAATGCCAATGCTCCTACTCCTTTGGATGTTTGGGCACCTTCTGGACCTTTTATCGATCCACAAATAGGAATACAATACGCCCTTGGATACAACAAAAAAGCCTTTAAAAAAGCCCTAGATTTCACCGTTGAAACCTATTACAAAACCGTAGATAATAGAATAGATTACATTGATGGCGCCGAACTCATTGCAAACGACGCCGTAGAGCGAATAATACTATCTGGGATATCACGAGCATATGGTGTAGAGTTATTACTTGAAAAACGAAGATTTAATGAGCGTTTTAATGGGTGGATTGGTTATACATGGTCTAAATCAGAACAACTCACAAAAGGAAGAAGTAATGGGGCAATTGAAGCTGTAGAAGTTGAAAAAGGAATCAATAACGGAGAGTGGTATCCTACTCCGTACGACAGACGACACGAATTAGAAATTTCCGGCCAATACAAATTATCTGAACGCATTAATCTTTCTGGGAATTTTGTACTTAGATCAGGTCTGCCCTCTAATTTTCCTAATGCTAAATTCACTTTTCAAAATCTGACCACACCAGTCTTCGGAGGACGTAATCAAGATCGTCTACCTGACTACCATCGCCTAGATTTCGGTCTCGAACTTAAACGGAAAAAGAACGAAAATAATATTGACCGCTTCTGGAGATTTTCTGTTTATAACATTTACAATCGAATGAATGCATTCTCAATTGGATTTAGAAGAAATAGAGAAACACGTGCTAATGAAGCTATCCAAACTTCTGTTTTCGGAATTATACCCTCTGTTTCTTATAATATTAGTTTTTAGCCTAATACAAGAAACGTTAGTAAAATAAAGCTTATGGCCACTATACCTTGCAGCGCAGTAGCCAATGAATGTGTTCTTAAAGCATTACTAGTATTAAGATCTCCAAACTTAGACACCACCCAGAAGTAGGAGTCATTTACATGAGAAAAGGTCATTGCTCCTGCTCCAATACTCAAAACAACAAAAGTTTTTGTCAATTCTGTATCTAACCCTAAAGAGGGTAAAAGTGTAACAGCCAAGGATGAAGTGGTTAAAATAGCCACCGTGGATGAACCTTGAAGCGATTTAAAAAAAGCTGAAACACCAAATACCAACAGTAATCCCATGGCTGGAGAGAAATCAGAAAAGGAAGATGCATTTACCTCAAGACCTTGTCCTATAACGGCTCCAAAAGCCCCTCCAACTCCTGTGACTAATAAAACAGGTCCTGCTTTTTGAAATGCGCTTTCAACCCAGTTAATACGTTTTTGAGGGTCTTCGCTCCTAGCCAACCACATAATCCATAAAACCCCAATAAATAACGCAATAGTTGGGTTTCCTATAAATTTAATGAATTGGACAATCACCAATTCACCTGATTCAATTCTATTAGCGACAACCCCTAGTCCTATCAAAAGTAAGGGAGCTAAAATAGGCCCCACTCCAGACAATGAAGGTTTAATCATTGATTTTTCTAATTGTGGTTCCAATTGTTCACTCTTCTCACTTTGTTTTACGGCATATAAGTAACCCGTTAAACTAGTAATCAATCCAATGACAAGACCTCCCAACATCACTTGAATAAAATTAGCTTCAATTAGAGTTATAGCCGCCAAGGGGCCCGGTGTCGGCGGAACAAAAACGTGTGCAGCATACAATCCAGTAGACAACGCAACAATCAACACCGTTTTATTTAAACGATATCTATTGGCTATGTTTTTGATTAATGAAGACAAGACAATAAATCCTGAATCACAAAAAACAGGAATAGCAATAATAAATCCGGCCAAATTAGTAATCAAAGCCGTCTTTTTAGTGCTTTTTTTCTTACCATCAAGCAAATGTATAATCAGCGCCTCTCCCAAACCCATTTTTTCGAGAAAAACACCTATGATTGTTCCAAACGCTATAATTAAGCCAATAGATCCCAAAGTTTTTGAGAATCCTTTGGTAATTACTTCAATAGTTTCGGTAGCAGTTAAGGAAAATACTTGAGCGACAAATAATGATGCTATAAATAAAACCACAACTGGGTTCCATTTCAGGCGAACAATACCAAATACAATAAAGAAAATACAGAGTACAAGAAGAAAAATCATAGTTAGTTGTCAGTGTTGATACTGAAAAATACTAAAAGCTAGATGACTCTTGCAAATAAAATATAATTCGCAATAAGAATTAATTAATTTTTGCGGTCACAATGTCTTGCACCCTCACCTGAGCCATTGCATTGACTGATTCAGCATTTTGATCGGTAAATTCTGATGTTTGTATACTTAGTATTGAACCAGTAGTAAGATTTGGATAACTGATTTGCGCCTCTTGTTCGGAAAGTTCAATACGCACTAACTCTTCAGCTGAAGAGCTTTTTACAAAAGGTCTAACATTAGAATGATTAGACATGTCGAAAAAAGAATTAAGTACTTCTTCGGATACATTCGCATTATCATACAACATGACATCATCAGATTTCCTGTAATACAAACCATTGAGCTCGCATTCGACAGCCGAACTACTTTCTAAACACGAGTCAAAATTCCAATCATCAGAAAAATTAATACTAGCTTGAGGTGAATTGATTACTTTGATATAACGAATACGCTCCCATGCCCTATAGGGTTTATCACATACAATAAAAGGTGTTATTACAGAAGGGAATTCTTGATTAAAATCAATAACCAAAGTATCAAGCGCTAACCAGTTTCTTCCGTAATCACGTCTTTCTTCTAATTCACAGGTCTTGTCTTCATATCCAAAAAAAGGATCGTCTAGATTTTGCTTTTGTACATATTCTCTTTTCGCTGTAATAATGAGATTAAAACGATCAACTTCAGGCTCCTCTTCGGGTAAAGGCGAATCAGAACCTTCACTACAAGCAATCAGTATCAAAAGAAACAACAGAGATGGTATTTTACTATTACAATAAGGCATCCTTATTTTTGTTTAATTAATTAAAAAAAATGATAAACAAAAATAAGTAATTTTAACTAAAATTTTTCAAGGCCTTTTTTAAAGTTAACGACAGTAAATCAGAGGCTTGCCTCATATTACGTTCTAATTCCCAATTCGAATTGGCAATTTCATAGGCATGATCAAAATCATCAATATCAATTGATATTTTTCCAAAAAAACCAAGGAGTGACAATTTATGCCTTTTACAAAAATTGATAACGTGACTTACCCATTTACCTTGTAAACTTTGGGCATCAAAATGGCCCTCTCCAGTTATAACCAGATCTATATTTACGTTGTTAGCAAGCTCGTCAAGTGCATTCAACTCAATCATAAATTCACCGCCTTTGATAAGTTTAGCATTTAAAAAAGTGAGTAGGCCGTAGCCTATTCCTCCAGCTGCACCTGCACCAATCTCTGTTTTTTGATCTGAGGCTATCAATTGATTTTCAGAAACTTGATTTAGTTTGATTAATCCGTTTTCTAAGGCTATTATCTCATATTTATTAAGCCCTTTCTGAGGACCATATACCGAGGTTGCTCCAGATTTTCCAAGGAGGGGGTTTTCCACATCACAAATACCATAAAATTGTATTCCTGGAAATTCTTTAACAACAATACGTTCTATATGAATCAAATTAGCAGCAATTGGTGATAAGGGTTTGTCATTGAGGTCTAAAAATTGAAACCCCAGTGCACCTAACATTCCAATTCCTCCGTCATTGGTAGCACTTCCGCCTAGCCCAATATAAATTTGTTTTGCTCCAAGATCAATTGCTTTTTTTAATTCTAATCCAGTTCCATAAGATGAAGAGTGAACTGGCTTTCTATTTTTTAGCGGTATTTGTTGCAACCCACTTGACTTGGCTACTTCTATGAAGGCAGTACTCCCTTGAACTAAAATTTCACTTTGAATGGGTTCGCCTAGAGCATTGACTGAGTCTACAGGTATTCTTATTGCTTCTTCCTTATTATGTGCGATGGCATCTAAAAATCCATCTCCTCCATCTGAAATTAGATAAGAAAAAGTATTTACATTGTCATACTGTTCATCTAAAGCTTTTACGCACAAATCAACAATCTCAGCAGAACTTAAAGACTCCTTAAATTTGTCAGGGATGATAAGTATATTTTTCAACTTTAAATACGAGTTTAATGCAAATTTCTGATAAAATATTACACGGACTTAAAACACTAGCAAGAACGATAATTTTTATGATACTAGCTCCAATTGTTTTGTCTCAAGCCTTCAAAAATACTGGCCATCCTATGTTTATACCGGTGTTAATTGTAGGCATCATTCTATTTATATTAGCTCTATACTTTGGATTCAAAGGAGTAAACCGCATTGTTAAAGGAATTTTTGATAAAGATTAGTCTTTTTTGGCCAAAGACCATTTTTGGTAGCACTTTTCATAATCAATTGATATGGCCGCCTTTTGACTGTTAATCACTCCTTGGGAAAAGGCAATTTGCAATATATTCTCGATTAAGTAATCTTCGTATTCCTCGTAAGGATCATAAATACGTTTTAATGACATATCAAAAAGTCTAGCTGTAGTTTGATATACGAACGCCCTCAAACCATTCCTGTACTCTTTAACTACATTAAACGCACTTATACCCGTTTGTCTATATACCAATCGAATTAAAATTTTTCCTTCAGATCTCGTTAGTTTTTTTAAATCTGCTGTGAGCTCTTCAGCTAAAAACTTTTCTAATTTTCTAGTGTAGGCTTTTCTCTTGGACTTTCTATTGATTTGATTAAGCCTGTTGTCTAAGCTGTCTAAACGATTTGCGGCCATCTCCGCATAAGGGTAAACCTTAAGTACTCTTTTGCGAATAACATAGTAGCGATACCATTCTTCTCTTGACTTAAACTTGGGTTGAGAAAATAATTCAACCTCTTCTAAACTAATAGCATCAACAAAGGTCGAGTCTTGACCTGCAATTCTAATCTTATAATCTTCTTGAGCTACTAACTGTATAAACCCAAATGAAGAAAACAAAAAAAACAGCAAACACGATTTTGAAACTACTCTCATAGACAAATCACACATTACATATTTTCTACAAAGAAAAACCATTATATCTTAGCGAAGTTATTTAAAATGTTAAGTCAATGACGAAATCGCAAATTCTTAATAAATCAGCACTATCTTTTTTTGAAAAATACCTTAATAACGCCTCTCCAACAGGATATGAGGCTCAAGGTCAAAAATTATGGATGGAATACCTAAAACCTTATGTCGATGAATTCATCACCGACACTTACGGCACGGCGGTTGGTGTGATTAATCCAAAAGCAGAATACAAGGTGGTCATTGAAGGACATTCTGATGAGATATCGTGGTATGTAAATTATATATCTGACAACGGACTGATTTATGTGATTCGAAATGGAGGAAGTGATCATATCATCGCACCATCAAAATGGGTAAATATTCATACACGTCAAGGAATTGTACAAGGTATTTTTGGTTGGCCTGCAATCCACACGCGTAAAGATGGTAAAGAAGATACCCCAAAACTCGACAATATTTTTATTGATGTGGGGGCCAAAGACAAAGAAGAAGTGGAGAAAATGGGCGTGCATGTGGGTTGTGTAATCACCTATCCTGATAATTTCCAAATACTCAATAAAGATAAATATACCTGTAGAGCCATTGACAATAGAGCTGGTGGTTTTATGATTGCACAAGTAGCAAGGCTACTCAAAGAAAATAAGAAAGACTTACCTTTTGGTTTATACATAACAAATTCAGTACAAGAAGAAATCGGACTGCGAGGTGCTGAAATGATTACCCATCGCATCAAACCAAATGTAGCTATCGTCACAGATGTATGTCATGACACTTCAACACCTATGATCAATGTCAAACGCGAAGGGGAAATTAAAATAGGAAAAGGACCTGTAATTTCATATGCTCCAGCGATTCAACATAATTTAAGAGACCTAATCATTTCTACTGCCGAAAAAGAGAAAATACCTTTTCAAAGACTAGCCTCTTCTAGGTATACTGGAACTGATACGGACGCCTTTGCATATAGTAACGGAGGCGTGGCCTCAGCTTTGATTTCTTTGCCTCTTAGGTATATGCATACCACAGTAGAAACTGTTCACAGTGATGACGTCGCAAATGTCATTAAATTGATATACAATGCTGTACTGAATATTAAGGCAGGTGAGGATTTTTCTTATTTCAGCTAAAATTAAGCGGTAATAAAGCTTTGAATTCCTTCTAAATCTGAGCAAGAATACTCTTTTTGTTCTCCTGACTGCATGTTTTTCAGAATTACCGTATCGTTGGCGCTTTCTGTTGAACCAATCATTATGGCCACGGCTGCATTTTTTTTGTCGACATACTTGAACTGCTTTTGCAATTTAGCTGCATTTGGGTAGCAGTCAATTACAAGATTCAGATCACGTAACTGTTGAGCTAGTTTTAATGATTTGAGCATTTCTTTTTCCCCGAAATTAAGGACGACAGCATCCACCTTTTGGTCTAAAGCTGCCGGAAAAAGGTTGAGTTCATCAAGAACAAGTGCAATCCGATCTAATCCAAATGAAATTCCAACACCGCTCATATTCTTTAGTCCAAATGGAGCCGTAAGGTCATCGTAGCGTCCTCCACCTCCAATTGAACCTATTTTTACGTTTTTTGGTGCGGTAACCTCTATAATGATTCCTGTATAATAATTGAGACCCCTAGCCAATGTAATGTCAAAAATGAGTTCTGAAGTTTTTAAACCTAATTGAGTGACTTGTTCAAAAACAAAAGAAAGTTCTTCTAATCCCTCTTTGCCCACAGATGAACTGCCCAATAACTCATTCAAAAACTCCAATTGTTTTCTCCAATCCCCACTAAGTTCTAAAAATGGTCTTATCGAGTCCACTACCTCAGAGCTAAATCCTTTTGAGTTCAATTCGTTTAAAACTCCATCTTGCCCAATTTTATCTAATTTGTCTAAACTGACGGTAAAATCGATTAAACGATCGGAAATTTGTAAGATATCTACAATTCCTGCAAGAATTTTTCGGTTGTTGACTCTTATGCATGTTCCTGCAACATTTAAGTCATCAAACACCCCATCATACAACATTATGAACTCCACTTCTTGAACCAGAGAATCAGAACCAATAGCATCTGCATCACATTGAAAAAACTCTCTATATCTCCCTTTTTGTGGGCGATCTGCTCTCCAAACAGGTTGAATTTGATAACGCTTAAAAGGCATAACCAATTCATTCTGATTCATGACTACAAATCGAGCAAAAGGAACCGTTAAATCATATCTTAAGGCTTTAGATGAAATTTGATGAGTAAGTTCATTGCTTGTCGCTGAGACTAAGGACTCTTTATCAATTTTATTCAAATAATCTCCGGAGTTGAGTATTTTGAAAATTAGGCGGTCACCCTCTTCACCATATTTACCAGTTAGGGTGCTTAGATTTTCAAGCGAAGGCGTCTCTATTTGATCAAATCCGAAACGTTCGAAATGTCTTTCGATAGTGCGAATAATATACTTCCTTCTCGAAAGTTCTTTAGGAGTAAAATCTCTTGTGCCTTTTGGAAGTGAAGGTTTTTGTGCCATTTTGCTAATTAATTATCTATCAATTGAGCAAACCATTCATACAACTCTCCTTTTGTAATGTTTGCTCCTTTTTCAATAAGTTCAAATTTATCCAAATTTGGATTATCACTGTATTTTTTTGTCGCTGTTAAATACTCTACTGCATCGTCTTGGTAATTTTTCTTAAACCATGCAAAACCAGAGGCTGAACTCAAATCAATTCTCGGGTTAAAAACTTTAATTGCAATCAAGTGCATACCATCATCTTCTAACTTGAACAGATGTATGTGTTGAGCCGAAATCTGCTCTAAGTATTTCAGATTGCTCAGTACCCCTTTCCAAATTAAATCACTAAACTGATCTAAGTGCTCATCCACTTGATCTAAACGATTTTCCTTGTATTCAGTCCACATGTCTGAGGTGATTCCTTGTACTGACAAATAATTGATAAACTCGTCTGAAAGGGATTCAAGTTGTTCTTTTGTTAGTCTTCTGTATTTCATATAAAAAAAGGGGCACTAGGCCCCTTAAACATAAAAATAAATTTATTTACTTGGCCTCAGGCACAACTTCAAAATTCAAACTTGCCATCACCTCTCGGTGCAACCTAACTTGAGCAGTATATGAACCTGTTCTCTTTACAGATCCACCCTGAACCAAAATATATTTTTTATCAATTGTTTCGTTCTGCTTAGATAAAGCCTCAGCTAAATCAATACTGCCAACTGAACCGAACAATTTATCTCCAGCACCCACTTTCGCAAATATTTTGAGTGATAATTGATTGATTCGATTCGCAACTTCTTGAGCGTCAGCTATAATTTTAGCTTCTTTGTGAGCACGCTGCTTTAAATTTTCTGCATGAACTTTTTTAGCAGAGGCAGTAGCTAGGACAGCCAAACCTTTTGGGATTAGAAAGTTTCTTCCGTACCCATTTTTGACCTCAACGATGTCATCTTTGAATCCGAGGTTCTGTACGTCTGATTTTAGTATAATTTCCATAGTACGCTCTGTATTATTTTAACATATCGCCAACATAAGGCATTAATGCCAAATGTCTTGCTCGTTTAATTGCTTGTGACACTTTTCTCTGGTATTTCAAAGAAGTACCTGTTAATCTGCGAGGTAATATTTTACCCTGCTCATTTACTAATTTCATCAAAAAGTCAGGATCCTTGTAATCGATGTACTTGATTCCTGATTTTTGAAAACGACAATATTTCTTTTGTTTTTGGGTATCTATTTTAAGCGGTGTCAAATATCTGATTTCACCGTCTTTTTTTCCTTTTGCTTGTTGATCTAATGTTGACATAATTAAGCGGTTTTATTTTTTTTTCTTCTTTTTTCAGCCCACTCTACAGCGTACTTATCTAACTTGACAGTAAGATAGCGCATTACTCTCTCATCTCTTCTGTACTCTAATTCGAAGTCAGTGATAACGTCAGCTGATCCAGTAAATTCAAATAAGTGATAAAATCCACTTTTTTTATTTTGGATTGGGTAGGCCAATTTTTTGAGGCCCCAATCTTCTTTAGCCACCATTGAGCAACCTTTTCCTTTGAGAAAGTCCTCAAATTTCTTTACTGTTTCCTCTATCTGTGTCTCTGATAGAACGGGATTTAATATGAAAACAGTTTCATAATTATTCATAATATTGTTTTTAAAATGAGTGCGAAATTAACAAAAAGATATCAGATATAGAAATAAATATCTTCTCCTGGTTTTATACTTTTTTTTAAATCTTTGCGTTATAGTTTTTATAACCCTATAAACAATTCGACTGAGGGGTTGCAAAAGCAGTTCTGAAGTCCGTAAAAGAGTAGAGACCATGAAATTAAAAACTATTATTGTTGATGATTCAACTATGCAGAGAATGGCGATTTCCAAACTCGTAAGCAAACACCCACAATTGAATCTCATTGCAGAGTACAGCAATGCAATTGAAGCGAGGAATGCGCTTAAAAATTATGAAATCGATCTTATATTCCTGGATATTGAAATGCCCATTATCAATGGATTCGATTTATTAGAAGCTCTCGACAACCCACCACAGGTCGTTTTAATTACTGGCAAAACAGACTATGCCTTAAAGGCATTTGACTATGATGTAACTGACTACCTGCACAAACCTATAACTCCAACTCGCTTTGACGCCTCCGTTCGAAGAGTAGTAAGTCGAGTGCAAAGCAATACGATTAATGAAGAAAACGAGGAACACATTTTTGTGAAAAGCAACTTAAAAAAGAAGAAAGTTTTCTTAAATCAAATCAAATGGGTTGAAGCCCTAGGAGATTATATAAAATTAGTGACCGACGAATCAAACGTCGTTATTCTCTCAACAATGAAAGCTTTTGAAAGACAGCTGCCAGAAGACAAGTTTCTAAGAATTCACAAATCTTACATTGTAAACCTAGACCGAATTCAACGCTTCAATTCTAAAAATGTTGAGATTGAAAATCACTCGATACCTTTGAGTAGAAACAAAAAGCTAGCTTTGACCGAAGCACTGACAAGCATTTAAATATGGTCTATGTGATACGCTAGACGAACACCTTGAAAAGTTCCAATAGCGTTAAACGAATTTTCCATTCTTTTTAATTGTTTACGAAGATCTAGTAAGTTTCGCTCCTTGTGTATCTTAATAATGATATTCTGTAAATACCAGTTTCTAATGCGACTAACAGCCGGAGCCTGAGGTCCCAAAACAATTATTCCTGGAATTCGTTTATAGGCTGAAACGAGATATTGAGCAGCCCTAAGGTTAGTTTCAAAGTTTTTCGATTTTGTTTGAATTCGAATGATTTTGACGTGTGGCGGATATTGAAATTGTATACGCTCGTTGAGTTCAGAAGACGTTATCGCATTTAAATTATAATCTACCGCCCATTGCAGTACGGGGTGATGAGGATCAAAACTTTGCGCATAAAGCATAGCATTGCCTTCAACTGAATCACTTCGCCCTGCCCTACCAGCTAATTGAATTAATCGTTGAAAGGCCCATTCATGGGCGCGATAATCTTGATTAAATAAAAGTTGGTCGACATTGACCACAGCTACTAATCCTACATTTAAAAAATCAATCCCTCGACTCAAAACTTGTGTTCCAACAAGCATATGAATTTCATTACTGTTAAAGGCTTCAATGATTTTCATTCCAGAATCCTTTCTTGAGCTACTTGAACGATCAAATCGCTCAATAGTATGATCTGGGTAAAGTTCTTTTAATTGCATTTGAATTTGCTCCACCCCTATACCTTTATAATCTATCTGATCTGATTTACAGACCGAACAGCTTCGTTTAATTCCCTCTTCAAATCCACAATAATGACATATCAAAGCTTGTCGATGTTGATAAAAGGTTAATTTCACATCGCAATTCGGACATTCTGGACTATGGCCACAGCTGTTACATTGCATAAAACTTGCATAGCCTTTTCTGTTTTGAAAAAAAAGCACTTGATTACCATTAGCTAAGACCTCATCGACTTTAGACAATAATTCTCTTGAAAAAACGCCTTGCATTTGTTTCTTCTTGTAGGCACTTTTTAAATCAACTAAATAAATACCAGTTCTCGGTCTACGACTGTATGAGACATCTAAACTTACTTTAGCAAATTTGTTTTGAGTTTCGTCTTTTCGATTGGCTTTCCAAAAAACGTCAAAAGAAGGAGTAGCTGTACCCAGTAAAGCAGAGGCGTTCAGCATTTTAGACAGATATAGCGCAGCGTCTCGAGCATGATATCTGGGTGAAGGATCTTGTTGTTTATAAGACTGTTCGTGTTCTTCATCTACAACAACTAAACCTAAATTTTTGAAGGGCAAAAAAACTGAAGACCTCGTTCCAATAACGATAAAAGCTTCATCTGAAGCATTAATGGTTTTCCAGATCTCGACTAGCTCAGATGAACTTCTCTTAGAATTATATAGTAAGCATTGATTCGGAAAACGCTTGACGAACCTAGAAAATAATTCTGCAGAAAGACTCAATTCAGGAGTTAGAATAAGAACGTGTTTTTTTCTTTGTAGAAAGTGTTCGGCTAGCTGCATATAAACAACACTTTTACCAGAACCAGATACGGCCTGAAATAGAACATTGCGTTTTTGAGCAAAGGCTAAAAGAATTTTGTCATAAGCAAGCCTCTGGTCCTGAGTAAGTTCAAATAAAAATTCAGCTGCTCTATCATCAAATAAAATTCTGGATTTTTCAATTTCTTCGATGTAGAATATGTTTTTTTTAACCAGTTGCTTCAAAATAGTTCTTGACGTACCAGCAACTTTAAGAAGGCTTTTAACTGGTATTTGGTCAGCATCGCGCCTCAACTGAAAAAACGACATTAACAGGCTTCTTTGAGCTGGGGCACGGTGTACCATATCCAGATAAGTAGTAAGCTCCTTTTCATCGGTGAGCCCCACAAATTCCTCAAACTTAACCTTGTATTTATCTACAACCATGTCTTTTCTTTCTATCAGGTTTTGTTCAATTAATTTTGAAGCAATTTTTATCGGATTTTTGACCTCTAAAAACTGTGTGATATCACCTAAACTTAGCTCAGTCTTTTCGAGAGCCTCACACAACAAATATGATTTTTCATCAAGTTGGCCTTTTGTACGCCAATCTAGGTTTTTCAACCTCATGATCGTCTGATTCTCTAACAATAAAGCAGATGGCAAAGCCGCTTTCATCACCTCACCTATTGTACTCATATAGTATTGAGCAATCCACAACCAAAATTGCATGTGCACGACATCGACAATGGGTTCAGTATCGATACTATTTTCAATTGGTTTTATGTCATAATCAGGTTTTTCTTCGTGAACTTTAGTTACTAAAGCAGCATACCGCTTATGTCGACCAAAAGAAACCTCAACACGACACCCTACTTGTAGCTGTTCATCTTCAATAGCATAAGTATACGTTCGGTCAAGAGCTAAAGGAAGAATTACTTCAACATATCTGCTCATACCTCTTTAAATCAAGTAGTTGTAGATTTCTGAGTGCTTCGTTTTAAACTTGTCAATGAAGCGTTTAATTCAAAACCTAGAAGCAAGACATTTGAATTAAGCCAAATAAAAAGCATTAAAATCAAAAGACCTCCTAAAGCCCCGTAAAGTTCATTGTACGAAGCGAATTTTTCGACATAGACTCCAAATCCCCATGAAGTGAAATAAAACAAAACAGTAGTCATAAGTGCTCCCGGAGAAAAAAAACGGATTTTTCTACCCTCCACTGTTCCAAAAAAATACAATAATGAGATTGCAAAGTAAGTCAATCCTGCAAAAAAGAAATTTTTGGCGAGCATATCCCAGAAGTTAATTTGATACTCTTCATTCACCCCTAGTTCAGTAAAATAATTCGTGGCCTGTTTCACAAAATAGAATTCAACATAGAAAAAAGTGACAGCAGATATGATCACGAGTAATGACAAGATCAAACCTACCATTAGAGCATAAGCGTATTGCTTTAAAAAATTTCGACTTAAAGCCACGTGATACGAATACTCAAAGCCACTAAATATGGCATTTACACCATTGGCCACCAAAAAAATAGAGAGCATAAAAGAGGATGAGAGTATCCCCCCTTTTTTTTGATCTTTGAGTTGAGCGTAAATATCGCCAAAATATTCACTTGTTGCATCCGGTAAAAAAGACTCTAAAAAAAGTAAAAACTGCAAATCAAAATTTTGATTTTCCAATTTAATCAGTGGTATCAAATAAGGAAAAAGGGTAATTAGAAAAATTAACAGAGGAAAAAGGGCCATAAATAAGCTAAATGCGATAGAACTCGCTCGAGAAGACAAGGCTCCTCTCATAATACCTATAGTATACAATTCGAGTAGTGTATAAATTGACAAACCTTCAAATCCAGGCAGTTTTATTTTTTTTAAAAAGGAGAACAATTCCTTTACATAGGGCCACTGATCAAATGGTTTTTTCCAAAACTCTTTCACTATTGTTGGAATTTTATACTAATTACTCTGACTCGTCGAAATCGCCTTACACGTTTCAATCGAAATACTATGCACTTGTCATGCTTTACAAATTTAGAGAACATAAGCATTCTTTTAGTCCTCATTTCCACCTATTTCACTATTTTAAAGATGAATTGAAAAATATGATTCTACTCCAATGCACCAAATAGCATCCAATTACTTTACCTTTAAACCCTAACTATAAATCGAATTTTAACTTGATGTTTAACTTAGAAATCAAATGAAAATCAGCATATTAGCTATTGGAAGAACCGATGAAGATACCATAAAGACACTGATAGACAAATACAGTAAACGACTTGAAAGATTTTGTCAATTTGAATTTAAGACATTAGCCGATGTGAACAGAAAACTAGCTGTTGAGCAGCAAAAGAAAAAAGAAGCTGAACTTTTTTTAAAGCACATTAAAAAGAATCAACACATCATCTTACTAGATGAAAGAGGAAAGATGTTTTCTTCTATTGAATTTTCAAAGTGGATTGCAAAGAAAGGTGTTCAAAGTGAGAGCAATCTAATATTTTTAATTGGCGGCCCCTATGGTTTTGACAACAGCATTTATCAATTAAATCACGAAAAAATATCCCTGTCCAAAATGACTTTTTCACATCAAATGGTAAGACCTTTTGTCATAGAACAAATTTACAGGGGGTTCAGCATTATAAACCGTTTACCATATCACCATCAATAGTGATTAGTACAAGATTCTAAGCTTAATAGTGTGTCTAATTTCCTTTAATGCATCAATGACTTTTTCATCATAGGAGTTACTAATATCTGTAATTACGTAACCAACTTCGTTGTCAGTTGACAAATATTGTCCAGATATATTTAACCCATATGAAGCCAAAACATTATTTATTTCAGCCATAACACCTGGTACGTTTTTGTGAATATGCAAAAAGCGGTGAGCATTATCTTGTTTTGGTAATCGGATGTTAGGAAAGTTTACCGCATCTACTGTACTTCCGGAGTTGATATAACCCATGATTTTTCGTGGCACGAAATCTGCGATATCTTTTTGAGCTTCAAATGTGCTTCCTCCGATGTGTGGTGTTAAAATCACATTAGACAAACCTGCCAGAGAGTGATCGTAATTTCCATTAGCAAGAGGCTCTACGGGAAAAACATCCAATGCCGCACCAGCCAGGTGCTCACTTCTTAAAGATTGCTCAAGGGCGTCAATATCTACAACAAAGCCTCTAGAGAGATTGATTAAGTAAGATCCCTTTTTCATCATTTTGAGTTCTCTCTCCCCGATTAACTTATTATTCTTTCTATTGTCGTCAACATGAAGACTCACAACATCTGATTCCCTTAAAATTTGCTCCATGCTATTACATTTCACTGCATTTCCAATGGCTAATTGGTCATCGATGTCGTAAAAATACACTCTCATTCCAATAGCTTCTGCCAGTACAGATAGTTGTTTACCTATATTTCCATAGCCTATGATTCCCAGCTTTTTATGTCGAATTTCTTGAGCGCCTTTTGCCGTTTTATTCCATTTGTTTTGATGCATTTCTTGACTTCGAGGAAAAATAGATCTCATCAACATCACAATTTGACCTATTGCCAACTCAACGACAGAACGCGTATTGCTATAAGGCGCATTAAAAACAATAACACCTCTCTCTTTACATGCCTCTAAATCAATTTGAGTGGTTCCTATACAGAATGCACTAACAACGAGCAATTTATCAGCAGCGTCAAGAATTTTTTGCGTCACCTGAGTTTTGGATCGAATACCCAAGACATGAACACCTTTAATTTTCTTCAACAATTCTTCTTCACCGAGGCTTGTGCTAATCAATTCAACACTAAAACCATCTTTAGACAATCTGTTGTAAGCATCTTGATGTATATTTTCAAGAAGTAAAATTTTAATTCTATTTTTTGGATAAGAAATTTTTCGAGGCAACTTGTTGATATATAAAAATTCGTCTAAACTATTGGTAATAAAATCGGCATTGACAACCGCTTTTTCACGGTTTACATTTTCGGTATATGCAAAAAATTTATCTGCTACACCAGCTTCTCTCATGACATAATCACTATACCCATCACCGATAACTTGAATTTCTCCAGGTAAATTCAGTTGTTTAAGGCAGTCTATCTTACCATTGTGTTTTGAAAGCACATTGGTTTTGTCGAAACCAATAATATATCCTTTATCGTCAAAAGTGAAGGTATTCGCACTAACACAATCAGAAGCAATACCAAAGCGTTCTTCCACTATAGGATCAATAAACTCTTTAAAACCGCAAGAAATGACCTTAATTTGATCTTTGTGAGATTTGAAAAAATCGACATTTCTATTAAATGACTCTGATATTTTTTCTTCTAAACGCGAGATTAATTCTGTAAGATCGTCTCTGTGCGCATTGAGTAGTTTAATTCTTCGCTCTAATGACTCTGTAAACGATATGTCCCCATCAATTCCTAGATTGGTAATTTGCTTAATCTCGTTTATAACCTCGTCGCGCTCTGGTTTGTCTTTTAAAACGATTTCTGCAAGAATATCAAGGGCCTCGACTTGAGTTATTGTACTGTCGAAATCAAAAATATATGTGGTCATTATCTAGTGTGCTTCGAATGGTTTAATTATCGAGCACAAATGTACCAAATCAAAAGCATTTATTTCGTTCCGAAATAGTGACTTTTAAAAATTGTATCTGCTGAATTTTCTTCTTGATTAGAGTCTTTTTTATCCTTAAGATCTTCTGACTTGTCCTCAACTTGAGCTGGTTCTTTATTGACCTCATAGGTCGCCAAATAAGCCTTTTCGGTGTCACTCAATTTTTGAGATGTCATTTCTTGACCTACCTCTTTAATCAAAGATTTTAACTCTTCAATATTAGGTTGAGCTAACTCTACCGGCCTTTGCTCTTTTTTTGATTGCTCAAATTTTTCTTCAATTTGAGATTTAAATGTTAAGAAGTCCTTCTCTAAAGATTCGTATTTCTGCTGCCACAAGACTGCTTCTTCCGTAATATTTGAAGCCTCAACTTCTGGCAGTTCTGCTGAAGCCGTTTCTTCTTGAGTTTCTTCAGATATGTCTTGCTCAGTAACCGCTTCTTCTGACTCGGATTCCGCAGATTCTGTTTCAGCGGCCTCTTCATCTAATTCTGAAACTTCTTTAGAAGTTTTTATACTTAAAACTGTTTCCACAACCTTTTCTTCTGAAGATTCAGTGGTATTTTGTTCTTCTGCAGTTTCTTCAACTGATTCATGACTAGTCTCTTCAACCGATTCTACCACTGCAGGTTCTGAAGAACTTTCCTCAGACAGAGCGATATCCTCTTTTTCTGTTCCTTTAAGCACACTAACCTTGAAATCTTGATATTCCTCTTGCAATAACGTATATCTATTTGCCCAATCTTGTCTGTTGTCTTCAGCATTTTTTTTGTACTGATCAAATTCTTCTAACAATACATCATATTTCACCTTCCAACCTTTGTTCGGAGATGAATCGTCTGCGAGATGAGCATTGAATTGATCTAACTCGTTTTGAAGTTTTCCGTTTTCCTTTTCTAGATCAATAATTTTTTGGTTCTCATGTGCTTTAAACGAGGTCAGTTCAGAATTGAGGGCGTTGTATTTTTCAGCCCAAAGTGCAAGTTCTTTGTCTTTATTGCTGAACTGTGAATCTTTATTAGCATCGATATCCTTGATTTTAGCTTCTAGCGAAGTTTTCAGTTTTGTTTTCTCCTCCTCTGCCTTCAGTTTGTACAATTCCAAAGCCTCTTTCATCAACTTCAACTCATCTTTTGCATCAGTACTGCTTTTCTTAAATTTCTCTGCGTCTTCTTCGAGCTGAAGGTGATCTCTTTGCAAGGCCTCGTAACTCGACCTCAATGGTATAAAAGATTCCCTCTTTAATTTGTTGAATTTACTCTTAACGATAGCTGCTTTAATTTGTCCTATCATCAAGCCCACAAAAAATAAAATAATGGCCGCACTAAAAATTGTAATTCCCCCCTGAGTTGAAAGTAACTCTTGTATATCGAATTCTAACATGATTATAATTGGTATTTAGTCTAATATAAACTGACAATTTATTGTATAATAATTGATTTTAGGATTTTAGATTAAAAGACAAAAAGCACGACGAAATTCAACATTAAAAAAAAGTATTTTTGATGTGTAAACTCATTTCTCATTTATGAAACTAATTTTTGCTACATACAATAAAAATAAACTTGACGAAGTGACTAAAATCACACCCGAGCATATTGAAGTTTTTAGTTTAAGCCAAATTGGTTTCAATGAAGACATTCCCGAGACTGAGTTAACCTTAGAAGGAAATGCCAAATTAAAAGTTGATGCCATTCTAAAAAATAAAAATGTGAATTGCTTTTCTGATGATAGCGGCTTATTTGTTGAAGCTCTTAATGGAGAACCCGGCGTGTTTTCAGCCAGGTATTCAGGTAAGCGAGATACTAATATGAATAATGAATTATTAATGCGTAATATGCAGGGGGCGCAATCTCGATCAGCTTATTACATGAGTGTTTTTTGCCTCTATTTTAATGGAACTTATCATTTTTTTGAAGGTCGGCTTTATGGCGAAATTGCATCCCATCCTAAAGGAAACAATGGATTTGGATATGATCCAATTTTTATTCCTAAAGGTTATACCGCTACTTTAGGTGAACTCAGTGAAAAAATTAAACTCGAATTATCACATCGAACTAGAGCCTTGAATAAAATGATAGATTTTCTTGCTTTAAATAGTTGAAAACCATTTTATCTGATGGCAATACATTAATTTTGTGGAAATTTTCTAGTACGAAAAAGAACTCATATCAATATTCGTTCCCAACTGTGCAGAATGATCTTATTTTAAATGACACAATTTAATGAATTAGGAATCGAAGATTCTATTTTACTCGCTGTACAAGAACTCGGATTTGAACGACCTACAGAGATACAAGAAAAAACCATTCCCGTTGTACTGAATCAAACGACAGATTTAGTTGCTTTAGCTCAAACCGGAACAGGAAAAACTGCTGCATTTGGACTCCCACTTCTGCAATATGTGAATACTAAAAACAAAAAAGCGCAGAGCATCATATTATCTCCTACTAGAGAGCTTTGTTTGCAAATCACTAGCGAGCTAAAATCTTACGCTAAACACAATCCAAAAATCAAAATCGTAGCGGTTTACGGAGGTGCTTCAATTAACGAGCAAGCCAAACAAATAAAGAATGGTGCTCAAATTATTGTAGCGACCCCTGGAAGAACCAAGGACATGATTCAAAGAAATCTTTTACATATTGACGAAATTGAAGTGTGTGTTTTGGACGAAGCAGACGAAATGCTCAATATGGGGTTTTATGAGGACATAAAGTCTATTTTAAGTCATACGCCTGAAGAGAAGTCTACTTGGCTTTTTTCTGCAACAATGCCCAAAGAGGTTGCACAAATTGCCAAAAAATTCATGTCAAAACCGCATGAAATAACCGTAGGAAACAAAAATCAAGGAGCTTCAACAGTTGCTCACTTTTATTATGAAGTAGGTGCGCGGCAACGATACCAGGCCCTTAAAAGGATTGTTGATATTAATCCTGCTATATATGCTGTAATATTTTGTCGAACCAAAAGAGACACACAGAAAATTGCGGATAAATTAATTGAAGACGGTTATAATGCTGGAGCACTCCACGGCGATCTATCTCAGCAACAGAGAGATTTAGTGATGAATGCTTTTAGGAAAAAGCAAATTCAAATCTTAATTGCTACAGATGTAGCGGCCAGAGGTATTGATGTCGACAATTTATCACATGTCATACAATTTCAACTCCCTGACGATAACGAAACCTATACACATAGAAGTGGTAGAACAGGAAGAGCCGGAAATAAAGGTGAAAGTCTTGTAATTATTACTAAAAGTGAATTCAATAAAATCAGATCACTTGAAAAGGTAATTGGAAGTAAATTTAAATCCCGTTCAATTCCTAGCGGTAAAGACATTTGTAAAGCGCAGATTATTCACCTTGCCAAAGAAATTGAAGCGACATCAGTTGACCCTGAGATTGAATCCTACATGGAGCAAATAAAAGCGCATTTGACTGACCTCGATAGAGAGGAACTCATTCGAAAAATATTTTCTGTAGAATTTGCTCGATTTAACGCCTATTACCAAAAAGAAGGAAATGAACTCTTTAATTCTAAAGAATCTAAATCTTCCTCGAAAGATGAGGTTAGGTTCTTCATCAATATAGGAGAAAAGGATGGGTTGAACTGGAAATCCTTAAAAGATTATATAAGAGACGAATCTGGATTGGATCGTGACGATATTTTTAAAGTTGACACAAAATCAACCTTTTCGTTTTTTAATGTTGATGCAAAAAACAGAGAATTAATCTTTAGCACAATACATCAAAATAACTACAAAAAAAGAGAAGTTAGAATTGAAGTTTCTTCTGAGCCTAGTTCTTCCAAGTCTAAATCTAAGTTTTCAAAGACAGGTAAGAAGAAACAAGGGAAAAGAGAAAGAAGAAAGGGAGGTATAAAAAAGAAAGGAGATCGAAATTTTCAAGGATTCTTTTAAAACATTAACTTCAATAAGATAAATTAATACTAGGCTTGCTTGTGATTTCAAATTGGAGACTTTTATGTATTGCTTTTTTATGCGCTGCGCAAGGGCTTGCTCAAAACATTTCCAATGACAGTTTACCCATTACAACTATAAAGGGAAATGTCATAAATGCTCAAACCCAAGTTGCCTTAGAAAGTGTTCACGTCATCAACCTCAATTTAGTAAGGGGAGCCATTACCGATAAAGATGGAAATTTTGAAATACCCGCAAGAGTGAATGACACCCTCTACTTTACCTTTTTGGGTTTTAAACCAGAAAAAATAAGGGTCAGCAATGATATTGTTCGTTTTGACGGTACTCAGGTAAGTTTAAATGAATTGGCTTTTGCTTTAGAAGAGGTAGTTGTTCGACCATACCAACTTACAGGTTATTTAGACATCGATGTTAAATATATTCCCACCAATGACGCTTTTCAGTACAGTATTTCTGGCCTAAACAAAAGTTACGAGAGTCGTAAAGGACCCAATTCGGTGACAAAAATTCTTGGAGCCATTCTCAATCCAGCAGACTTACTTCGAAATCTTTTCGGAAAAAGACCGCGGCAAATGAAAAAGCTCAATGAAATGAAAGCCGATCAAAATATTAGAGATTTATTGGCTACCAAATTTGACAGAGTGACTTTAATGGAACTATTGCAATTGGAAAAAATGGATATTGATGATATCTTGAATAACTGCGATTTTTCGAAAAGTTTTATTACAACGGCCAATGATTTGCAAATTCTTGAAGCAATAAGCAGCTGCTACGAAGAATATAGAATTCTCAATAGAAAATAATCACCTATGAAACCTTTTACCCATTTAAGTGCAGCAATTTTAATGCTGCTCGTATCGTGTAATGCCGAAACAAAAATTGAAAAAATAGAAGAAAATAAGTATTTCTTTAGCTGGGATTCTGCAACCGTTTACTTTTTGCTCACAGATCGCTTTCACCGAGGAGAATCAAATAGTTTTAGACAACAAGAGTTCAAAGAAACTGCCGTATTAAGAGGTTTTGAAGGAGGTAATATTGCTGGAATTACAGAAAAAATTAATGACAATTATTTTAATCAATTAGGTGTCGATGCCATATGGCTTAGTCCTTTTGTTGAACAAAATTATGATGCAACAGATGAAGGAACTGGGGTAACTTATGCCTACCACGGATATTGGACTAGAGATTGGACTGCTCTAGAACCGAATTTTGGAAATACTGACGACTTAAAAGAAATGATTCAAACAGCACACCAAAAAGGCATTCGAATTGTTATGGACGCAGTTTTAAACCATACAGGGCCCGTAACACCTATCGATTTTAAGTGGCCGGAAGAATGGGTTCGAACTCACCCTACATGTAATTTTCAAGACTATTACGGAACAACAAATTGCACACTAGTTGAAAATCTTCCTGATATACGAACTGAGTCTCAAAATGAAGTTGAGCTTCCTATATTTCTTGTTGAAAAATGGAAAAAAGAGGGCAGATATGAACAAGAAGTCAATGAGTTGAATGCTTTTTTTGAACGTACAAAACATCCTAGAACTCCTTCTTATTACATTGTTAAATGGCTGACCGATTACATTAAAGAATATGGAATTAATGCATTTCGCGTGGACACCACAAAACATGCAGACGAATACATATGGGCTGATCTCAAAAAAGAAGCGGAATATTCATTCCAATATTTTAAAGAACAAAATCCCAATTACCAGTTTGGAGATGAAGATTTTTACATGGTTGGTGAAGTTTACGGATATGAAACATCTAAAGGAAAAAATTACAATTTTGGTGATAAGACCGTGAACTATTTTGACTACGGCTACGATGCCCTGATCAATTTCGAATTTAAAAATGACACTAAAGCAGACTATGAATCACTTTTTACAAAGTATAGTGCTATTTTACAAGACAAAGCGCAGTACGGCGGGTTTCTGAACTACCTGCAATCTCATGATGATTCCTACTCTTTTGATGTAAGTAGAACTCAAGCTATAAAAACAGCTAATGCCCTATTACTCAGTCCAGGAGCAATTCAAATTTATTACGGAGATGAAAGTACACGACCATTGCAAATTAAGGATGCTGTTGGAGATGCTAATCTGCGATCGAATATGAATTGGAAAGACATCGAACAAGATTCAAGTACACAAAAGATTTTAACCCATTGGAGAAAACTTGGTTTATTTAGAAAAAAACACAAGAAGAGCCTGGCTCTAGGAGAACATCAACAGTTAAGTGATCAACCCTATTACTTTAGCAGGTCAAGTCAAGAAGAACAGGTAATTATTGGTCTGGAACTTGAACAAAAGTTAAAAGAAGTTGTTTTAGAGGATAAAAGTTTAGAGCGCTCGAAATGGCGTGATTCGTATTCGAATACCGAAGTAGAGGTTATAAATGGTGTTTTATCATTTGAAAGTGAATTCGATACGGTTCTGCTAGAGCGAATTCGATAAAAATCGCTCGGTAATCTGATCGACATTTTTAATAGATTTTTTGACCCACTCCTCCCTTAGGGTCTGTTTTTCATCATCTCTAAGTCCCCATTTTAGTTCTGTACTTCTTAATTTCTCTGTAAGCAATTGAAGTATAATTGCGGCCGATACTGAAACATTCAAACTCTTTGTAAATCCAAAGGTTGGAATAGTAATAAATTCATCTGATTGCTTTAAAACGTCATCGCTTAAACCGGATTTTTCGGTACCAAAAAACAATACGGATTTGTGATTAAATTCCATTTGATGAAAAGATTGCACATTATCATCAGGAACGGTCGCAACAATTTTATACCCCCTAGCTTTTAAGTGCGCAATACAATCTTTAGTCGACTCATGTTTGTAAACACTAAGCCATTTATCTGCTCCCATTGCAATTTGAGTATCTAATCTATCATTGAATCGATGTTCGAGTACATGAACATCTTGAATACCGAAAGAATCACAACTTCTTAAAATAGCTGAAGTATTGTGAAGTTGATAAACATCCTCAACAGCAACACAGAGATGTCTTGTTCTAAGCGCTAAAATTTGTTCAAATCTCAAAAGTCTTTCAGAGCTGACAAACCCTCGTAAATATTGAAATAAGTCCTTATTCATTTTACTTTTTAAAAAGGTTTCTTTAGTTTTAATGTATACTGCTAATGTTCGAAAAATCTACTAAAAAGCACAAACTTTATAAACCAGAAAAGATTGCGTTTTTATGCATATCAATATTAATAATTTATCTGATGCGCTCGCAATAGTTACCAATGACGGCAAAATTATCGATGCCAACGATGCTGGCTATGAGCTAATAGGTGTTGACAAATCTCGATTAGAATACAAACATATTGAAGATCTTCCTGAAGAAAATTGGACAAGACTAAAACCTGTGGTTCAGAGCGTTTGGGAATCTGAAAAAAACCAAGACATCGAGTTTGAATTTTTAAATGGTTTAAATGAATTAAAGCATCTCAGAATTTATTTTGAAATCATAAAGAATGATAAAAATCAAAAAAAGCACATCCAAATTCTAGCAAAAGACATTACCCTTTCAAAAATGGTTAATTCTGGTGATCATGAATTTAGCTTTCTGCGCAAGCAATTTTTTGAAATTTTAGTCGCCAAAAAAGCACACAAAGAAAAAACCACACAATTCATTGATTTGGTAATTAAACTTTTAAATCCAGAAAATTATATACTATACCAGATTGGCCCTCAAATAAACACAGATTCAAATCAAATAAATTTTCAATTAGAGTCTGAATTTAACATAAGTGATTTTAGCACGCCCAACGCAGAGGTATTTTCTGTTATCAAAAAAGATTTTGAGCCTGTTTTCATTCAAGAGAGAGAAACAAAAAGCCAGGTAAGAAAGATTAAATCAGAACTTTTCATTCCCATTGTGTGTGGTTCAGGTACTGCTTATGTATTGTATGCATTTTCAAAATCACAAAATAAATTTAATCTGCGGCAATTTGACTTGTTACATTTTTTCACCTCCATATTACAACTCAATGTGAAAAATGAAGATTTATTTAAGCTCATCGAATCCAATCAAAGAGAAATTATTCTTTCAAATGAAATCTTAAAGGTAGCCATGAGTAAATTAAATTTTGGAATGGTCTATGAAGATGGAGAAAATCGAATCGCTTTTTTAAATAAGCAATTCTTAGATATTTTTAAGATAGAAGCAGACCCCTCAGATTTTATCGGTATGCATTGCAACGATGCTCGAAATGTCCTCAAGAGCATGTTTAAAAATCCTGAACATTTTATTGAGGATATGCTAAAACTAGAATATCACAAACAAGAAGAATTAGGCAAAAGGCTTGTTTTAGCAGACGATAGAATTTTAGAACGGTCCTACTACCCCATTTTTCAAAACGAAAATGTCATTGGACATTTATGGGTTTATATCGATGCCACTATACAGCATCAAAAAGAACAAAACCTAATTATCGATTACCAAAAGTACATGAACATAATTGAAAATATGGGGTTGGGTTTAATGGAAGTCGATAAAAATGACGAGATCATATCAGTAAATCAAGCCACTTGTAAAATGACTGGATATGCAAAGGAAGAACTCATAGGTCAAATTGCTCACGAGTTGCTCGTAGACAATGACGAAGGTGAAGTGATTAGAAATGCCAACAGAGATCGAGAAGAAAAAAAAGCAAGTTCATATGAGCTGAGATATTTTGATAAAACACAACAAGAAAAGTACATGCTTATATCTGGAGGGCCTAATTTTAATGATAAGGGAGAAGTTACGGGATCAATAGGAGTACACTTTGATATCACTAAAATTAAAATGCTAGAAAAAGCTCAAAAGCAATTGATTGACGATTTAAATATCCGCAACAAAAAATTAAGCAATTATGCTCATGTTGTATCTCATGATTTAAAATCTCCCTTAAGGTCAATTTCGGCCGCACTAAGTTGGTTAGAAGAGGAAAATAGCGGACAATTATCTCAACAAAGCAAAGATTATTTAGAAATCGTCGATAATGCACTCCAAAAAATGGACAAGTTAATTAATGACACTCTAAATTTTGCTGAAATAAACAACGCTGAAAAACAAAAAACAGACCTAGATTTAAGTGCTATGATTCAGAAGCTTTGTCAAAATTTAAGTCTTGACTATCCCAAAATTAAAATAGAAGCAAAAGGGAAATTCCCTACCATCCGTGTAGAAGAAGCTAAAATTATTCAAGTTTTCCAAAATTTGATGGAAAATGCCTGTAAGTACAGTGATCAAAACAAAAAGTCTTTTGTTAATTTAAAGTCTGAAATACGTAATGAAGGCCTAATTATTTCGGTCAAAGACAATGGCATTGGAATCGAAAAAAAATTTCACAACAAAATATTTGATGCCTTTTCTAAGCTGGGTAATTGCGAAAACTCTTCTGGAATGGGGCTTTATATCGTCAAAGATTTGGTGCAATCGTTCGGTGGAAAAATAACAATAGATTCTAAATATGGTGAGGGTTCTACATTTACCATTTCATTTCCGGCTGAAATGATTGTTAGTTAAGAAAAGTCCATAGCTATTATTTGAGAATATACCCTTATTTTTATTATTTTAATCCAAGGAATATGACGCATTCGCTATTCGCAATTTCACCTATTGACGGTAGGTATCAAACTAAAACAAAATCTTTATCCCCTTATTTTTCAGAGGCCGCCCTTATCAAATATCGAGTTCGGGTTGAAATTGAATACTTTATAGCACTTGCAGAGCTGGGCATTGAACCTCTTAAAAAAATGAGTGCGACAACCTACGATGACCTGCGCGCAATCTATTTGCACATGAGTGACGAAGAAGTGTTACGAGTGAAAGAAATTGAAAAAACCACCAATCACGACGTTAAAGCGGTTGAATATTTTATAAAAGAGGCTTTTCAAAAATTAAATCTCAGTGATTGTCTTGAATTCGTGCACTTTGGTTTAACCTCGCAAGACATCAATAATACCGCGATACCATTATCGATAAAAGAAGCCTTAAACGAAATTTATTTTACTGAAATAGATGTTCTTATTACTAATTTAGGTCAGCTTTCTGATCAATGGAGCGACGTACCAATGTTAGCGAGGACCCATGGTCAACCTGCATCTCCTACTCGACTAGGAAAAGAAATAGATGTTTTTATAGAACGTTTAAAACAACAATTACAGCTTCTAAAATCAATCCCCAACGCTGCTAAGTTTGGAGGGGCTACAGGAAATTTCAATGCACACTCCGTGGCTTTTCCCAATGAAGATTGGATAAAATTTGGAAAAACCTTTGTGGAGCATAAGTTAGGCCTTCATCATTCTTTTCCAACGACACAAATTGAGCATTACGATCACCTGGCTGCCCAGTTTGATGGCCTAAAGCGTCTAAATACCATTCTTATTGATTTTTGTCGAGATATCTGGAGCTATATTTCTATGGATTATTTCAAGCAAAAAATCAATAAAAATGAGGTGGGATCTTCGGCTATGCCTCACAAAGTCAATCCTATTGATTTTGAAAATGCTGAAGGAAATTTAGGTATAGCAAATGCCATTTTTGAACATTTATCCGCCAAGTTACCTGTATCGCGTCTTCAGCGAGATCTAACAGATAGCACAGTGCTGAGAAATGTTGGTGTACCATTTTCTCATACTTTAATTGCCCTAAATTCGATTCAAAAGGGTTTAAGTAAACTTGTATTAAATGCTACTCAATTTGAGCAAGATCTAGAAAACAATTGGGCTGTAGTAGCAGAAGCAATTCAAACCATATTGAGAAGAGAAAATTATCCAAATCCCTACGAAGCACTTAAAGCGCTGACCAGAAAGAACAATGAAATTTCTGAAAAAGCCATTAAGGAATTTATAGACACACTAGAAGTCAGTGAAGCGATTAAAGTAGAATTAAACGCTATAACACCTTCAAATTATACAGGAATCTAGTTAAAACTCATTTATGCAGACCAAACTTGCTTTCTTCTTTTTCTTGTGCACGCTGATTTTAGCGAGTTGCTCCAAAAATGATGATGGGATTTTTTTCGAAATCCCGAATGAAGTTCAAACACAAGACTTCATTTGGAGAGGTTTTAATACTTGGTATTTCTGGAAAGATGAGCAATCCATATTAAATGATTCTAAACTCAATAATCCTGAAGACTACATCAGTTTTTTAGAGGACTATAACAATCCTGTATCACTGTTTGAAGCTATTTTACATCCAGATGATAGGTTCAGTTTTTATAGTCAAGATTATAGAGCACTAACCAACTTTCTACAGGGTATTAGAACCGATGACGGTATGGTCTATAGACTTTATCGACTGGGATTTGACAACAGAATTATAATTGCTGTCAAATATGTGATTCCCAATTCTAGTGCAGCTGTTTTAGGCATAAAAAGAGGTGATTTGTTTGGAACTGTAGACGGAGTTATTTTAGATGAAAGTAATTATCAAAATCTACTGTCGAGCTCAAAGACATCCTTACAATTAAATGGAATCCGCTACGAGAATGAGCAGTGGATAGATGAACAGGAATCGATTACGCTGGTCAAAACAGAAGGGCTGACAGAGAATCCTGTTTTTAAAGATAGTATTTACACTATTGATAATGAGAAAATTGGCTATCTGGTATACAACGCCTTTATCTCGAATTACGAAGAGGAGCTCAATCAAGTATTCACTGAGTTTAAAAATAATCAAGTGAGTTCCTTAGTTTTAGACTTGCGATATAATTCCGGAGGCTCAACTGCAAATGCTGCTGTTTTAGCAAGTATGATTTACAGTAATAATACAGAATTATTATTTGCAAAACAGCGTTGGAACTCGTTATGGCAAGGACGCTTTAGCGATGAAGCCCTCAATGAAAATTTCAGAAATCAAACCCTTGGAGGAAACAATATCAGTAGTCTTGGTCTTAGTAAAATCATTATCATTACTGAAAGTGGAACGGCTTCAGCCAGTGAATTACTGATTAATGGTTTATCACCTTACATGGATGTAGTGCTCGTTGGTGATAAGACAAGAGGGAAAAACGAATTTTCTCTGACGCTTGTTGACGATCCACAAAGTCCAGATTTTCCATATTTATATCGTGATACTAGAGAGTCATTCATCAACCCCAATGTTCAATGGGGTTTACAGCCTATTGTAGGAAGGTTTGAAAACTCTGCAGGATTCTCAGATTTCACAGAAGGTTTTCAACCAGATATTTTTTACAGCGAAGACCCCATATACTTGGGTGTTTTAGGGCATATTGATGAGCCCCTATTAGCAAGAGCAATAGCTCAAATTACAGGAAATAGCGCTGCGATGAAGACAAGCAGCAAAAACTTTGAGAAAATAGAATTTAATACCCAAGGATTTCTAAATTTAGAACTTAGATAAGTTTATTCTATGAAACCTTACGGTCTTGTTATAGCCATTAGCTTAATCTTCGCGGGTTGTAATTCGGTTGGTAATGAGAACATTTCAACTAAACACAAGAAATGGTCACCCAAATACGCCAAAGGTTTTAGCTTCGAAGAAAAAGATGGAGTTACTTATCTCAATATTCTAAATCCGTGGCCTGGGTCAAACTTTGAACAACAATTTGCCTTAATTTCTGAGAATGATCGTCTAAAAGCACCTAAGTCGTTAGCCATAAACATCCCAATAAAAAGATGGGCAACCTCCTCTACTTCACATGTTGGGTTCGCAGAAGAATTAAATGAACTTAACTCGCTCAAAGCCTTAAGCGGAATAAATTATGTCAGTTCAAAAGGCGTTCAAAGTCGAATCAACAACAATGAAATTGTAGAATTAGGGCAGACAGGGCAGCCCAATATTGAATGGATTATTCGTAATCAGATAGAAGTATATTTAAATTTCTCTATAGCAGAAAACACCTCAGTTCAGTCACTGCTTGAGAAAGCACAAATTCCAATGATTTACATCGGGGAGTGGAATGAAAAACACCCTTTAGCTAGAGCGGAGTGGATCAAGGTTTTTGGAGTTTTATTTGACAAACAAAAACAAGCAGATTCCATTTTTTTAAAAATAGAAGAAGATTATCTAAAATGGAGTGAACGCGCAAAAGAGCGAAATACATCTCCTGAAATTATTAGTGGAAGCCTATACAACGGAATTTGGTATGCTCCCCAAAAAGATTCTTATATGCAAAAATTCTACGAAGACGCACACCTTGATTATATATGGAAAGACCTGGAATACACAGGAAGTCTTCAACTGGATATGGAATTCGTATTTGATACAGCAAAAAATGCCAGTATCTGGTTAAATTCATCTGAATTTCAAAGTATTGAACCCTTAATGAAACTCCATCCATTAATTTCTG
>JBMYMD010000008.1:0-22852 GCA_049596955.1 Flavobacteriaceae bacterium
ACCAGGGACCAACTGATTATGAGTCAGCTACTCTAACCAACTGAGCTATAGGACCTAAATTCATCACAATATACTGTTTTGAATTTCGCAACAGATTGTCATCAGACTTTTCGTTTGAAAGGACAACCTTAAATGTCGTGCAAAGATAATCCAAATCTCAAATAAAAAAAGATTGTAGTTACTGTTGTCGTCAGTAATTCGAACTTTCCTTGTCAAAAATTATGTAGTCCTAAGAAGGTATAAGTTTTGCAGTATCTTTGGCCTCAGATGGAATCAGAAAGACAAAAAAAGTTTGCAGCCCTCATTCAGAAAGACCTTGCTGAAATTTTACAGCGGGCAGCACAAGATGGCGGTCTGTTGGGAACCATAATATCAGTTTCTAAAGTACGCGTTACTGTCGATCTATCTATTGCAAAAGTCTACCTCAGCATATTTCCTTCTGGCAAAGCCCAAGAATTAGTTGAAGGAATTAAATCAAACGCCGCACTCATCAAACACGAAGTTGCACAGCGAACAAGACACCAAATTCGAAGAATGCCTGAACTGCTTTTCTTTGTAGACGACTCCTTAGATCATATGGAAAAGGTGAACCGCTCATTAAAAGGAGAAGATAACCCTCTAAAAAACCCAGAGCTATTAGCTAAACGAAAAAAGAAGTGAAGGCACTATTTTACATTGCTCGAAAATACCTTTTTTCAAAAAGCACACAGCGCTCTGTGAACCTGATTAATTACATCACTTTTGCGGTGATCATAATCGGTAGTGCCGCACTATTTATAGTGCTTTCCGCCTTCTCAGGCCTGAGAATCTATAGCCTGAGTTATACGAACAGCTACGACCCTGATTTTCAAATTAGCCCATCTAACGGAAAGTTTATGAAGGTCTCTGAAGCTGAACTTGAAAAAATCAAAGCGCTTGATGAGGTAACTTATCTGGCCACAGAGGTTCGAGAAAAAGTCTACTTACAATTTAGAAACAACAGTACCATCGCCACCATTGTTGGTGTTTCTGAAAACTACACCGAGGTTTCGCCTATAGATGAAGCCTTGTTCTTTGGCAATTGGAATTTAGAAAACAACCTCTCTTCAATCGGCATTGGTCTTTCAAACAAACTAGAACTTCCTATCCTAAATTTTGAAAATCCACTGCAATTATTAGTTCCTAAAGCAGGCAATTTCAATTTTGCCAGTCAAGGCATAGGCAGTCAGCCTTTCAATAGAGCCGGCGTAGTGGTTTCAAGTGTTTTTTCACTCGACGAAGAATCAGACAATAGCTTGCTCTATACCGACATCGCTTTAGTTCAAGATTTGCTCGAATTGCATCCTGAAGAATACACCTCATTAATTGTTCGCGCTAATGATGTAGCAAATTTTAAGTCGATTTATCCTCAGCTGCGTGAGCTACTGTCTGAAGAGGTAGAAATCAAGAGCAAAGAAGAGTTCAACGCTGCGCTTTACAAAATGCTCAACACTGAATTCGCCGCAACCTACACGGTCTTTACACTCATTTTAATCATCGCCTTATTCAACTTAACCGGAGCGCTTATCACAATAATCATTGATAAAAAAGAACAGCTAAGATCAATTGCACAAATGGGGCTCAATATTTCTCAACTCAAAACTGTCTTTTTTGTACAAGGCTTATTTATAAGTGTTTTAGGAGGAGGGATAGGTCTTCTTTTTGGCTCGTTAATCATAGGTTCACAAATTCAATTTGAATGGCTTAAAATAGCGCCCAGTCTGCCCTATCCTGTAAGTATAACTGTGGTGAACTACCTAATTGTATTTGTGACCATTTCTGTGCTCGGCAGTATTTCTTCGCTTGTGGCAGCTCAAAAAGTTTCGCCCAAGTTGTTGTCTTAGGCCAGTTTGCGAAAATCGAAGTCGGCAAACTCGTGATAAGCTTCATCAAAAGCTTCAAAAACCTCTTGAGCGGTGTCAGAAGTCACCATCTTCATGCGGTGAGGTTTAAAATTGGGAATCCCCTTAAAATAATTGGTGTAATGTCTTCTAGTTTCAAAAACAGCTAACTTTTCGCCTTTCCATTCAATAGACATCTCTAAGTGTCTTCTTGCTGCTTCAATACGATCGAGCATACTCGGGGGATCTTTGTGAGTTCCCGTTTCAAAAAAGTGTTTTACTTGACCAAAAAACCAAGGGTTTCCAATACTTGCTCTTCCGATCATTGCACCGTCTAAACCATACTCGTCTCGCATTTTAACCGCTGCTTCAGGACTATCAACGTCTCCATTTCCAAAAACTGGAATATGCATTCTCTGATTGTTTTTGACCTCCGCTATGGGCTTCCAGTCAGCATCTCCCTTATACATTTGTACACGGGTTCTACCGTGAATAGAGATGGCTTTAATTCCTACATCTTGCAGGCGTTCGGCAACTTCTACGATTTGTATACTATTGCTGTCCCAGCCCAAACGGGTCTTAACTGTTACGGGTAAGCTTGTGTGCTTAACCATGGCTTCCGTTAATTTGACCATAAGAGGAATGTCTCTTAGTATTCCTGCTCCTGCATTTTTACACACCACCTTTTTTACCGGACAACCAAAGTTGATGTCTATAATGTCGGGTTTAGATTGTTCGACGATTTCCACGGCTCTGAGCATAGAATCCATTTCAGCGCCAAATATTTGAATGCCTACAGGTCTTTCTTTTTCGTAAATATCTAGCTTAATTGTTGACTTTGCTGCGTCTCGTATCAATCCTTCAGAAGAAATGAATTCAGTGTAGACAACGTCTGCGCCATTCTCCTTGCAAAGTGCTCTAAAAGGAGGGTCACTTACATCTTCCATTGGAGCCAACAAAAGAGGAAAGTCAGGCAGGGCGATATCAGCTATTTTCGTCAACGCTTGAATTTTAATCGTCACAAATTTAGGTATTAACCTTTATCTTCTAAACGACTGCGTTCACTTTTGTCTAATTGTAAATCTTTTTCGGTCAATTTAAAGTTGCCCAAATTAAATTGAACTCCGAATTTCACAAACTGGGTTTCAGGAACCGTTCTAAAATAATTGTCTTGATTTAAATAACGGCTAGTGTAAAGGGCATTTGCCTTTCCGAGCAAATCTTCAGCGCTGAGACTTAGAACAATTCTGTCGTTGTTAAAAGTCTTGCGAAGTCCAACATTCAGCAAGGTTATAGGAGATTGTACATAAGAGCCGAACAGGTATTTTGAAAAATACGAAGCACTGAGCTCAGCTGTGAAATCTCCCTCCTCATTGAGCACGAAATCATTTTTTAAGAAAGCCAGCACCCCTTGTATTTCATTAGTATAAGCTTGGTTATTTGAAGCCTCGGCAATAAAGGTCTCGTCTTCGTAAAACAGAGACAGGTATAAATAGGTTTGCCAGAAATTCGTTACAACGCCGACATAAGTCACATCCAATCCGTATGAATTACTAGACAGCACATTTTGCCTGTATTCTCTTAAAAGCCTATTGTCGTTGTCTTGAAAAACTAAATAACTGATGTACTGACCATTATCACGATAATACAGATCAAAATACCAATTGCTTAAACTCAAGTTTAGGTTTAGGTTGTTTGAAAAGCTTGGCTTCAAGTTTGGGTTTCCTTCTAAAAAATCATTCTCTGTCGAATAGAGGCGAAAGGGGTTTAGGTCTTGATAACGCGGTCTGTCTATCTTACGTGCATAATCAATAGTAATAGAACTACTTTCGTTCAGGTAATAACTCCATGCCATCGACGGAAATAGTCCATTAATTTCAAATTCATTGACCTCTCCACTGGCGGATGAAGTTCCTTTAGACAAAGACTGTTCTGACCTCAATCCAAGACTCAAGGCAGATTGGTCCCAACTAAAATCTGATTGAACGTAATACGCTTGAACTTGTTCTTCATATACAAATCGATCGCTTATAGGAGCTTGACCCGGTGCAGAGGTAAAGGCAATTTGAGTGTTGATGTTGTTCTCAGAATCAATTACTGCATTCTTGGCCCCCACAGAAAGAAGGTGATTCTCTTGAAAGGGAATCGTATAATCCAACTGTTGAATATTGATATCAATAAGGCGATCGGTAGCCAGACTTAAGTCAACCTCATTTAGTAGTGTATTAGAAGGGTCAGAATAGGTAGAGTTTAAGTTTTGGGCTGTGGTTTCGTCAAACAGCGTTTTGTGCACATTTAACTTAAGTTTTGCTTCTGATTGTTCAAAGCCGAGCTCATAAGTAAGGTCGACCGCTAAATTATCCGTAGATCTTATTTCATTTCCATTTGTAAACTGAATGGAGTCAAGGGCAGAAGAAAAAATAGACGTGCGTTGTGTGCTTTGAAAATCTTGATTCTTATTGGTGCTATAAAACGACTGTACTGAAATCATTTGCCGGTCTGATAATTCATATTCCAAATTAGAGCTAAAGAGTTGAGGAGTGGACCTAATATCTAATTGATTTTCAGCAACCCACTCTTCTGTAGTTGTGTTACTGTCAATAAAGCGTATTCCCTTTTCGCCGGTGTCTCTTTCTTTTTTTGGATTTAAAGCATACGTGAAATAAGCGCTAAAGCGATTTGATTTATAGAAATGAGCTGAACTCAGCTCGTATTTAGGAAAAATCCCCTGGGTATAATTCACGCTAAGTGTTGATTTGTATCCAGGGTTGATATTTGCACTTGTATTAATATTCACAATAGCCGCAGCCTCGGCATCGTATTTTGCCGAAGGGTTTGATATGACTTCAACCGATCGAATTTGAGATCCGGACAGCACCTTGAGTAGTTGTAGCGTCTCTTCAAAAGACATGGGTACAGCTTTGCCATTGATGTAAACTTCTGCCGCCTGACCCTTAATTTCAATTTGATTTTGATTATAAACAACCCCGGGGGTATTTCTCAAGACGTCCCAGCTGTTCCCAGCGCTTACAATACTGTTTTCAACCTCAAAAACTAATCTATCTGGGTATCGTTTAAGGCTAGGCTTCTTGTAAGCTACAACCACTTCTTCAAGCTCCAAAACAGCTTCGGGTAAAACCACCGACCCAAAGTTTGTATCATTCATGACATCAACGGCTACGCGATCAGAAGTGTTGCTCATGAACACTGCTTCTAAAAAATAAATACCCTTTTCAACATTTTCAAAGCGAAATAATCCCTGATCGTCTGCAGAGGTTCCTTTGTAAAAAGCAGAGTCTTGTGCGCTGAATAAGCTCACCGCAGCATAAGGCATTTTCTCTCCTAAATTTTTAGTAATAACCCTTCCGTTGAGCTCGTACTGTGCGTAGGTTTTTGACACAGCTAAAAATGTCAATAATGCAAAAAATAATAAGGAGTTTTTAGTCATGTTCAAAAGGGTTGTTGTAAAGCTACTAAATATATTTTCTCAGCAACAAAAAGATTATCTTTGCGCAGCTAAGAGCTCTGTTATATATTCGCTCTTTACGGCTATGAAAAACATAAGAAACTTTTGCATTATTGCGCATATTGACCACGGAAAAAGCACCTTGGCAGATAGGCTTCTAGACTTCACAGGTTCTATTAGTGATCGCGAAAAACAAGATCAGCTTTTGGATAATATGGATCTGGAGCGTGAAAGAGGTATAACGATAAAATCTCACGCCATTCAAATGCAGTATGAGCACAATGGTGAAACCTACACCCTAAACCTCATTGACACTCCTGGTCACGTTGATTTTTCATACGAAGTTTCGCGTTCTATCGCCGCTTGTGAAGGTGCGCTTCTCGTTGTAGACGCAGCACAATCCATTCAAGCGCAAACCATATCAAATCTATACTTAGCGCTAGAAAACGATTTAGAAATTATTCCTGTCTTAAATAAGGTTGACCTGCCCAGCGCCAACCCAGAGGAAGTCACTGACGACATTGTAGATCTTCTAGGGTGTGAAGCTGAAGAAGTAGTTCCAGCAAGTGCTAAAACAGGTTTAGGTATTGAAGATATTTTAACCGCTATCATTGAGCGCGTTCCTGCGCCAGAAGGAGAAGCAAACGGCGCGCTTCAAGCGCTCGTTTTTGACTCGGTTTACAACCCCTTTAGAGGTGTAGAAACCTATTTTAGAGTGCTTAACGGGTCTATTAAAAAAGGTCAAAAAATTAAGTTTATGGCTACTGGCAAAGATTACTTTGCAGATGAAATAGGAACTTTAAAGCTCAAGCAAGAACCCAAAAAAGAAATACACGCTGGTGATGTCGGTTATTTAATTACCGGAATTAAAGATGCTAGAGAGGTAAAGGTAGGAGACACTATAACCCTATCAGATGCTCCAGCAACCGGAGCCATTGAAGGCTTCGAAGACGTCAAGCCCATGGTGTTTGCAGGAATTTATCCGGTAGACACTGAAGATTACGAAGAACTGCGCTCATCAATGGAAAAACTTCAGCTCAACGACGCCTCCTTGGTTTTTGTACCAGAGAGCTCTGCGGCTTTAGGCTTTGGATTCCGTTGTGGATTCTTGGGAATGTTGCACATGGAAATCATTCAAGAGCGATTGGAACGCGAGTTTAACATGACTGTTATCACCACGGTTCCAAACGTGAGCTACCACGCCTTTACCAAGAAAGATCCCGATGATATTGTCATTGTAAACAATCCGTCTGATTTACCTGATCCCTCAAGTTTAGACCGAGTAGAAGAGCCTTTTATCAAAGCCTCTATCATCACCAAATCAGACTTTGTCGGAAACGTTATGTCTCTTTGCATTGATAAACGTGGAACCATCACTAATCAAACCTACCTCACCACTGAACGCGTTGAATTGACCTTCGATATGCCATTGGCAGAAATCGTCTTTGATTTTTACGATCGTTTAAAAACCGTCTCTAAAGGATACGCCTCTTTTGATTACAGTCCTTTAGGATTAAGAACCTCAAAACTCGTTCGAGTAGACATACTGCTAAACGCACAACCTGTTGATGCCCTCTCTGCTTTGGTCCACTTCGACAATGCGCACACCATAGGCAAAAAAATGTGTGAAAAACTAAAAGAGCTCATTCCAAGACAGCAGTTTGACATTCCTATTCAAGCAGCGATTGGGTCAAAAATTATCTCAAGAGAAACCATCAAAGCCTTGAGAAAAGACGTTACCGCCAAATGTTATGGGGGTGATATTTCTCGTAAACGTAAACTCCTTGAAAAACAGAAAAAAGGGAAAAAACGCATGCGTCAAGTCGGTAATGTAGAAATTCCTCAGCAAGCGTTTATGGCCGTCCTTAAGCTTAACGATTAATTCGTATATTAATGCGAAGATTTGTTAAAACGTATGGACACCAAGAAGACGAAGGAGGGTTTTAATACCATATTATTTGGGTTTGCATTTTCACCCACACTTAATCAGAACATTACTGAGGTCACTCGGCTCGCTCATTATTTTGACGCCGAACTCGTCCTGCTACACGTAGGAGCTTATAATGAGCAAAAAGAAGGCGAAATCAACAGAATTATTCAAAAAACAGAGCACGCCAATAGAGTCAAAGAAATACTTTGGAAAGAAGGAGACCCCTACTCGACAATCAAAAACTTCGTAAACCATTCGGATGTTGACCTTTTAGTCTTAGGGGCCCAGCAACACGAAACCCTTTATCGCTTTTACATCGGTTCAGTAGCTCGTAAATTAACGCGCCACGTCAATTGTTCTGTGCTACTACTAATCAACCCTTCTATAGAGAGAAAACCGTGCCAGCATATTGTGGTTAATGGCTTAGACCACGAAAACACCTCAACCGCTATTTCTCAAGCTTTTTTTGCGGGTCATAAATTACAGAGCAAACAAATAACCGTCGTTGAAGAAATTCAAAATAGTGAGCTTAAAATAAGTGTTGAAGATGATTCTTCGCTTAAAAAGGCGGTTAAAAAAGAATCTGAAATCACCGAAAGAGAAGACAAGAGAGTACATCAAATCATTGAAGAGATTCCTGAAAAACTGAAAAAAAACATTCAGCTTAAAACACAGTCCATATTTGGTAAAAGAGGATATTCTCTTGGGCATTATGCAGAAGTGGTTCGCGCCGATTTGCTCGTAATTAATGCGCCCAAAAGCAGCGGTTTGTTCTCTCGAATTTTTACTAGAGACATCGAATTTATACTGTCTGATTTACCAACTGATCTATTAATTGTTAGAGCGTCATAATCCTACTATTATGCAAAGAAATCAAACCCTTTTCTTAAAAGATTTGCCCAAAAACATGTTTTCTGGATTTGTGGTTTCACTTATTGCGTTACCACTTGGGCTTGGTCTAGCGCTTGCCAGTGGAGCGCCTCCTATTGCAGGTGTTTTAACTGCCGTTGTTGGGGGTATTGTTGTCTCGATTTTAGGAGGCTCTCATGTAACCATTTCAGGCCCAGGAAACGGATTAGTCATTGTAGTTTTAGGGGCCATAACAACACTCGGCAATGGAGATAACTATCAGGGCTATTTATACACACTAGCCGCCATTTTAATTTCAGGAGTCATTGTAATGGCTTTAGGATTTCTTAAGATGGGGCGTTTATCTGATTTCTTTCCTTCCTCTGCTATTCAAGGTATGTTGGCGGCTATTGGACTGGGTATTCTGGCCAAACAATTTCATGTCATGCTTGGGCTCGAAAGAGGCAAAGCGAGTATTGCTGAACTGCTTCTCTCTATTCCAGAAATGATTTACGAGTTTGGAGCAAGGCTTTTCTCTATGGGCTTTAGCGCTTCTTTTGCTGGAATAATTGGAGTCATTAGTTTTTGCATCATGCTTTTTTATCCCAAAATTAGAAACCGTTATGTGCAACTTATTCCAGCGCCCATGTGGATATTACTAATCAGCATTGGAAGCACCTATTACTACCAAATTACAGGACAAGATTATCCCATTAAAGAAGCCTTGATGATCAATGTGCCTGAATCGATATTCGCACAGCTTCCTTTTCCTGATTTTTCATTAATTACAGACGGTGCTTTCTGGTCCTTTGTAATTAGCCTTACACTTATTGCAAGTATCGAATCGCTGCTCAGCATTAAAGCAGTAGACAAATTAGACCCTCAATCTAGAAGGTCTAATGTCAACAAAGACCTAAAAGCTCTTGGTCTTGGCACCATACTAAGCGCGCTTATCGGAGGGCTTAATGTGGTTACGGTCATCGCGCGCAGCTCAGTCAATGTCAACAACAACGCGAGTAATCGTTCGGCCAACTTTTTTCACGCCTTTTTTCTTTTACTCTTTATACTTCTGTTTCAACAACAACTCGAACGCGTATCGCTAACTGCGCTCGCAGCCATATTAGTGTACACCGGCTACAAACTGGCCACGCCCTCTAAATTTTTTAAAATCGCTGAAATAGGCAAAGAACAGCTGTTAATTTTTGTGGTAACCGTTTTAGTAACCGTCGTAAGCAATCTCATTAATGGAATAGTAATGGGGATTCTCACCACCATTGTCATTCATCTCTTCTTAAATAAAAGCATCGGAGTCTTTCTGAGAAATGTGCTCAAACCAAATGTTTTAGGCTTTAAAGAAGAAGGCCAATACGTCGTTAGTGTAAAGCACTTTTGTTCATTTCTAAACTTTTATCAGCTCAAAAACAAAATTGATCGTATTCCAGAAAACAGCAATGTGATTATCGACCTAAGCATGTGTCAGTTTGTTGACAATACTGCCATGGAAGGGATAGAGGGCTACATAGAGGTCTTTTCAAAAAAAGGAGGAGAAATAGAGGTTGTTGGCCTCGACAAACACGGAACCAAGTCAGAACACCCACTAGCAGTCAGAAAACTCATTCCGTTCTCTTCAATTGGACCTATTGAAAATTATTTGACGCGAAGACAAACACAACTACAAGCTACTGCTGCCGAACACAATTGGGACTACCGTCCAAACAAAAACAACGACCTAAAAGAACTGAATAGCTTTATTTACTTTAAGACAAAAAACCTTAACTACAAATACAATCAGCTCTTTCATAAAGACAACGACATAAGCATATTCGACATAGAATACAGCGAAGGGGAGTTTATAGCCAAAGAGACTATAAAGGCCACAATGTTCCACGTGAAACTACCTTTTTCAGCCCCTGTCTTCACCATAGATAAAGAAGGGCTTCTTGAAAAACTATACCACATTGCCGGCTTTAAAGACATTCAAATCGCAAACCACCCGACCTTTAACAAAAGATTTTATTTGAGCGGGAAAAACGAAAAATCAACCAAAACGTTTTTATCTGACGAACTTGTGCTTTTTTTAGAAAGCCAACCTTATTATCATATCGAGTGTAACGGCGAAGCCCTTTTGATTTTCAAAAAAGAACGCCTTTTAGGTGTTTCAGAAATTAAGGCCATGTCCTATTTTGGCGAACAACTCTTAAACCTTATTGGAGACAAAAAATGAAGCTACATGTCATAGAAGCAGGCTTCTTCAAGCTCGATGGCGGAGCCATGTTCGGCATCGTACCCAAGAATCTTTGGCAAAAGTCAAATCCTGCAGACAGCAACAACCAAATCGAACTTTCCACAAGGTGTTTGCTTGTTGAAAGCGAAAACAGACTTGTTTTGATCGACACTGGGCTTGGCACAAAACAATCCGAAAAGTTTTTTTCCTATTACAATCGCTGGGGAGACCATTCCTTGGAGCGTTCTTTAAAAGAAAAAGGGTTTCACAAAGACGACATTACCGATGTGTTTCTTACACACCTTCACTTTGATCATTGTGGAGGGGCTGTTGAGCGCAATCCTAAAACCCCCCATCGTTTTCAGCCCACATTCAAAAACGCGATTTATCACACACATAGCCAACACTGGGAATGGGCACATAACCCTAATGCACGAGAGAAAGCCTCTTTCTTAAAAGAAAACTTTGAGCCCATTGCTGAAAATGGTCAACTAAACTTTATTGACAAATCTAACAGCGACATCTTACCCTTCGATTATTTGGTATTTGATGGACACACTGAAAAACAATTAATTCCTAAAATACATTACAAAGAAAAAACGATAATATACACGGCTGACTTAATACCCACTTTAGCTCATATACCACTCCCATATATTGCGGGATACGATGTTAGACCCTTACAAACTCTTAAAGAAAAAGCCGTCTTTTTAACTGAAGCTGAAGAAAAAGGTTTTTATTTGTTTTTCGAACACGACGCTCACAATCAAATGTGTTCCTTGAAAAAGACAGAAAAAGGCATTAGACACGACGCCGCTTTTTCGCTAAATACAATTTAAACAACATGCAACATTATTTTAAATACGTTTCCCTGTCTATTCTTATCTCCCTAACTCTTGCGTCATGCGGGACCTCGAAACTAAAGAAGCAATCATTAGATTTTACACTATCATCCTTCGCTAAAAAAAGCCTTGAGCTAACAGAAGAAGAAGAAAAAGTCTGGCATTTATATGATCTTGAACAAGACAGCATCCCAGGAATAAGCCTCTTTAAGGCAGAGCAAATTTTGCCTTCTAGACAACCAAAGCCTGTTGTCGTTGCTGTATTAGACTCTGGTATTGATCTAGAGCATCCTGAACTCGAAAACCAACTATGGACGAACAACGATGAAATAGCAAACAACAACATTGACGACGATAAAAACGGATACATTGACGACACTAAAGGGTACAACTTTTTAGGAAATTCCTACGATGAACAACTTGAATATCCTAGAATGATTGCTAAAAATATTGGAGAAGAAACAGTTTTAGCTAAAGCCAAAAAGCAACACGAAACAGAGCTTTCCAAGGCAAAAGAAAACCTTTTTCAATACAAAAGAATCAAAACACTTGTCTCTCAAGCACATCAGAGTGTTTCACAAGAACTGTCTAAAGAAGATTACACTAAAGAAGAGTTAGAGGCACATACCCCCTCTAGCGCAATGAACGCGCAAAACAAAGCCATTTTGCTGCAAATGTTTGAGTATTCAGACAACATTCCTGCGGTAATAGACGACGTAAGTGAAGGAATTAAATTTTATGATGAAAGAGCAAACATTTCTTTGAACCTTTCACATGACGGTCGAAGCGTTGTCGGCGACGACCCATACGACATAACGGATCGTGGTTATGGAGATGCTAATCCCATGCCTAAAGATGAAGATGAATCACACGGCACACATGTCAGCGGATTAATTTTGGCAGCAAACAACAACGGAACCGGGTTTAGAGGTGTTGCTCCTTATGCAAAGCTTATGGCGGTTAGAGTAGTTCCTAACGGAGACGAATACGACAAAGACGTCGCTCTAGGCATTCGATACGCTGTAGATAATGGAGCCTCTATCATAAATTGCAGTTTCGGCAAAACCTTTTCTCCAAATTCAGAATGGGTGAGAGAAGCCATCGCGTATGCGGCCGAAAAAAATGTGCTCATCGTTCATGCAGCAGGAAACGATTCCAGAAACCTTGACTTGGAAAAATACACCAACTATCCTAGTGATCAGCTCTCTTTAGAAGAAGAAGTTTCTGACAATTTTATAAGCATTGGCGCCATCAGCCGCTCTGCCGACAAAAACTTGGTGGCTTCGTTTTCAAATTATGGAAAAGTTCACGTTGATGTGTTTGCTCCAGGAGATGACGTATACTCTTCGATGCCAGGAAACAGCTATGAGTTACAAGGAGGAACTTCAATGGCCGCTCCTATCACCTCAGGACTTGCCGCAATGCTTAAGGCGTACTATCCTGAGCTTACAGCAAAACAACTAAAACGCATATTAATGCAGTCAGTGACACCTCTTGACTTAGAGGTAAATATACCCGGGGAAGAAGAACAAACAACTTTTAGCAACTTATCTAAAACTGGCGGTATTATCAACGCTTATAACGCCTTACGTCTAACACAATCTTTACTCAAATAATTATGAGAACGAGTCTATTCCTATTTAGCCTTTTTATTGCCAACATTTGTCTTGCTCAAAAACCAAAAGGATATTGGCAACAAGAAATTAAATATCAAATCGAGGTGGACATGAATGTAGAAAACTACAATTATATTGGCCACCAAAACATAACTTACACCAACAACTCTCTAGACACTTTAAAAACAGTATACCTACACCTCTACTACAACGCCTTTCAACCAGGAAGCGACATGGACACAAGACTTCAAAGCATTGCAGACCCTGATCGCCGCATGATTACCCAAGAGGGAAAGAGTCGAATAGCCAGCTTAACACCAGAAGAAATTGGCTTTTTACATGTTTATGACATGACCCAAAACGGAAAAAAAGTGACCCTAAATGAAGAGGAAACAATTCTAGAAGTAACTCTAGACGAGCCTATTTTACCAAATGCTACAACCTCTCTAGATTTTCGCTTTGAGGGTCAAGTACCATTGCAAATAAGGCGCTCAGGCAGAAACAGCTCCGAAGACATCGCTCTTTCAATGAGTCAGTGGTATCCTAAAATGGTTGAATTTGATTATGAAGGATGGCATACTACGCCATATATCGCACGTGAATTTCATGGAGTGTGGGGAGATTTCGATGTTAAAATTTCCATTGATAAAGATTATACTGTCGGGGGTACAGGATATTTAAAAAATGCTGAGGATATTGGACATGGTTACACTCTAGAAGAAGTTAAGCACAGCAAAAGAACAAAAAAGCTTAACTGGCACTTCGTCGCCGACGACGTACACGACTTTATGTGGGCGGCAGACCCTAACTATATACACGACATATTAACAACTGACGCCGGCATAGATTTACATTTTTTCTATAAAGACAAAGAAGAAATAAAGGAAAATTGGAAAAACTTACAATCCAAAACTGCGGAAGCTATGGAGTTTTTCTCTAAAAACATTGGGCCCTATCCTTACAAGCAATACAGCGTCATTCACGGAGGAGACGGTGGAATGGAATACGCAATGAGCACCTTAGTCACTGGAGAGCGTAGCTTTGGAAGTTTAGTGGGGGTTATGGTTCACGAACTGGCCCATTCTTGGTTTCAACACATCTTAGCAACCAATGAATCGAAACACGCTTGGATGGATGAAGGTTTTACTTCTTTTATCAGCAGTCTCTGTATGAATCAAATCATGGACCAAAACAGAGACAACCCTTTTCAGAGAAGTTATGATTCCTACATTCGCCTAGCACAATCAGGCAACGAACAACCTTTAACAACACATTCTGACCGTTATAACTTCAATTATGCATATAGCGTTGGGGCTTACAGTAAAGGTGCGGTCTTTTTGGCACAGCTAGGATATGTGATTGGTCAAGACAACCTCATGAAAACCATTAGGCGCTACTATGAAGATTTTAAATTTTCTCATCCAACACCCAACGATATTAAAAGAACAGCCGAACGTGTATCTGGTTTTCATTTAGACTGGTATTTAACTGATTTTGCTCAAACCACGAACACTATTGACTATGGCGTTCAAAGCGTAGAAGAAATTAATCTCAATTCGAGTCAAATCACTCTTGAACGCAAAGGCTTAATGCCTATGCCCATAGATCTTGTTGTGGTTTTAAACGACGGCTCTATGCGTTCTTATTACATTCCTTTACAAGAAGCACGAGCAGAAAAAAACAATCCTTACCCCTCTATGAATAGAGTTGTTTTAGACGATTGGTCTTGGGCGCATCCGTCATATAAACTTACTATACCTGTACGGGCATCCGAAATTCAAACTGTTGTGATAGACCCTTCAATGCTTATGGCCGATGTTGATCGATCAAACAATGAATACAATGCCACAGACACTCCTTAAGGCAAATATATTATCAAGTAAAACAGAAATAGATACACTATTTGCTAAGGGTAAAAGAAAACAAATTCCACCTTTAGCAGTGGTGTATTATGAAACACAAACAGGAGGTCCTTCTCACAAAGTACTCTTTGTAGCACCTAAAAAAATCTTTCCTACAGCGGTAGAGCGAAATAATATAAAACGACAACTAAGAGAGATTTATAGAGTCAACCAAGAACTTTTTAAACAGCAAAATAAGACGGTTCATATAGCTCTTATCGCTTTAAGCGGTTTTTGCATGACCCCTGCCAAAGATTTAGCACAAAAGTATAGGCGTTTATTGAGTGATATACATCAAAACACATAACGCATTTGTATGTGTTTGATACCGTCCTCCAGATAGATTTCTCCTTCCGAGCTAAAACCTAGTTCAGAATAAAATTTTAGCAGATAAAGCTGAGCCGAAATAATAATATCTTGTTTACCATACTCTGACTCACAAGAATCAACACTTTCTTTCATAATTAGTCTACCAAGGTCATTTTTTCTGTGTTCCTTTTTTACAACTACACGGCCAATGTGGCTTGCCTCTGAAGATTGGTAAATACGTGTATATGCAGCAATAATGTTATCCAAAAGCAATACGACATGTAAAGACTCGTAATCTTTATCATCCATGTCTTGATACACACAATCTTGTTCGACAACAAAAACTTCAGTTCTTAATTGTAAAATTTGATAGAGTTCAATATTAGACAGCTCCTGAAATCGAACGACTTTGATTTCTATTGGCATGCAATTTTATTTACCCTGTTTAAATGTCTTCCTCCTTCGAATTCAGTATTTAAAAATACCTCTACCATTTCGATGGCTTGATGAATCGATGTAAATCGCGCAGGTATACATAAAATATTAGCATCGTTATGTGTTCTTGCTAAATAGGCGATTTCTTTAGTCCAACACAATGCACCTCGAATAGCCTCATATTTATTTACGGTCATACTAACACCATTTCCGCTTCCACAAACTACAATACCAAAATCAACCCTATCATCACTGACTGCTCGAGCCACAGGATGCACAAAGTCAGGATAATCTACACTCAGACTATCGTCAGTTCCAAAATTTACGACTTCTATGCCCTTTTCTATTAAATGAGCAGTAATTTCCTGCTTATACAATGTGCCAGCGTGGTCATTTCCAATAGCTAATTTCATATGTTTAAATAGATGTTGATTAAACGTTAATTATTCACAAGAACTTTCAATAAGATTAATTGTTAAAGTGAAATTTTATTTCATATTCACTTTTTTTTCGATTTAAAAATTATTTAGATCAATACTTATACATTAAGAATCGACGACAACAATATGCTTATTAACACTAACTTTGAATTTACTTATCAAAAAATTAGTGTTTATTTCTTAAAACAATCATGTTCACAAATAATTTAAAACCTTGATTAATAAGTTTCTATAAAATTACATGCTGTTTATAAATTTATATAAGTGATATAATCAAGTAAACAGTTATAATCTTATTGCACAAATTAACAAACTATAATAATCATAATATAGATTCATTAAAAAATTTAATAGTTATTTATTAAGTGTCGAAAAAAAGAAAAAGTTCAAATTTTAAATACGTTCAATCGATACTTAAGATTTTTGATAAGTATCCGGATAAGTCCTTTAATGCAAACCAGATTGCTGTTATACTAGGTGTGGGTGACAAGTATAAGAAGAAGATTCTAGCTAATACTCTGGATGAATTGTCTGCAAAAAAAAAGTTGGTAAAGGTAGACAAGGCCTATCAACTTTTAAAGAAGAATAGAATTCTATACAACGGAAGAGTTGAACTAACCTCTAGTGGTAATGCGTATATAATTTGTGAGGAGCTCGAAGATGTTTTCGTACACAGAACAAAACTGAACACTGCTTTAAACAGAGACGAAGTTTCATTCTATTTAGTCAAACGCAATAAAGGAAACAAAACAGAGGCACATGTTGAAAAAGTTACAAAACGCAATAGAACAGAGTTTATAGGAGCTGTTATGATCCAGAACAACACTGTCTTTGTACGACCTTTAGACGACAAGATTTTTACGGATTTCTTTATTCCTGGTGAAGAAATTAAAAGCACTTTAAAAAATGGAGAAATTGTCGCTATAGAAATGACCAAGTGGCAAAACCCTGAAATGTCACCTTACGCTAGAATTGTAAAGAAACTCGGGAAAGAAATTAATCAAGATGTTCAGATGCATGCCATACTTTCAGAATTTGGCCTGCCTTATGAGTTTCCTTATGAAGTACAAAAAGCTGCAGAGCAAATCGATATCAGTATTTCAGAAGATGAAATCAAGAAGAATCGACGAGACCTTAGAGATATTCTGACTTTTACTATAGACCCTAAAGACGCTAAGGATTTTGATGATGCCATTTCTTTTGAAAAAACAGATCAAAACACGTTTAAAATTGGAGTGCATATTGCAGATGTGACACACTATTTAGAAGAGGGTACACTACTAGATCAAGAAGCTTTTGAACGAGGCACATCAGTTTATTTGGTAGATCGTGTGGTTCCAATGTTACCAGAAGTGTTGTCAAATCAAGCCTGTTCATTAAGACCACATGAAAACAAATACACTTTCAGTGCCGTGTTTGAAATAGATGAATCAGCTAATATTTTATCCCAGTGGTTTGGTAAGACCGCAATTTGTTCAGACGAAAGGTTTGCTTATGAGGAAGCAGAGTATATTTTAGAACACAACTCAGAGGTAATTCCTGATGAAATTTCCATACGATCAGGATCTTATAAAATTAGTCATGAAATAAAAGAAGCAATAACCACTTTAAATCGATTGGCAAAAATTTTAAGGTCTAGAAGAATGGCTCTTGGCGCTATATCTTTTGAAAAAAAAGAAGTGCGTTTTGAATTAGACGATAACGGAAACCCTCAAGAAGTTTATTTCAAAGAAAGCAAACAAGCAAATAAATTAATTGAAGAGTTTATGCTTTTGGCGAACAAACGAGTTGCTGCTTTTATTGGAAAACAGAAAAAAGACTGTGTATATAGAATTCACGACGAACCAGACTTAGAGAAATTAATGGCTTTAAATAGTTTGATTAAAAAATTCGGACATGAATTAAATCTCAAAGACAAAAAAACCACCACAGCCTCAATTAATCAATTACTAAGTGATGTTCAAGGCAGCGGAGAACAAAACATGGTAGATACATTAGCAATAAGATCTATGAGTAAAGCTGTTTATTCTACCGAAAACATTGGTCATTATGGTTTAGCTTTTGATTATTATACGCACTTTACTTCACCTATAAGAAGATATCCTGACGTTTTGGTACACCGTTTGCTATATGCTTATTTAAAAGAACAAAAGGTAAAAGACTTATCAAGTTATGAGGCTTATTGCAAACATTGTTCTTCGCGAGAAGTTTTAGCTACTAATGCAGAGCGGGAGAGTATTAAATACATGCAGGTAAAATATATGCAAACGCAAGTCAATCGTGTTTTTGAAGGAATAATTTCTGGAGTAACAGATTGGGGGTTATATGTTGAACTTGTGGATAATAAATGTGAAGGACTTGTGCGTATTAAAAGTATTTTAGACGATATTTATTACTTCGATTCAGAGCAATATGCTTTAGTAGGTCACCATACAGCTAACACTTATCAAATTGGACAAGAAGTGAAGATTCGTGTTGTAGAGGCCGACTTATTAAAAAGACAATTGACATTTGAATTAATATAAAAACCCTAATCTCAACTACTATGAAAAAAGCACTTTTATTTACTGCTGTTTTATTCTTTCAAATTTCTAATATCAGCGCACAGGAGTCTCAAATGCTTAGCGAATTTGAAGAAGTCAAGGTGTTTTCTGGGCTCACGGTTGAGCTAATCCCATCAGACCAGAACAAGATTGAAATCGAGGGTAATATGAGTAAAGAAGTCATGATTTCACAGAAAAAGGGCGCTCTTAGGCTTCGATTACAAGTCAAGAATTATTTTAAAAGAAATAATGTAAATATTAAGGTTTACTATACGAATCCTTTATTGGCCGTTGAAGCCAATGAAAACTCTCAAATAACTTTTGGAGCAAAATTAAAGCAAGATGAAATTCTTTTAAAAGCTCAAGAAGGTTCAACCATATTTTGTGAAGGAATGTTTACTCAACTTACAGTGAGGTCTTCAGCGGGTTCAGACATTACTCTGGGAGGTGAAACCGTCAACCAAGAAGTTGTTGTAAATACTGGAGGATACGTCAACGGAAAAGAAATGAAGTCGAAATACACTCTTATAAACGTAAATGCTGGCGGAAAGTCGATCATTAATGCTTCAGAAGAGGCAGACATTAAAGTTCGCGCAGGTGGCCGCGTTTCAATATACGGAAACCCGAAAAGAATGAAGCAGAACACTTTTATAGGAGGAATTATAGAAATCTTCTAAAAAAAAGAGGCATCGAGCGGATTCGAACCGCTGTACAAGCTTTTGCAGAGCTCTGCCTAGCCACTCGGCCACGATGCCAAAGAGCTGCAAAGTTAATTTATTTTTTTGGGATTTAAGAGCGACTTTTTTCGTAAGTCACAGAGACACTTTCCACATCTCCTTGTATCGGCGGATTTATTTTTGCGATACAAACAGAGGCAAAACGTATTTCTTGGAATTCAGCAAAATAAAGATCTATAACGCGTCGGGCGACAACCTCTAATAACTTGGCCCTTATGTTCATTTGCTCTTCTACAATCTCGCGAAGCCTAACATAATCAATGGTGTCATCGAGATTATCGCTCATAGAAGCTTTATCTAAATTAGCATGTACACAGACATCTACCCTATAATCACTACCCACTATAGCTTCTTCGGCCATACAGCCGTGATAAGCATAAAGACGAATGTTATTTACTCTAATTATTCCCATTATGCAAATGTACTTCTAATAGGTACATTTACAAGCAGAAGGCTTTTGTTTGATGTCTAATCCTAGGGTAATTTGATGTGAACCAGAGCTGTAGTTGAATATGGTGTTAGTGTTTATCTGATAGCTATAGGCTAAAAACAAGTTTCCTTTTTTCATACCAAACATTGGAGCAACAAATAGGGGGTTTCCAAACTGCTCGTTCAACACCCTTGAACTGACGCCAACATAGGAGTAACTTTTAGTCTTTCTCCATCGAATTTTCAAGTGTAAGTCAGTGACAGATCTTTTATCAGAAGGAAAATATTGAAAGAAAACAGAAGGTTCCACAACAAAGCTTTGGTTTCTTTTTCTTGAACTGTATCCGGTAAACACTCCATAACTCGTTAACTGGTTAGGCGCCTTAATGAGCTGCTCGTCGTCTACACTAATCTCACGCGGTAAAAGGTTCGCCACAGCCACAGACATAAAAAAATCACCTCTTCTATAAAGGGCAGATACTTCAAAATTATGGCTGTTCTCATCTCCTCTGTAGGTGTCTAAAAACATTCCGCCTATTTCACTTGTATCTACGCTAAAACCGTCGTACTGATAGGATATACCAAAAGAGAGGTATTGTTCAAAGAATGGATCAAGGGTCAAGTGGTGCGCAAATCCAAAACGAGCGCCGTGCTGTGATGTATATCCGTTTTGGTCGTTGTACATAACCAGTCCTATTCCTGATTGATTACCTACTCTAAAATCTGTAGTTAAAGTATGTGTGGCAGGAGCATTTTCAACACCTATCCATTGACTAGAACCGTTCAGACGAAACTTCATATATGATCCAATACCGGCATAAGCTGAAGATATGAGTAAAGGGTTATCGGCATTGTATTGTGTATATAGAGGCAAATAATTGTCCTGCGCGAAGTCCAAAAAAGGGACAAAGACGAGAAGCAAGAATAGCTTTATACGGTTAAAGGTCGATTTCATGGTGATAGTTTTATAGTATTACAACGAAATAAACAGGCATTTAGTCTATGAAATCATCGATAAAGCGTAAAGTGGCCCATTTTTTCTAGTGGATTGGATGCGCTATTCAATCGAATCACATACCAATAATCGCCATTTGGTAGAGGAGTTCCTTTATAGGTTCCGTCCCAAACTTCGTTTGCCTTCATACTTCTAAGAAGTCTGCCGTATCTGTCAAAAACACGCACATCAATATCGGCATATGCGAATGAGTTTGTCACTTTCCAGGTGTCATCTACACCGTCATTGTTCGGCGTAAAGTATTTTGGAATGTCAATGTCGTAAAAAGTAAGCTCTGCAGATACGGTTTGCACACAACCTTTGGCATCCATTACAGTAAAGCTCTCTATTCCAGAGGAAGTAATAGGATAATCAAAGCTTCCATCTTCAGAAGAAATAGGGTTGTCGTAGTCTTCATTGATAAAGATGTCATAAGGTCCTTCTCCACCAGTTACTACTGTTGTTGCTTGGTTTGGAGTTGACAGGTCGACTGACAAACCAAGGGGTTCAAAATATTCTATTTCAAAAGAAACGATTTCAGCGCAACCATTAGGGTGAATTACAGAGATAAAGTGCTCTCCAGGGCTAATATTTTCAAAGTAATTTTCTTCTCTAGCCTCTGCTGGGTCATTGCTGTCTAAAGCAAAAACAAGGTTTTGATCAGCGCCTTCTACAATTATATCAATTGCGTTGAACACATTGTTTTCACCACAGAGATATATGGGAGCAACAGTTGCGCTTAGCGTTACCCCAGGGGTAATCTCAAAGCTTCCGTTTAAATTACACCCTGTTGAGTCAATTACTTCAACATCATATACTCCAGGTGTAAGGTTTTCGAATTCATAAGGTGCTGTAATGAGCTCATTATTTACAAAGACATCGTATATACCGCTTCCTCCAGAAATAGTGAAGATGGCACTGCCGTCGTTGTTACCTAAACAGCTTTCTCCGGTTAAATCATCGAAATTAAGCAGTAATTCTTCAGGTGCTTGAATTTCAAATGGAGCTTGGTCAACACAACCTTTTTCATCTGTGACCACAAGGTTGAATACGCCCGAAGTTATGTTTTCAAAAACTCCAGTGGTATTTGATTGATTAATCTCTGTTATTGTATAGGTTATAGCTCCAGACCCTCCTGTAGCTGAAACCTGTACAGTGCCGTCATTCATATAAGAACAAGAAGCAGAAGACACTTCTATGTTTTCTATTGAAAGAGGTATACTAGGAGCATCAATAGTTACAGAACCTGTAGTTGCTGAACAGAAAGGGAAATCCAATTCAGTAAATACGGCATAATATTCTCCGGCTTCTACGTTTTGTATGCTGCCATTTTCAATTTCAGTAGCATTAAAGTTTCTCCACAACTGCCCGTTTTTAAATACGTCAACAGTATAATCTCCTTCGTAATTTGAAGCGAGAAGGGTCAAAGAGGTAGTAGATGTGTTATCACATAAATAGTCTTCTGAAGCACTGAACTCAATGATTGGTGAGCTAGGCTCAAGAATGCTGACCTCACTGCTTTCAGTTGTACATCCGCTGACATCGTCTTTAATAACAACAGTGTAAGAACCAAAGGTTGTAACTTCAAAGGAGAGGCTTCCATCAGGAACTCCAGTTCTTTCCTCTACGATTAATCCATTTTCATCAACTAATTGCGTAGTAAATGTACCCGCTTGTAATATGTTTAAACTTATTAGGGCGGCATCAGTGCAACTCAATTGTTGGCTCACGCTAATACTGTATTCCACCTGCTCAGGCTGTTCGACTTCAAAGGTGTCTGTAGAGTCGCAACCGTTGGCGTCTGTTGTGATAATTGTATATTCTCCAGGAGCACTCAGGCCATTGAAAATGCCGTTCTGATCGTTTTGACTGATTAGCTCTCCATCGAACCACAATTCGTATTGATAAGGAGCGACTCCTCCTTCTGAGGTGACTTCAAGGTCAGCGCCACTTTCACAACTAAATACACCTACATTAAAACTGCTTATAATTTCAGTGTTGGGCTGTATAATTTCTATAGTCTCAGTAATGACACAGCTTTCATTTTCTTTTGTCTTTGTTATTTCTAGAGTGTATTCGCCTACACTTAAGCTATTAAAGAGAAGGTTTTCGTTGAAAACACCATTAAGGCTTGCGCTTATTTGGTACCCGTCTGCTTCAATAACATCAATCGATATGACACCATTACTTTCTCCATAACACTCGGCATCTTGAACAGCAATAGTATAATCAAACAGTTCTTGGTCTTCAACTTCAATTTCAGGCAGGAGAATGATAC
>JBMYMD010000008.1:22952-85209 GCA_049596955.1 Flavobacteriaceae bacterium
AGAAAGGAGCTACACCGCCTTGAATGTCGATGTTGAGTTCAGCTTCTTGACAACCGATTTCAGTGACATCAAAACCGTTAAAGGTCATTTCTTGGTAGTCAGTGATATTGAAAGGATATTCCCAGCTACAGTTTTGGTCGTTGTAAACGATGATGTTGTAGTCACCTGCTTGAAGTCCATCTACGTTGATTTGGTTAGCAAGGTTTGTTTGTGAATCTATAAGGCTTCCGTTTAAGAAGATGTCATAACCAAATACAGCTGTAGTGTCCTCAGAAGTAAAGCTTACAGCAGCAAGGTCTACACAGCTGATTTGCTGATGCGTAAACTGTACTACAGGCGCAGGATCAATGGTGATATTCTCAGTAATGACACAGCTTTCACCCTCTTTAGTTTTGGTAATTTCAAGGACATAGCTACCAGGTTCAAGGGCCTCGAAGAGTCCAGTATCGTTAGTACTGTTGTAAGCTCCACCGCTAAGGTTAAAGCTTGCTTGGTAACCATCAAATTCGTTAACCGTAAGGTTTACACTTCCGTCAACAGTACCGTCACACAATAAGTTTTCGGCAGTTAGGGTATAATCAAACAGTTCTTGGTCTTCAACTTCAATTTCAGGCAGGAGTATGATACATCCTTTCGCATCTTTTACGGCGTAGGTAAAGGTATTGTTGGTATTTCGATCTGCGATGGTCTCAGGGCTGTTGTTGAATGCGTTATCAGGAACAGCAGAGACGTCGTTGTAGAACACCTGTCCGTTACTGGCCATAAGGGCAAAAGAGAAAGGAGCTACACCGCCTTGAATGTCGATGTTGAGTTCAGCTTCTTGACAACCAATCTCAGTGACATCAAAACCGTTAAAGGTCATTTGCTCGTATTCATCAATAGTAAAATTGTGCGACCATACACATCCGTATTCGTTTTCAGCAACTACACGATAAGTTCCGGCCGTTAAATCTGCAACTGACCAATCTGTTTCTTCAGTAGTTGTTTCTGAAATTAAATCAGACCCTTGATAGAAGGTGAAGGTATTTTGTCCGATTACATTTCTTAGCTCAACAAAGGCGCTTCCAAGTTCGTCACAGCTAATTTGATTGTATGAAAAGATTTCTTCTGTTTCAATTTCTTCAATTTCAATCAAGTCTATGTAGTATATACAGGCGTTGCCTTCTAGATTAGACTCAATTTCAACAGAATAAACGCCCTCTGCAAGGCCTTCAAAGACAGGACTATCTTGAAAATCACGAATAATTTGATAAGTAATAGGGTCTATTAAACGAAAACGGAATTGATCTGAAAGATTTGCGATTTCAATAGAGCCTAAAGTTGTACACATGTGGTTTTCAACTAAAACCTCTGGGTTATAGTCGAGTTGGTCAACCCTAAAAAAGTAATTTGTCGTACAGCCGTCCTCTTGGGTGAGATTAATTCTGTAGAGTCCTCCTTCTGAAACTGTATGGTTGGCAGAATTAGTAACAGTTTGCCACTCACAACTGTTGTTGTGTAAAGTGCATAAATCCGTATTTTCACAACTAGGGTCAAGCTTCTCCCAGCTGTAATCGACCACACCGTTTAGGTTTAGGTTGAAGTCGTATGAAGATCCGTCATCACACAGGTAAAATATCGGGATTTCTTCATTGGTGTCTTCACATTCAAAAATGGTTCCGTTGTAATTGGCGATATCCCCATTGATATAAGGAATCAAAGGGTTGTTTTGAATAAAACCACTTTGACCAACATCAAAACTCAAAATGGAGTTCGAGCAGTCCGGGTTGTCACTAATTTGTTCAACAAAGAACAAACCAGTGTAGGTTGTTATAAATGAGTTTGTGCCTGAAGAGACTATAGGGTCGCTTGTGTCTAGTGTTCCGTTTTGGTTTTGGTCAAATCTCCATGTGTAATCTGAGTAGCCTTCTGCTGCAACAAGTTCCGTGTCTCCATCACAGAGGTTGACACTTGTGGGTGAGTCACAGTCTTCTAGCCCATTGATCGTGAAGTTATTGGCGGCATAGTTTGGCAGACTGCAGTTGCTTATGTCAGTTGAACTTATACTTTCTTTTAATGCCGGATTTACAACTCCGGTATAACTGGTGTTCATTTGAAAGTCAACTAAATTGCCACAAGGCCCCATAAGGCCTGAACAATTGTCTGTTATTTTAAAAGGAATTGTATATACGAGTTCTTGACTGCTAATAGTATTTGCGTCAAAAGTCAAGCTTAGTAAACGACTTGTCGAATCGTAGGTATAATTAACTCCTGAAGGCAAAGAAACCTCACTTTCAAGAAATTCGAATTGTTGAGGAACACTTCCAGTAATAGACATGTTGCTAACTTCATCATTACCCGTATTACTCAGTTTGTGCTGAATTTGAAAAGCCTCACCCTTGCCAATGCTTAAATCTTCAAAAACACCATTGTTGTATACGATATTTTGTAGTAAATCTACCTGAGGGTCAATCACTTCAACCCCAAAGGCCACAAGGAATGCGGAATAAGTGTCATTTAAGGTCTCTAGCCTAATGTAAGCTTCTTCTTCTCCGTTCGCCATGACACTATTGTTATTGTTTTCAAGGTCAAATAGATCACTGTCATAGCCTAAGGTGTTTTCGCTTGAGGGAAATAAGCCTTGAGCGATTTGATCGTTTTCTGTAATGTTTGATTTGAAAAAGTTTGTGTCAGGGTTTAATGTATTTCCTAATTCTATATATTGAGAATAGTTTCGTGTTGCGAACAAAAATTTATCTCCACTAAAGCTTCGATCACCTTCAATTGCTGCAACACCAAATTTGGCTGAAACAGGGCCATTATCTATTGTCTTAAAACCGCTCACCGTTAAGTCTACAGGAGCCTGATTGGCTTGTATAGCCGCATATCCATCAAAAAAAGTAATGTTTTTATTCGTCTCTGCATCATTTTCATAAACAATGACGATAGTCCACCCGGCAGCTCCTCCTACACTCTGTCCTCTCGTTCCTCTAACATTTGCAACAGTATAAGTTCCATTGGCGTTTGATAAGCTTTGAATTTGGTCAGTAACATTAGCATAGCATACGTAGGGGGCGTTTTGTAGGTTAGGATCATCTATAATAATATGGTCTTCTTTACCTTCTGGGTCAGGGTTGTTGTCTGCAACTACATCGACATAGGCTGAAGAACCAGGGGTTTTCAGCTTAATGGCATTGACGGCATTTCTAGTGGCATCGTTACGGGGAATACCAGGAATCATAGAATTGTTGCTAACCTCTCCGTTGTAATTTCCGGCCCAATATAGACCAGCATAAACGACACGTGAGCAATCTGGAAGCGATAGTTCTGCGGCTGATGAAGAAAAAGTGCTTGCATCAGCATCTATGTCAATATAATCTCTGTGAAGGTCGTTGTTGTTTTCTTCTCCATTGTAGGCAACATTAGCATTATTGTCTCTGTCGTATCTGTTGAGAATAGAATTTGACAGAAAAGTATAATTTCCTTTAACCTTAATGGAGGTTTCTGAAGGCCTTGATTCAAACGGAACATGTAATTGTCCGAAAGTATTCAGCCCAATGAACAACAAAATTGCAGTTAGAACCTTTCTCATTATCGTCTTATTTAAGCTTGGTTATCGTTTATGTGTCTAAATTTCAAGACCAACTGCAGCTTTAAAAATATAATGTTGTAAAAGAGTCCTTTCTTGTGGTGAAATGTTCTTGAAGGAGTGCTAAATTTGCAAAACAATACATATTCTATGGAGAGCGCCCCTAAATCTTTAAATTTTATTGAGCAAATAATAGAAGAGGATTTGTCTAAAGACTACAAGCAAGAACAGCTACGCTTTAGGTTTCCTCCTGAACCTAACGGATATCTGCATGTCGGCCACGCAAGTTCGATTTGTTTAAATTTCGGACTGGGTTTAAAATATCAGGCTCCTGTTAATTTAAGGTTTGATGACACTAATCCTGCCAAAGAAGAACAAGAATACGTTGACGCCATTAAAAAGGATGTCTCTTGGCTTGGCTTTGAGTGGGAAAAAGAGTGTTATGCTTCAGATTATTTCGGTCAGCTTCATGATTGGGCTAAAAAACTGATTGCCAAAGGTTTAGCCTATGTAGATTCTCAGTCTTCAGAAGATATAGCCGCCCAAAAAGGAACGCCAACCAAAGCAGGAACGAATAGTCCATTTCGCAATCGAAGTGCAGAAGAAAATATGAGTTTGTTTGAGGGGATGAAAAACGGAGACTATGAAGAGGGCACACATGTTTTAAGGGCAAAAATTGATATGTCTTCCTCTAATATGCTCATGAGAGATCCTATCATTTATAGAATTCTTCATAAATCTCATCACCGAACGGCTAGTGACTGGTGTATCTATCCGATGTATGATTGGACTCACGGACAAAGTGATTATATCGAACAGGTTTCACATTCACTTTGTACTATGGAGTTTAATATGCACAGGGAGTTATACGATTGGTTTTTAGATCAACTCGTCGATGTTAAATTGCTAAGGCCAAAGCAACGTGAGTTTGCCAGACGAAATTTTTCGCACACAGTAGTCTCAAAGCGAAAGCTTTTACGACTTGTAGAAAACGGTCATGTGACCGGGTGGGATGACCCAAGAATGCCCACTATATCTGGGATGCGTAAAAGAGGATATACCCCCAAAGCAATACGAAATTTCGCAGAGGCTATCGGAATTGCAAAAAGAGAAAATGTAGTAGACCTCAATGTGTTAGATTATTTCGTTCGAGAAGATCTCAATAAAATTGCGCCTAGAGTAATGGCGGTTCTTGACCCTTTAAAGGTGGTAATTACTAACTATCCAGAGGATCAAGAGGAGTTCCTCAAAGCCGAAAACAATCCTGAAGATGAAAGTATGGGCCACAGAGAGCTACCCTTTTCAAGAGAAATTTACATTGAAAAGGCAGATTTTAGAGAAGAGGCCAATCGAAAGTTTTTTAGGTTAAAACTAGGAGGCGAAGTACGATTAAAAAACGCTTATATCATTAAGGCCGAGAATTGTATTAAAAACGATGCTGGTGAAGTCATTGAGGTGCATTGTACGTATGACACCAGGTCTAAATCTGGAAGCGGAACGGAGGAGAGTAAACGAAAAGTCAAAGGAACCTTGCATTGGGTGAGTGTTAAGCACGCCAAGAAAGCTGACATCAAGCTATACGACAGACTATTTACGGTTGCTCAGCCAGAAGAAAATAAAGAAGTTGATTTTATTTCTCATTTAAACCCAAACTCCCTGGTGGAAACAACCGCTTTTATTGAGCCTTCCTTAAACGAAGCAAAAAAAGGGCAACATTATCAATTTCAACGCATGGGATATTTCTATTGCGATGGAAGAAACAGCAAAAATCAGACGGTATTTAACAGAACAGTGGGGCTAAGAGATACCTGGGCTAAGATTGAGACTTCTTCTTAGTGGTGTCATTGTTTTTCATTGCTTCACCGATTTGATTGCTTGCCGTAAATGAGGCCACCATATTGGTGAGCATGTCATTGGCTGAAGAAGGTGAGTTGGGCAATAAAATTAGATTTGACGCGGTGTGTTCTCCTACAGATTGTAAGGTGTCGTAATGTTGAGTGACTACGATAAGCGCAGACGCTTCCTGAGAATTTATCCCCACTTTGTTTAACACCTCGACAGATTCTTCAAGCCCTCTCGCAATTTCTCTTCGCTGATCGGCAATACCCTGACCTTGAAGCCTTTTACTTTCGGCCTCTGCCCTCGCCTTCTCAACAATTAGAATGCGCGCTGCGTCTCCTTCGAATTGTGCAGCTATTTTTTCGCGTTCAGAAGCATTGATACGATTCATGGCGTGTTTTACCTGTTCGTCAGGATCGATATCTGTAACTAGCGTTTTAATTATGTCGTAGCCGTATTCAATCATAGACTCTTGTAGTTCTGACTTAACAGCTATCGCAATGTCATCTTTTTTTACGAAGACATCATCTAGTTTCATTTTTGGCACTTCCGCTCGTACCACGTCAAAAACATAAGACGTAATTTGATCTGAAGGATGTTCTAATTTGTAAAAAGCCTCGTAGACTTTGTTTTTCAGCACAACATATTGAACAGAAATCTTGAGTTTTACAAAAACATCGTCTTTCGTTTTGGTTTCAACAATTACATCAAGTTGCTGTATTTTAAGGGAAATTATCCCTGCCTTTCTTTGAATGAAAGGAATTTTAAATTGTATACCTGCGTTTCTGACAGAGGTAAAACGACCAAAAGTTTCAATAATAACGGCAGTTTGTTGTTTTACAATAAAGACAAATGTAAAGAGCAACAATAAGCCTAGTACGATGTATAAGATTTGAAAGACCATAATTATGTTATTTATGAGGTGTGTTGTATTAAGTTATCAATGCGTTGAAGAGTGGACTCCTTTCCTATGAAGACCATAATTTCGTATATAGAAGGTCCTCTTAACTCCCCAACTAAAGATAAGCGAATAGGCGCCATTAGTCGACCTAGTCCTGTGTTTTTTTCTTCACAATAAGTGGTGAGACAGTCGGAAAGCGCCTCTGTGTTAAATACGGCGAGATTTTTGATTTTGGTCGCAAATTCAGACAACAACTCAGGAGTGTCTTCTTTTATCTGTTTTTTGAGCGCCTTTGGGTCATATGTTAGAGGAGGTTCGAAAAAATAAGTGTTGTTAGTGTAAATGTCTGAGATATAAGTTTCGCGTTCTTTTACGAGATCTACAAAGTGTTCGAGAGACTCTAGGCTAAAAGTACTTAGACTGTGCTGCTTGTTTTGCAGCGTTTTGGCCAAAAAAGAGTTTGATGACTGTTGTATATAATGATGATTAAACCACTTTAATTTATCGATGTCAAAACGGGCACCAGACTTGTTGACCCTAGCAATGTCAAATCGTTTTTTGAGTTCGTCTAAGGAATAGATTTCTTGTTCTACACCTTCATTCCAACCTAAAAGCGCTAAGAAGTTTAGTGTGGCATTTGGCAAATATCCTGACTCTTTAAATCCGGTAGACCCTCCCCAGCTTAGAGGAAAAACAGGGAAGCCTCCTTTTTCACCGTCTCTTTTGCTGAGTTTTCCTTTTCCTTGTGGTTTTAGCAATAAGGGTAAATGTGCAAATTGCGGCGCCTCCCATTCAAATGCTTCGTAAAGCAAATAGTGTAAGGCCAATGATGGCAGCCATTCTTCTCCACGGATGACATGAGAAATTTCCATAAGGTGATCATCAACTACGTTTGCTAAATGGTATGTAGGAAAGCCGTCGCTTTTAAACAGGATTTTGTCATCAAGCAAATTAGAGTCTATAATTATACGGCCGCGAATCAGGTCGTCAAGCTGAAGCTGCCTGTCTGCCGGTGACTTGAAACGAATTACAAACGGGTGCTTTTCGTCAAGCAGTCTTGAGGTTTCTTCTGAGCTTAGTTGTAAAGAGTTGTGCAGCCCATCGCGGTTATTGTGGTTGTAGATGAATTTTTCTCCTTTCGCTTCTGCTTCTTTCCGAAGCGCATCAAGCTGTTCTGTAGAGTCAAATGCATAATACGCCTTGTCTTCTTGAACAAGCTGCATGGCGTGTTCTTCGTAAATCGCTCTTCGTTCGCTTTGTCTGTATGGACCGTGATCTCCTTTGTGCGCTGGGCTCTCATCTGGAGGAATGCCTAGCCAGCTCAGTGCGTCTTGAATGTATTGTTCAGCGCCTTCTACTAGTCTCGACTGATCAGTGTCTTCTACCCTAAGCACAAACGCTCCTTGGTGTTTTTTTGCAAACAGATAGTTGAATAATGCGGTTCTAAGCCCTCCAATATGCAGAGGCCCTGTGGGCGAAGGGGCAAAACGAACACGTACTTTCATAGTATAATTTGTTTTAAAAGCGAAACTAAGTATTAGGAATGATATATTTTTGTTTTATGAATGAAATAATTCTTTCGGACTTCGATCAGAATTGGGGTGATGAGGTAGAGTTTCAAGAGTCCTTAGTAAAAACAAGATTGCATTTGGGTCTGAGTCAGGCCGTCAATTTTATTTTTTGTAACGATGCGTTTTTGTTAGAGGTCAACCAAAAGTTTTTGAATCATGACTATTACACAGACATCATCACTTTTGATTATGCTGATGACGGTCTTGATGAGGCAGACCTATTTATTAGCCACGAGAGAATTAGCGAAAACGCTGTAAGTTATGGCGTTTCATTTATGACAGAGTTGTTTCGGGTGTGCGCGCATGGGATGTTGCACTTGTCGGGACAAAATGACAAAACTGAAGAAGAACAAGAAAATATGCGTATCAAAGAAGCTGAGCTCATCAGCCTGTTTCACGTGGAACACGAAAAATGATAGATAAACATTACGATGTTATAGTAGTTGGTGGTGGCCATGCAGGAGCAGAGGCTGCAGCTGCGGCTGCAAACATGGGGGCTTCTGTTTTGTTGGTGACCATGAACCTTCAAAATATAGGTCAAATGTCTTGCAACCCGGCAATGGGCGGGATTGCCAAAGGGCAGATCGTTCGTGAAATTGACGCCTTAGGCGGCTACAGCGGAATAGTGTCAGACAAAAGCGCGATTCAGTTTAAGATGCTCAATCGGTCAAAGGGTCCTGCAATGTGGAGCCCAAGAACCCAAAATGATAGAATGTTGTTCGCCGAGCATTGGCGCTTGATGTTAGAAGCAACAGAGAACTGTGACTTTTTTCAAGACATGGTTGTTGGTTTAGTAGAAGAAGCAGGTGAGATCAAAGGAGTGAAAACTTCTTTGGGCCTAACCATTTATGCCAGGTCGGTGGTTTTGACCAATGGAACCTTCTTAAATGGGCTTATACACGTAGGTGACAAAAATTTTGGAGGTGGTCGTGCTGGCGAAAAAGCTTCCGTGGGTCTGACCGAGCAGTTACGAGATTTTGGTTTCGACAGTGGTCGAATGAAAACTGGAACGCCTCCAAGAGTGGACGGTCGTTCTCTCGATTATTCAAAAATGATTCCTCAGCCTGGAGACGAGACTCCAGGAGTATTCTCATATATGTCAAGTTCACCTTTGGAGCGGCAGGTGCCTTGTCATCTTACCCATACCAACCAAGAGGTGCATGACTTGCTGCGTTCAGGGTTTGACAGGTCTCCAATGTTTAATGGCAGAATCAAAAGTATTGGGCCACGATATTGTCCGAGTATTGAAGACAAAATCAATCGTTTCGCCGAAAAAGACAGTCATCAGATTTTTGTGGAGCCAGAAGGGTGGAATACCGTTGAGGTTTATGTAAACGGGTTTTCAACCTCCTTGCCAGACGACGTGCAATTCAAGGCCTTGCGCTCTGTGAAAGGTTTTGAAAACGTCCGCTTCTTTAGGCCGGGCTATGCCATTGAGTACGATTATTTTCCCCCTACTCAGTTAAAGCGCACCCTAGAGACTAAGTTGGTGAAAAATCTCTTTTTTGCGGGCCAGATAAACGGAACAACGGGTTATGAAGAGGCTGCTTCTCAGGGGTTAATGGCGGGAATAAACGCTGTGCTGAGTATTAGAAAACAAGATCCGTTTATTTTGTCTAGAGATGAGGCTTATATCGGAGTGCTTATAGATGATTTAGTGACAAAAGGCACAGAAGAGCCTTATCGAATGTTTACTTCTAGAGCGGAGTACCGAACCCTGTTAAGGCAAGATAACGCAGATCTTAGGCTTACCGAAAAAGGCCATAAACTGGGCGTTGTGACCGAAAGCCGGCTTAGGGCTTTGAAAGAAAAAGAGAGTCAAACGCAAGATCTGGTAGGGTTTTTTAAGAACACTTCTTATTCTTTTAAAGAGGCTAACCAAATGCTGATAGCGGCCGGAAGTGCGGAGGTAAAGCAAGACGACAAGCTTTTCAGGTTGTTGTCTCGTCCAAACATTCGTCTTGAAGACATGAGAAAGCTCGAGGTGGTAAAAACCAAAATTGAGGGGGGCGACTTCTCAGAGGAGGCGTTAACCCAGTTAGAGGTTCAGGTGAAGTATTCGGGATATATCGCAAAAGAAAAGAACAATGCAGATAAAATTAGTCGTTTAGAGCACGTCAGGATTCCAGAGGGTTTCTCTTACGGCAGCTTAAAATCCTTGTCTTATGAGGCGAGAGAAAAGTTGCTCGCTATACAGCCAGACTCTGTTGCTCAGGCTTCGAGAATAAGCGGTGTAAGCCCTGCGGACATATCTGTTTTATTAGTGGCCTTGGGGAGATGAGTGTCGTTCCACGTGAAACAAACAAAAAAATTACCGACTGGTTCTTGTCAAAAGAAACCTTCGTGCTCGAATACCACAAAGACTTGGATTCTTATCAAACTACAGGAGTGCCTGATGATCTTTCTTTTTATTATAAGAGCGAGAAGTATTTGTCGCACCAAAAAAACAAATCCTTGGTTTCTCAGGTGTATCAAGCGTTGAAGTCAAGGCGTAATCAATGGAAAAAGAAATTAGTGCTCAAGAGTCTTTCTAATAAACCAAAGGCTGTGCTTGATGTGGGCTGTGGAGACGGGTCGTTTTTAGCGCAGTTTAAGTCGCTCGATGTTCTAGGTGTTGAGGTTTCTAAAGAAGTACAAGAAGAGCTTCGTGACAAAGGGCTCAATACGGTTGCCTCAGTAGATGAGGTGAGCGGCTCTTTTGATGTAATCTCTTGTTGGCACTCCCTAGAGCATATAAATGACCCTCTGAATGCCTTGAAAAAGATGAGATCTTGTCTTTCGTCAGAAGGACTTCTTTTTGTGGCTATACCAAACTTCAAGTCTTTTGATGCGGAATACTATAAAGAGTATTGGGCGGGTTATGATGTTCCAAGGCACTTATGGCATCTCTCGTCTTATGGAATGACCTCTTTGGCCTCGCAAGCAGGATTTGAATTAAAGTTTAAAAAAAGAATGTTTTTAGACGCTTTCTTTGTGAGTCTGTTGTCAGAGCAGTACCGAGATAACCCCAAGCCCGTAGCATTATTAAGTGCGTTTTTGATAGGGCTGTATTCCAATCTAAAATCTCTTTTTACTGGAGAATCTTCTGCTGTTCTTTATGTATTTAGCCCAGTAGAGTGAAGTATGAATAAGAAAATCATGGCAGCAGAAATATAGACCATAATTCCCTGGGCACCAGCGTAGTCCTTTGCCATTCGTTGGCCGGTAATCAGCGTAAATAGCGTGAATAAGCTCGCTAAACCAGCCCAGTAACTCAGAATTAAATTTTGACTAGCCCAAAGGCTAAAAATGGCCGCTATTTGAATGAGGCCACTTGCTATTTCAAGAACAGTTATAAGCAGAAGGCTTTCTTTTACCATATGCTTTATGCCCCATGTCGATTTAAACTGCTGTTTGAAATAGGCTAACTCTCCTTTAAAGTCAATGAGCTTAGAGACTCCACTTTGAAGCCAAACAATGGCAAAAATTAATAATCCTAGAGTGTAGAATAGTTCAAGTTGTAAAAGGCTCATGAGTTATTTTTTTTGATGTAATAATCGAGTGGTTTGAAGTGCAATATGAGCGAAAAGCATTTTTGCATTTGCATTTCTTTTGATTTCATAAATGCCATTTTCAATCAGTTCTTGCAGTTCAAAAACATTGTGTTCATTGACAAAGGGGGCAAACTTCTTGAGATCAAAGCCCGAAGGCAAAACAGAAGCGTGCACCAAGGCCTCAGATTTATAGTTAAGCATGAGTGCTTTTCGAATAATGTCAAGGCTGTATTTTAAAAAAGCAGTTTGCTCTTCCTTGTTAAAAGTTGCAATTCTTTCTCCCCAATCAACTAATTTTTTGCCAGATTTAGGGTCTTTTTTAGCCATAAAAGCTGTACGCATCCAATCAACAAACGCAGTTTCAAAGGGGTGTATTTTATCTAGACTATCTGAAAGTGCTCGAGCTATACTTAAGCTGCCTTCACTTTGCAGTGCAGACGAGAAGGCATTTTTTTGCTCAACTCCTTCATTGATAAGCTTATCTCGAATAATTTCTGGTGCAGGAGCACTCAAGTGAACCAGTTGACAACGTGAGCGAATGGTCTTTAGAATAGAGTCTAACTTGTTGGTGCAGAGTATGATAGCTGTGTTTTTTGGCGGTTCTTCTACGAGCTTTAAGAGTTTGTTGGCAGCCTGAACATTGATTAGATCAGCGCCCCATATAATCATCACTTTATACGCTCCTTCAAAGGACTTGAGTTTGAGCGAAGCGAATATTTCTTGCGCTTGATCAACACCAATCTTTAAACTTTTGTTTTCTACTCCAATAGTTTCTGACCAGTCTTTTAAAGAGAAATACGAAGAGGTTTGAACCAAACTTCGCCAATGCGAAATGAAGTCTTTGCACAAGGGGTTCTTTTTGATTTCTTTGGTGGTGTTGACTGGAAAACTAAAGTGTACGTCAGGATGATCTAAACGCAGCACTCTTTCGTCTTTACTGAGCAGTAAGTAGCTGTAATACAGCGCTAACGGCAAAGTTTCAGTGAGTGCTGAACCGTGGAAAATTTGAGCATGAGGCACTCTATTGTCAGCGATGTTTTTCTCAAACTTTTGAATTAAATTTTGCTGTCCTAGAATATCTGTTGCCTGCATGGGTCAAAGATAATATATACGATTTAGCCGTTAGGAGATAAGAGCGCTAATCTCTGAATAACCCAATTTATATTTTAAGAGGTGAATGTTTTGTGTAATTTTGCCGCGTCTTTATCCGCCAATTATGAGAACACTACAAAACACATCTTTTGAAAATAAAACAGCATTGATTCGAGTTGATTTCAATGTTCCTTTAAACGAAAACAACGAGGTAAGCGACAGCTCGCGCATAGAAGCCGCTAAACCGACAATACTTCACATTTTAGAACAAGGAGGGTCTGTTGTGCTGATGAGTCATTTGGGAAGACCAAAAGGGCAAGTTAAGCCAGAGTTATCTCTTGGGCATATCGCAAGCAAAGTGAGTAATATTCTCGGCGTTGAAGTCAATTTTATTGACGATACAGTTGGTCAAAAAGCAAAAGATGCTTGTGCTCAAATCAATCAAGGTGAAGTGATTTTATTAGAAAACTTGCGCTTTCACCTCGAAGAAGAAGCTGGAGATCAGCAGTTCGCACAACAACTAGCAGGACTTGGGGACATTTACGTGAACGACGCATTTGGCACGGCTCACAGGGCTCATGCGTCAACGGCTATAATTGCTCAGTTTTTTGAGCAAAATAAGTGTTTTGGATTGTTAATGGAGAAAGAGATTACAGCTACCAAAAAGGTCTTAGAAGAAGGAGAAGCGCCTGTTACTGCTATAATGGGAGGTTCCAAAGTCTCCACTAAAATTACCATTATTGAAAATATCCTTCCTAAAATTGACCACTTAATTGTTGGTGGAGGAATGACATATACCTTTATCAAAGCTCTTGGAGGCTCTGTTGGAAATTCAATATGCGAAGAAGATAAGCTAGATCTAGCGCTTTCTATTTTAGAGAAAGCAAAAGCCAATAACGTACAAGTTCACCTTCCTGTCGATGTTATTATAGCTGATGATTTCAGTGTAGAGGCGAATACTAGCGTTTGCGATGTTCATGAAATTCCTTCAGGTTGGGAGGGATTGGATGCTGGCCCAGCAACAATCCAACAATTCAGCCAAGTTATTGCCGAATCAAAGACCATTCTTTGGAACGGACCTGTTGGTGTTTTTGAGATGTCAACTTTTGCTAAAGGTACTATTGCTATTGGTGAAGCTGTGGATAAGGCTACACAAGGCGGAGCATTCTCCTTAGTTGGTGGAGGAGACTCTGTCGCAGCCGTCAAGCAGTTTGGTTTTGACCAAAAAGTGAGCTACGTTTCTACTGGCGGAGGAGCAATGTTGGAAAGTCTTGAGGGTAAAACACTCCCTGGAATTGCAGCGATATTATCATAAAACTCATCTAATTTTCTGAGCACTTGATTTCTTGCTAGTAGTGCAATGCTTATATTTGATTGTACTGCATAACAAGTAAATATGATTATGAAAACAATATTGTCTGCTGTTCTTATTTCTGCTTCTTTTTGTTTGGCCCTAGGTCAACAGCAATTATTGCCAACAGACCAAATTGTAGACGGCTTTAAACCTATAGGAAACCCTTCTCCTTACGCTGATCAAAGAGGGGTGTCTTATGATTTACAAGATCAGAAAGCAGCCTATGTCGCAGACAGCATCATGCTTTCTAACATGCTTAGTTTTTTTGATAATGACAATAAGTTAGTAGATGAATCTGATATTGCCTATGAGAAAGCTATTGACAATACGAGCCCTTTAAGTACGCAGGAAATTAAGAATAGACTTGAGATTTTAGATCGAAAATCTCCTTTCAATTTTGAATATAACAAACAACTAGAGCGCGTAATTGTTCATTATTTAAAGGACAAACGCTCCTTTTTAGAGCGCATGATGACCCTTAGTCAGTTCTATTTTCCCTTGATAGAACAGGAGTTAGACAAGAATGATTTGCCAATAGAATTAAAATATTTGGCAATTGCTGAATCAGCGCTAAATCCAAAAGCAAGATCCAGGGTTGGAGCAAGAGGCCTTTGGCAGTTTATGTATGCCACAGGGCGTTATTTTGGTTTAAGAGTAGACAATTACATCGATGAGCGCTATGACCCGATTAAATCAACTGAGGCTGCAGCTAAGTATTTACAGCAACTCTATAACACTTTTGATGATTGGGATTTAGCTCTTGCCGCCTATAATTCTGGTCCAGGAAATGTAAATAAGGCCAGACGCAGGTCTGGAGGACACAACAACTACTGGAATCTCCGAAATTACCTTCCTAGAGAAACTGCGAATTATGTGCCTTTGTTTATAGCGACGATGTTTGCCTTTGAGTTTTCAGAAGACTATGGCTTGAGTCCTAAACCTTATGAAAGAAATTATTTTGAGACAGATACAGTTCATGTGAAGACAAAAATATCCTTTGAGCATTTGTCTAGAACATTAAGCATGAGCATAGAAGAGCTTGAAATTTTAAACCCCACCTATAAAAGAGGAGTTATTCCAAAAAATTACAACCAAAACAAGCCGAATATTTTGCGATTGCCCAAGTTCAAAACAGGGGTGTTTGTCAGTAACGAAAAAGATATTTACAAGCTTGCAGAAGCTTCATGGAATAGCAGAGAAAAGCAGAATCCTGAATTGCAAAAAACGCAGCCTGTACGAAGTCGATATAGAGTGAGGTCAGGCGATTACTTAGGAAAAATTGCCCAGCGTTATGGGGTTAGCATTTCAAATCTCAGAAGGTGGAACAACTTGAAATCCAACACAATAAGAGTGGGTCAAAGCCTCGTTGTTTATGGTAAAAAAATAAATTCAGCATCTCAGAAGTCTGTTGCACAGAGCGGCTCTGTTAAGAAAGTCCATATTGTAAAACAAGGCGAATCGCTTTGGAAAATCGCCCGCATGTATAAGGACATTAGCATAGATAAGCTCAAAATTTGGAACGAGCTCAAGACAACTCAAATTAAGCCAGGCATGCAATTAAAAGTTTGTAAATGTTAATGATGCCTCTGATGAACTATCGAATATTAGTTAAATGTTTTATTGTCGTCTCTACACTATTTGCTTTTATTGGTTGTAATGAGGTGATACAACAAGAAAAGTATCTTCCTGAATCCACGGGTTCAGTAAACCAAGTTATTGTTGTTACTACAGATACAATATGGAAAGGTGCTGTAGGTGACAGTATTCGAAAACATTTTGCCGCGCCTCTAGAAGCCAGTACTATTGCCGAGCCTGAATTTACCCTAACGTATTTGCCTCAGCCTATATGGAAAGGCGCAATCACAAAGTCTAGAAATGTGCTATATGTATTAACAGACACCCTTGAGGCCGCTCATATCAAAAAGAATTTATATGCTAGGCCTCAAAATATTGCAGTAGTAAAGTCTAAAGACTTAGAAAATCTAAAGAATAACCTATTTAAAGTTGCTGCCACAGCCAAATACAACTTTAGAGAAACAGAGCTAGAACTTGCTCAAGCTCGATTCTTGAAATCCCTTTCTTCTAAGGCCCTTTTTGATGAGCGTTTAGGGTTTAGCCTTAGACTACCTTCTATTTACCAATTGGGGGTTGATCAGGATGGTTTTTTGTGGTACGACAGGCCTGTAGAAGGCGGAACTATAAATCTAATGGCATACAGCCTAGAAAAAGGCTATTTTGCTGACAGGGACAGTTTTGTGGATCAAATTTTAGGCTTACGAGACAGCATAGGCAAAAAATATGTTCCTGGACCAGATGTTCCTGGAGCAGTAACTTACATGATATCAGAGCGCACTTTTGCACCCTATGTTAGGCCAACTGAGGTGGGAGGATTTAAGGCTGTTGAGGTAAAGGGTATTTGGGAAGTTCAAAACTATCCAATGGCTGGCCCCTATTTGATGTATTTAGTGAATGACACCATTAACAATCGCACGATTGTACTGGAAGGCTTCACCTTCGCACCATCAAAGCCAAAAAGAGACTTTATGTTTGAATTAGAGGCAATTATGAAATCGATTGAAATTACCGAATAGATCTATTCCTTATCGATTTTCTCGTCTTCTTTAGTGGCGTCTTTGAACTCTTTGATTCCACTGCCCAAACCACGCATTAACTCTGGAATTTTTTTACCACCAAAAAGAAGTAAAACAACCACAACAACGAGAACTATTTGCCAAGGACCTACTAAACCGAGTGTAAACATGTGCTTTAAATTTAATCTAGATGTAAACATACAAATTTATAAGCACAGAAATCAACAAATAATGTCTTTCTAATGAAAGTATTGTTAGCTTCAGTTATATTTGTTCTATGGCAAACCAGAGTCGAAAAAAGAAAAATTTAAAGCGAAGACTGACCACTCAGTATCGATTGGTTTTAGTTAATGATCGAACCTTTGAAGAAGCATCTGCAGTCAAGTTGACCTTTCTAAATGTACTTGTCGCTACCATGGTATTCATTATCCTAATCTTTGCGGGTTCCTTTTTTTTGATTTCTGGAACGGATTTGAGGTATCTCATTCCCGGTAAAGAGTCCAAATATTCAGAGCGAATCACTCAAGAATTACTCTTCAGGACAGACTCTATTTACTATGTTTTAGAGCGAGATAATAAACAATTTGAAATTCACAACAAATTGATTAAAGGAGAGGTGGAATATGCTGAAGTTGAAGAGCTTACAGACAGTATAAATGCGGTTCCTATAAACATGGCTTTAACTGTTCAAAAAAACAAGGCCATTCAAGAAATCGAAGAAGCTGTTCAAAAAGAAGAAAATTTCAACAAAAAAATTGATGAGAACAGTTTTGATAACGCTATGTTTTTCGTGCCTGTTAATGGTAGTATTTCTCAGGCTTATGATCCCAGCATAGATAAAAATCATATGGCTATAGATGTTGCAGCCAAAGTAGGAGAGCCTGTCAAAGCGATTTTAGCAGGTGTAGTGATGCATGCTGAATGGTCATCTGATACCGGATATAATGTAATTGTGCAACATAAAGAAGGGCTGACATCAATTTATAAACACAATGGTAAACTTTCTGTAAAACAAGGGCAGCGCGTTAGTGCAGGCGAGGTGATTGCCTCTGTCGGTAATTCAGGCGAGTTTTCAAGCGGACCTCACTTACATTTTGAGCTCTGGATCAATGAAAAAGCTGTTAATCCTTCAGATTATATTGATTTTCAACAACAATGACCTTAAAATCAATTTTGGCCATACCCTTTGCCAAATACACCTACAAGAAAGAAAAAAAATGGATTGACCGTCCACTAAAAGCTCAGCAAAAAACCTTGTCTTATCTCATAAAGCAAGGGAGCTCAACGGCTTTCGGCAAAGACCATGACTTCAATCAGATAAACGACTACCAATCGTTTAAAAGTAGAGTTCCTATTAGAGATTACGAGCAGCTCAAGTCTTACGTACATCGAATTATTGAAGGTGAAAAAAACGTGTTGTGGCCAGGGCAACCGGCTTACCTCGCGAAGACATCTGGAACGACATCTGGGGCAAAATATATACCGATTACTGCCGAATCGATGAGTGAACAGGTGCGCGCTTCGAAAAACGCTCTTTTGTTTTACATCGCACAGACTAAAAACGCCAATTATGTCAATGGCAAAATGATTTTTTTGCAAGGAAGTCCCGTTTTGACCAAAAAAGGAAACATAAATGTTGGTCGACTCTCGGGAATATCAGCGCATTATCTTCCTTCTTATTTGCTTAAAAACAGACTTCCTACTTGGGAAACGAATTGCATTGAAGAGTGGGAAGACAAAGTAGACGCAATCGTAGAAGAAACTTCTAAGGAGAACATGACCCTAATTGCTGGTATTCCTTCTTGGGTTCAAATGTATTTTGAAAAGCTAAACACCACCACAGGCAAAAAAGTGGGAGACCTGTTTCCTAATTTTTCTCTTTTTGTTTATGGTGGAGTCAATTACGAACCTTATAGAAAGAAATTTGAAAGTCTGATCGGAAGAAAAGTAGACAGTATTGAACTCTTCCCTGCAAGCGAAGGGTTTTTTGCTTTTCAAGACGACCAAAATGACCATGGATTATTGCTACAGCTTAACTCAGGCATTTATTACGAGTTCATCCCTATAGAACATTATTTCGATGAGAACCCTAGACGCCTCAACATCGAAGAAGTTGAATTAGGGAAAGATTATGCCCTTATTCTGTCGACTACTGCGGGTCTTTGGGGATACGATATTGGAGATACCGTCAGATTTACTTCTTTAAAGCCCTATAAGATTATCGTTTCAGGGCGAGTAAAACACTTTATTTCAGCCTTTGGAGAACATGTGATTGCCAAAGAGGTTGAACAGGCGATGAAAGAGGCGATCGAACAATCAGACGCAAGGGTAAATGAATTTAGTGTTGCACCTCAAATAAACCCAAAAGAAGGCCTTCCGTTTCACGAATGGTTTGTAGAATTTGACCATACGCCAAAAGACATCAGTTCTTTTGCGGCAATTATAGACGATAGTATGCAGCGTCAAAACATCTATTATAAAGACTTATTAGAAGGAAATATATTACGACCTGCAGTGATCAGCTGTGTGGCCAAGGGTGGGTTTGAAGCCTACATGAGTTCAGAAGGCAAATTAGGAGGCCAGAACAAAGTAAAACGCCTGTCAAACGACAGGGTTATGGCAGATAAGTTAAGCAGATTTCTAAAGTGATGAGCAGAACTAAACAACGCGTATTAATTACCGGAGCTGCTGGATTCCTGGGATCACATTTGTGTGATCTTTTTCTTTCGAAAGGATGCGAGGTCATCGGAATGGATAATCTCATTACAGGAGACTTAAAAAACATAAATCATTTGAAAGAGAACAGTGATTTTAGTTTTGTTCAACACGATGTTACAGATTATGTTGAAGTTGAAGGGCCTTTGGATTTTATTTTACACTTTGCATCTCCCGCAAGCCCAATAGACTATTTAAAAATTCCTATTCAAACTCTAAAAGTAGGAGCTTTGGGAACACATAATTTATTAGGGCTGGCAAAGGCAAAAAAAGCAAGATTTATGATTGCTTCAACCTCTGAAGTCTATGGAGATCCTTTAGTACATCCTCAAAAAGAAACCTACTACGGAAATGTAAACACTATAGGACCTAGAGGGGTATACGATGAAGCTAAGCGTTTTCAAGAATCAATAACAATGGCATATCACAGGGTTCATGAACTGGACACTCGCATTGCAAGAATATTCAATACTTATGGACCACGTATGCGACTTAACGACGGGCGTGTTATTCCAGCATTCATTGGCCAAGCTCTTAGGGGCGAAGAGCTCACAGTCTTTGGAGATGGCTCTCAAACACGTTCTTTTTGTTATGTCTCTGACTTGGTGGACGGTTTGTATCGCCTGCTTATGACTCCTTACCATTTGCCTGTCAACCTAGGCAACCCTCAAGAAATCACAATACTCGATTTTGCTAAAGAAATCGTGAAACTCACTAAGTCTAAAAAAGGAATTAGCTTTAAATCGCTGCCTAAAGACGATCCTCTTCAACGACAACCAGATATTAGTAAGGCAAAAGAATTGCTTGCATGGCAGCCCAAAGTGCAACGTCGTGAAGGAATGAAAAAAACCTTAGACTATTTTAAAACCCTATCAAAACAAGAGCTCAATAAAACAGAGCATAGAGACTTTAACAAGCACAACAACAATTAAAATGAAACACAACACACTACTTATCGGATCCGGAGGAAGAGAACACGCCATGACATGGAGAATCGCGCAAAGTGATTCATGTGGAGCCTTATATGTAGCGCCAGGAAATGCAGGAACCTCTGCATTAGCTACAAATGTCGATTTAGACATCAGCGATCTAAAGGCCGTGAAAGCGTTTTGTTTGGAACGAACTATAGATCTTTTGGTCGTAGGACCAGAGCAGCCTTTGGTAGATGGGATTGTAGATTTTTTCAGGGCAGAAGAAGAGCTCCAGCATATCGCTGTAGTTGGGCCAGATTCCACAGCAGCTCAACTTGAAGGCAGCAAAGAGTTCGCTAAAGAGTTTATGAGCAAATATGCTATCCCAACCGCCGCCTATCAAAGTTTTGAGGCAGATCAATTGGAAGAGGCATTGTCTTACATCGACCATATTCAGGCGCCATACGTAATTAAGGCAGATGGACTAGCTGCTGGCAAAGGGGTAGTAATTGCCGAAGATGCTGAGACGGCCAAGGCTACTTTGATATCTTTTTTAAAAGACAAGCAATTCGGAGAAGCTTCTTCAAAAGTGGTAATTGAGGAGTTCCTCAAAGGCATTGAAATGTCTTGTTTCGTGGCTGTTGACGGTACTGAAAACTACATTGTTCTACCAAGAGCAAAAGACTATAAGCGAATTGGTGAAGGAGACACTGGTCTCAATACAGGTGGAATGGGCGCTATCTCTCCAGTTCCCTTTGAAGATGAAGCCTTATTTCAAAAAATAGAAGAGGCTGTTGTAAAGCCAACGGTTCAAGGAATTTTAAGCGAAGGGTATCACTATCGCGGTTTTGTTTTTATAGGGCTTATGATTGTTGATCAAAACCCATTTGTAATCGAGTACAACGTGCGTATGGGAGACCCTGAAACGCAGGTGGTCTTTCCGCGATTTGAGACTGACTATATCGATTTTTTTAAGGCCATTGCTTCAGGGAATTTAAAAAAGGTACAACACCGAGAACTTCAAGAGGCTGCAACCACTGTTATCGCGGTTTCCAAAGGTTATCCGCAGTCTTATGAAAAAGGAAAGTCCATTGAAGGATTAGCTCCTATCGACAATGACCGAATTGTATTTCATGCAGGGACCAAAACAAAGAATGAGAAACTATTGAGTAATGGAGGTCGGGTACTGGCATTTACATCCTATGGCAGCACAATTCAAAAGGCATTAAACAGGAGTTACGAACAGCTATCAATAGCCAGTTTCGAGGGAATGACTTTTAGAAAAGATATTGGGTTTGATTTAGAAACCGAATAGTTAGAGGTAAGAGTGAGAAGAAATTGATTTGTCTTCTTCTCCATTGTCGCTGTATTTTTTGAGTTCACCCATCCAATAAACAGAGGCAATAACACCTATGACAAAAAAGATCCAATTTACGGTATTAGACATCCACCAACTTTCCATTGCTCTGAGAAGGTTAAATGGCATAAATAAATAATTTTCAAATAAATCAGCAATACCGTAAAAGATCGAAGACCACATAATTCTATTATTTGCAGCAAAAATAAACATTAAGCCCATTAATACAAGTTTTGTTCAGTCAGAAAACGCAAAAATTTAAGTGCAAAAGGGGGACATTATTCAAGCTTGCTTCTCTCTAACGGAATATAGGATTTATCTTAGCAAAAAATTTTAGGCTAAATGTTTACACAGAAAGCGTTCGATATCTTTAATCAAGCTATTTCAATCTATCACATCAAAGACGATGTCGACCAAGACATGCCGTCACCTTTTGACAAAGGAAGCATAGAAGATTTACTGTTCACCAAAAACTGGATAGACACTGTACAGTGGCATTACGAAGACATAATACGCGACCCAGATATTGAACCAAATGCAGCCTTGGCACTTAAACGACAAATAGATGCCTCTAATCAAAACAGAACAGATTTAGTAGAATATTTGGACGCCTATTTTTTAGAGCTGTACAAGTCGGTTGAGATAGATGAGAATGCAAGTATCAATACAGAGAGTCCGGCCTGGGCATTTGACCGCCTTTCTATCTTGGCCTTAAAGATTTATCATATGCAGGAAGAGGCCAGTCGTGAAGACGCCTCTGAGGAGCACCTTAAAGCGTGCAAACAAAAACTCGACATATTGCTGGAGCAAAAAGAAGACCTCAGCACAGCCATTGAACAATTGCTTAACGACATTTCTCAAGGAAAAAAATACATGAAGGTGTATAAGCAGATGAAGATGTACAACGACGATGAGTTAAACCCTGTACTGCGTGCCAAAAGAAGTTAGAATATTATTTATTCGTTTTTCTGCCATGGGAGATGTGGCCATGTGCCTGCCTGTACTAAAAACCTTTCAAAACAAATATCCTAATCACCGTATTTCAATATTGACTAAAGAGGCCTTTATTCCATTGTTTAAAGACCTTTCAAACATTGAGTTTATCGGACTGAAAAAAGGAGAAGGCATCTTTTCATTACTGCAACGGATCTCGAAGCTGCAGCCTTTTCATTTGGTGTTGGATTTGCATTCGAGCTTGCGATCTGCTTTTGTCTGTTCAGCACTTGCTTTAAAAGGTGCTAAAACACACAAAATAGATAAGCGCAGAGCAGCTAAAAAAAAGTTTTTAAACACCGAAAGCGCTTTGTTAAAGCCTATTACTTCCCAGGCTCAAGCCTATTTAAACGTCGTTGAACATTTTGGATTTAAACTGAACATCAAAGAATTAAGCCCAATACAATCAGCAAAGAAGAATTCAAACCAAAGGCGTATAGGAGTGGCTCCCTTCGCTGCTCATTCTTCTAAGACCTACCCTGAAGATTTAATGCAGACCCTTATTGAAAAGATCTGTAACATAAATTCAGGCAATCAAGTCATTTTATTTGGTGCACCCGGGAGTCAACAGGAGCAACTTAAACAGTGGTGTGGCAATTCGACTCAGCTTAAAACTAATGCTGGATTGAGCCTCGATAAAGAATTGGTCTTAATGACCCAATTAGATCTTATGATCAGTATGGATTCCGCAAATGGTCATATGGCGGCAAACGTCGGCGTTCCTGTAATTACCCTTTGGGGAAGCACTCACCCTTATGCAGGATATCAACCTCTTTTTCAACCTTTTAAAAACAGTTTTTTGCCAGATTACGAGCGGTATCCACAACTGCCCTCTTCTATTTTTGGTGAGCGAGAAATAAGAGGATATGAAGACGCCATGCGCTCCATAAATCAAGAGTCAATACTCTCACGCGTCAAGGAGATATTAAATTTGTAATATGGCAAAAGAGACACCAAAAAAAATAGCGTTGATTTTATCAGGAGGAGGCATACGTGGTATTGCTCATATTGGTCTACTCAAAGCTATGCGAGAATTTGAACTCGAGGCAGATGAAGTATCGGGGGCTTCGATAGGTGCCCTAGTGGGTGCATTATACAGCAATGGCAATCCCTGCGAAGAAATCCTCAATTTTTTTAAAGAAACACCGCTTTTTCGCCCAAATAACTTTGCTTTCAGTAAAGCAGGTCTTTTTGATACCGACAAATATCACAAGGTTTTACAATCATACCTTGGACATTCGAGCTTTGAGGCTCTAAAATCAAAATTGTATGTAATTGCAACAGAATTAGGCGAAGGAAGAGAAGTGGTTTTTAATGAAGGAGAATTAATAAGACCTTTATTGGCTAGCGCAGCGCTTCCACCTGTTTTTAGCCCTGTTGAAATAAATCAAAAAATCTATGCTGACGGAGGGATACTAAACAACTTTCCATCCGAGTATGTGTCAAAAAAAAGTTTAAAAATTGGCTCAAATACTACGGTTATCAATCCTTTAGCCAAGAAAGACATCAGTAATGCAATTCAATTGACAACACGCGTCTCGACCATTATGATTCACTCGTCCACCGCCAAAAAGCTCGATGGTTGCGACATTTATATCGCTCCTAAAGAGCTGAGGTCCATAGGCTTATTAGATAAGACTTCAATAGAAAAAGCCTATGAAATCGGTTATGAGCACGCCTCTAAAGCGATTGAATCTTACTTAAACGCTAAATGATTAGACGTCGTCAAAGTCAATGGATAGGGGGGCTTCTGTAACTTTTGCTTGGCACGCCAAGGTTAGACCTTGCGCTATTTCACTATCGGTTAAAATTTGGTTTTTCACCATTTCTACCGCCCCTTTCTTAACTTTACAAATGCAGCTGCTGCAAACTCCTCCCTGACAAGAATAAGGAGCGTCTAAATCGTTTTCTAGCAAACTATCCAAGACCAATTTGTCTGCCGGCGCCATAATACTATGTGTAACGCCATCGATAAGCACATCGATTTGTACCTGACCTTCAATGCTGCTGCTAACCTCTTCTTGTTCTGAATAAAATAACTCGTATAAAATTTTATCCTGTGGTAATCCGTAATTCTGTAGTGTTTCTCTTAAGGTTTGAATCATGCCTTCTGGCCCGCACAAATAAGCGAGGTCTAATGCAGGCTGACTAAAAGTATTCTTCAGCGTATGAAGACATAGGGCGTTATCTATGCGCCCAAACGCACCTTTGTCAGAAGCAGCTCTACTATAGGTTCTAAATAGCCTTAAACGTTTTGGATAGGCGGCTACAAGCTGATCTAATTCTTCAGCGAACATTTCGTCTGCCTCAGACTGATTTCCATAAAGCAGATAAACTGTATTTGAATTGTGATTTGAAAGCGCTTCTTTAGCAATACTCATTATAGGAGTGATTCCGCTACCAGCAGCGACACAAAGGATGTTTTTTGAACGCCATCTGTTGTTTTCAAAGGTGAATCGCCCTTCTGGACTAGATACCAGTAAGGCATCACCTACTGACACTTCTCGATTGGCATAAACTGAAAATTTACCCTGAGGAATTTCTTTTACACCCATGACGAGCTGATCCTCGTTAGGCGCGGCACAAATAGAATAGGATCTCCTAATAGTCTCTCCTTGATGTTGGTGTTCAACGGTTGCGTATTGGCCCGCCTTAAAGGCATACCTTTTTTTGAGTTCTTTTGGGATTTCAAAACTTAAGGCTACAGCTTTATCAGTAAGACGTCTGACCTGCTTTACCTTTAGGGAGTTAAAATTCATGCGCTTTTCTTTTTTTACAAAGGTAAGGGTATACTTTTTATGTGAATGCCTATTTTTACACCACCTAAACCTATTTATGAGAAATTATTTTTCACTACAGCTCAAACAATTGTTTAGATCTCCTACATGGGGCCAAACACTTTGGATGAGAATTCTAGTTGGCTTTTTTGTATTGTATTTTGTTGCTGTTTTTTTATTACTAGGGATAGGTCTTTTTTTCATTATCGAAGAATTAGAGCTTGGAGACCCTTTGGATGTCGTTCATGGATACATGCTTTTCTATGTTTTAGGGGATTTGGTTTTTCGCTACCTCATGCAAAAAATGCCAGTTGCAGACATCAAACAATACCTTTATTTGCCCATTAAAAAAGGAAAAATCGTTAGGCTTAATTTACTTAAATCCTTGTTTTCGTTTTTTAACGTAAGCCACCTCTTTTTCATTATACCATTCGGTATTATTCTTATTGTTGAAGGCTATCCTGTTGCTGAGACTTGTGTTTGGATGGTCTCAATATACATCGCACTATTGGCAAATCACTTTTTGAATATGCTAGTAAACAACAGCAAGATGGTTTTTGGCATAATGCTAAGTCTTCTTCTTGGCTTGTTGTCTCTTCAATTTTATTTTGGTGTAGATGTCACTCCTTTTAGTTTTGCGATTTTCGCACCTTTTTCTAGCCTAAATCTGCTGGTTACAGCAGGTTTGATTTTATGGGCAGTAGTCTTGTACACCCTTGTGTTTTATCAATACCGGGCTCAAATGTATTTGGATGCGGGGCTTTTAGACAAGAAGATTAAGTTTAGGGAAAACGAATACAAGTTCTTAGAGCGTTTTGGGCCTTTAGCACCTTTCTTGAAGATGGATTTAGCCTTAATTACCCGAAACAAAAGATCAAAAAGCGCTGTGATTGCTGGGTTTATATTCGTTTTTTACGGCTTATTGTTTTTTACAGGAGCGGTCGAATCGTATGAGTCTCCGGCTTGGCAATTCTTTGCTGGGATTTTCGTTACAGGAGGCTTTATGTTTAGCTTTGGACAATACGTGCCTAGCTGGGATAGCGCGTATTATCCTCTATTAATGAGTCAAAATATACGTTACATTGATTACCTGAATTCGAAATGGTATCTCGTTCAAATTGCGACAATTATTTCGACCTTACTTGCGACATTTTATTTGTATTTGGGCTGGGATGCCTATCGCTATGTACTTTTAGGGATGATCTACAATTTGGGAATCAACTCGTATCTCGTATTATGGGGAGGGGCTTTTGTCAAGACAAAAATCGACTTAAGCTCTAACAAAAAGGCCTTTGGAGATAAAAGTGCCTTTAATTACAAAACAATGCTTTTGATTTTACCCAAATTAGCGCTACCCCTGCTCATATATGGATTAACCGCCTATTATTTCTCTCACGAATTAGCGAGTATTGCCATTATTGTGATATCAATTTTAGGTTTCACACTTAAAAAGCCGGTATTCCGTCAAATTGAAAAAGTTTACAAAAAAGAAAAATATACCACTCTTAAAGCCTATAAATCATGATCGAAGTCAATAATATCATTAAATCTTACAAAAAAGAAGTCGTTCTTGACATCGAACAACTACACATTGGCAGAGGAGAAGTGTTAGGATTAGTCGGAAATAACGGCGCAGGAAAAACTACGCTTTTCAGTTTGCTACTTGACTTGATCAAAGCGAATCAAGGTCACATAACAAATAAAGAAATTAGAGTAGACCAAAGCGAAGATTGGAAGTCTCATACCGCAGCGTTTTTGGACGAATCTTTTTTGATAGGCTATCTATCTCCAGAAGAGTATTTCACTTTTATAGGTTCCCTCAGAGGGCTCAACAAACAAGAAGTCTTAGAATTTGTGGGTGGCTTTGAAGATTTTTTCAATGGCGAAGTGCTCAACAAGAAAAAATACATCAGAGATTTTTCAAAGGGAAACATGAAGAAAATAGGTATTGTTGCGGCGTTCATCGGAGAGCCTGAAATTGTAATTCTAGATGAACCCTTTGCCAATTTAGATCCTTCTACTCAGATCAGACTTAAAACCTTGATTGAGCACTATACGGAAAAACACAATGGATGCTTATTGATCTCCAGTCACGACTTGCACCACATCACAGATGTGTGCAATCGAATCGTATTGTTAGACAAAGGAAAAGTAGTCAAGGACAACCTAAAGTCAGAACAAACCCTGGTCGACCTCAAAAAATACTTTGAAAACGAAATTGCCAAGTAAATGAAGCTAAGTCGCTTTTCAAGAACTGCATCAATCAATCTCAATTATTTGAGTTGTGCAGTCATTGGCGCGTTTATTTTGAATTCGTGTAGCACCCAAAAAGACAAGTTTATCAATAGAAACTGGCACGAGTTAAACACAACCTATAATGTCTTATATAACGGAAATATCGCGTTAGAGACCGGATTGAGTCAGCTTAAGGCTGAACAAAAGAACAACTATTTTGACTTACTTCCTGTTGAACCTTTTCCCACAGAGAAGTTTGATGTCTTTTTAGATGATGTTGCCAATGATGAAAATTTTGAACGAGCCGAAGAAAAAGCAACCAAAGCTATTCAAAAGCACAGCATGGTATTCGCTTCGAAACAAAAGAATCAGAGTATTGAAAACGCTTATTTTTTATTGGGTAAGGCTCGTTATTATGACCAGCGCTTTGTGCCTGCTATAGAAGCTTTTACCAAGGTGCTTAGCCAAAGCAGAATAGAATCTAATAAGGCTTTGGCCAATATATGGATTGCCAAAATATACTATAGAACAGATAATATCGAACGGGCTCAGTCTCAATTGCTAAAGGTGAAAATAGACAGGGTCGACAGAGAGGTGGCTCTCGAATATTATTTAATTCAATCTCAGATTGCTTTAGAAACCAAAAGTACTGAAGCCTCAAGAGCTTATCTTCGAAAGGCAGTAGCTTTAGCTGAATTAGGAGAAAAAAAGGCCAGATGGGCTTTTCTTTTGGGACAATTGTATGAACGAGATCAAAAATGGGACAGCGCCTATCAAGCCTACAAAGAAGTCATTAGAATAGGGCATAGATCCCCTGCACTACTGCAATTATCAGCCAAACTGAGCGCTATCAATTTATGGGAAGATGAAGATGAAGCCCTACAAGAGTTAAAACAAATAGAGGATTATTGGGAATACAGAGCTTTTAAACCATTTGCCGAGCGGGCTGAGGCAAAACTTAGAATGCGCAAAGGCGAAGACAGTTTGGCCATGTCAAAGTATGCTCAATCCAATTTTGGAGCTCAGGGAAAATTCAAAACCCTTCTTCGAGAAAACTATAGAGATCAAGCGATCTACTTTTTTGACAGGCAAGAACTTTTATTGGCTGCAAATTATTACGACAGTTTATATCCGCTCCTTACTTCTTCCAAAGAGAAGAGAGAGGTATCCAAAAAAATAAAGAGCTTGTCCGATCTCAAAATGCATTCTCGCCAAATCACAAAGGCAGACAGCATACTATTTTTAATGAACCTCAATGAAGCCGAGCGAACTGAATTTGTGGTCAATGCGCTAAAAAAACAAATTATTCAAGAACAGCAGCGTAAACAAAAAGCCTCAGAGCGCAATGTTTCTCAGGGAAACTTTTACTTTGACAATGCGCAAAGAATCACTAGAGGAAGAGCAAACTTTCGATTAAAATGGGGGGCAATACTCAAATCAGATAATTGGTTTTTAAAATCTTCTAATCAAGGTGGAGTCACACAATTTATCGAAAAAACCACAAAAAAAGACAACTCACAAGACAGTTTGATAGTTGTTGCACAAGAAATGTTAAGTGCATTGCCGAGCACTAAACGCGCCTCAGACAGCTTATTACAATTGATTGATTTTCAAAACTTTCAAATCAATCTATTGTATGAATATCGTTTCCGTTTAACCGAAAAAGCTAAAATGGGATTCTCTCAATTAGCCGAGAAAAAGGAGGCATACGTAAAATTACCTGCACGTTTTGAACTTTATAAAATTGCATTAAATCAGTCTCAATTTGAGAGGGCAGAGGATTTGAAAAGAGCCATAATCAATGAGTTTCCTCAATCGATTCAAGCAGAATACCTCCAAAACATAAACAGCACAAACTATAAGGAGGCATTAGCCGATCTGAATGCCAACAAAGACAAATTACTTATAACAGCGGACAGCTTATTTCAATCTAAGAAATATGATGAGTTGATACAGCTTGCTAAAAACAACGCCTTTGTAGTTTTCGATCGTTCGGTAAAAGCACAGTTAGATTATTACGAATTGCTAGCTATTTTGAGAGCAAAAGGAATAAAGGCTTTTGAGCCTAAATTGGCACAGTTTAAAGCCCTATACCCAGAAGCAGAAAAACAAAAGTTGGTAAACACGCTCAGCAAATTATTTCAAGATAGAGAACAAAAAGATTCAAGTTCTTGCTACATTCTTTGGAGAGTGGCGGACTATAATGATCAGCAAATTAACGACCTAATAGTTGAGATCAAAAAGGCCTCGACTTCGTTTACTCCTATAAAACAAGACGTTTTCATTGATTATTTCGACAAAGAGATGAAAATTATCGTTCTATCTGATTTTGAGGATGATAAAGATGCATCCATTTTTTTAACTTTAAACCAAAATTTGAACCGAACTGATTTAATAGGTATCTTTAAAAAAGAAGATTATGAGAGGGCACAACTAGATAAAGTATTATTTCAAAGAATAAATACCGAATTGAATCGTTAAAATATAACACCTCATGTTCAAAACAGGACAAAAATTATTAGAAAAATTAAAACACGAAAACGAAATGTTCGACGGTAAAACAGGAAAATTTATGGGAGAAAGCCAAGGCAATCAGCCGAATAGAATTGAGAAGAATACCACAATTACTGGTAATATTGTGTCTAAGAACGATTTTAGAATAGACGGAAAATTAGAAGGAGACATCAAAACATCTGGAAAAGTAGTTATTGGTCAAAACGGAAGGATAAATGGTAAAATAGAATGTGTAAGTGCTGATGTGGAGGGTTATTTCACAGGAGACATCTCAGTAAGCGACACACTTTCTCTCAAAGAAACTGCCACTATAGAAGGAACTGTTAAAGCAGGAAAACTGCAAATTGTTCCAGGAGCTAAGTTCAACGCCAAATGCCAAATGAGTTCAAGATCAGCACCTTTATCAGCTGACAAATCAATGCCTACGCCCGCCAAGACCATTGGTGTTGAAGAAAACAAACAAAATATTGCCTAAGCCTTCACGCTATATTGAGTATACAGGAATGGGAATAAAGATGTTCTTGTATATTCTGATAGGTAATTGGATAGGCACAAAAACTGCAGCTTCTACTAATAAAGAATATTGGGAACCACTATTGACCATGATAGGGGTAGGTTTGGCTATGTATACCATCATTGCTGACGTCATTCGAAAAAGCAATTGAAAAAGCAACTTTATATCGCAGGATTAATTTTGGCTTCATTAACTCACTTGGCAGTCAATTTTAGCCAAAGATTGTTGATCATTTACCTCTTTTTTTATCTCTTTTCTTGGGCTTTTCTCACTGTAGTGTATCGGCTTAATGCAAAGCACAATTTCCAAAATGTAGGATTTATCTTTTTGATTTCAGTGTTCATTAAACCCATGTTATACGGGATATTTTGGCGTTCTTCTTTTGCCCTTTTTTCGAGCGAATCAAATTACCACCTGCAAAACGACCTGTTGCCCTTTCTACTTTCAACCATTTTAGAGGTTATCGTATTAATTCAATGGTTAGCCCGTTCAGAAAATACTTGAGTCGTCTGGTCAAAAAAGCCAAAAAATAGCTAGACTTTTCTATCACTTTAATTACATTTGCACAAAATTTTGAAAGACCAACTCAAGCATGCGTTTAACGTTTAAGCTTCAAATAGTTTCAATTCTTTGTTCTGTATTTTTTTCTGCAGGGATTTATTCAGTGCACGCAAAGGACGCAGATCCTAAAGAAGGACACCACGAAGAGGCAAATGCCATCGATGAAGATGATGAAATTGCCGAATACATTCTTCACCACATTAAAGACGCCCACGATTTTCATTTGTTCTCCTATAACAATAGCGATGGTGAGCGTAAACACATAGGCTTTGGGCTTCCAATCATCGTAAAAACCTCTGAAGGTTTCCGATTTTTTTCTTCTTCAGAATTTCACCATGATGACTCAGGCCATGTGATTGTTGAAAAAGAAGGAGTGTCTTTGGTCAAATACCACGAAAAAATCTACGAACTCGACAAAGGCCAGACTGCGATACACTTTGATGAAGATCATCATCCAGACAATGCACATGCTGTATTAGACTTTTCTATTACCAAAAGTGTTTTTGGAATGTTGCTCGTTTTCACCTTATTAATATTCTGGTTCAGAAGGCTTGCAGCGCAATACAAGAAAAGCAGTATCCCTACAGGTTTTTCTAGAATTCTAGAACCACTTGTGATATACGTTAGAGACGAAATAGCCAAACCGAATATTGGAGAGAAGCAATACAAAAAGTTTATCGGCTTTTTAATGACCGTCTTTTTCTTTATTTGGGTTTCAAACCTATTAGGCTTAATGCCTTTTGGGTTCAATATAACTGGACAGATTGCAGTGACTTTTTCGCTAGCCTTGTTTACCTATATTATTACGCATTTCAGCGCGAACAAGGATTATTGGAAGCACATTTTCTGGATGCCGGGTGTTCCGATTCCGATGAAAATTATTCTGGCTCCAATAGAATTCTTAGGAACCTTGACTAAGCCTTTCGCACTGATGGTGCGTTTGTTTGCTAACATTTCAGCAGGACACATTGTAGTAATGAGCATTATAGCAATTGGCATCACATTGAGAAGCACAATGGGAGTTTTTGGAGCAAGCGCTTTGTCATTTGCATTATCACTTTTTATAACCATAATAGAATTGTTAGTGGCTTTTCTACAAGCTTATATCTTTACCATGCTTTCAGCATTATTTATCGGTATGGCTGTCGAAGAACACGAACATCATTAACCCGTAATTATTTCGTTTAACATAAACTCAAAATCATGACAATTCCAAATTTAGTAGGTGCCGGATTAATTGTAATAGGTGCTGGTATTGGTTTAGGCCAAATTGGAGGTAAAGCTATGGAAGGTATCGCACGCCAGCCAGAAGCAACTTCTAAAATCCAGACAAATATGATTATCATCGCGGCTTTATTAGAAGGTTTAGCATTTGCTGCAATCTTCTTAGGAAAGTAATAATTAAGCTATACAAACAGGAACGGTTGGTTTCTGTTTGTATTCATTATTGTCATTAAACAAAACGTATGGATCAATTATTAAACGATTTTTCTCCAGGCCTATTCATCATACAAACCGTATTGATGTTGGTAGTCATCTTTTTGATGATAAAATTTGCTTGGAAACCAATATTAAGTGCACTTGAAGAGCGCGAATCTGGAATTCAAGACGCTTTAAATGCTGCACAAAAAGCTAAAGAGCAGGTTGAAGCGATGAACAGCGACAACGACCGTCTACTTAAAGAGGCTCGAGCAGAGCGAGAAGAAATGCTCAAAGAGGCGCGCGCAATTAAAGATAAAATCATTGCTGATGCAGAGGAAATGGCTCAGGCAGAATCTCAAAAAATCATAGACAAAGCGAAAAGCACTATTGAGAGCGAGAAGAAAGCTGCACTTGAAGACATTAAAACTGAAGTAGCTAAGCTATCTATTGCGGTGGCTGAAAAATTATTACAAGACGAGTTGGCAAAAGATCAAAAGCAGACTGCTCACATCGATGCTATTATTGACGAAGTAAAATTATCCTAAATGATAAATTCTAGAGCATCTGTAAGATACGCGAAAGCACTTTTTGAGGCTGCCGTTGAAAGGAACAATGTCGAGGCGGTCGCCAAAGACATGATGCACATTGCTCAAACGGTTGAAAGCTCAGATGAGTTAAAACAGTTGTTGCAAAACACTACAGTTTCTTCAACGGTGATTAAGAACTATTTGGATAAAATATTCTCAGATAGCTCAAGTCTTGTCAAGAGTTTAATCGATGTTCTAGCCATCAATAAGCGACTCTCGTTAATCGCTCAAATCGCTAATGAATACGACAGAAAATGTCAAGCTTTAAATGATACAAAAAAGGTGACTGTAATTTCTGCAGTAGCCTTAAACGAGTCTTCTCAAAAAGCAATTATTACGAATCTTGAAAAACAAGGACTTAAAAACATAAGTCTTGAAAATACAGTTGACCCGAGTATTCTCGGTGGGTTTGTCTTAAAATTTGACGACAACCAATTTGATGCAAGCATCAAAAACAAATTAACACGAATTAAAAGAGAATTTTCTAAAAGTCTATAAAATGGCAGAAGTAAAAGCTGCTGAGGTATCAGCAATATTAAAACAACAAATTGAAGGGTTTGACGCAAGCGCTAAGTTAGATCAAGTCGGAACGGTATTAAGCGTAGGAGACGGTATCGCACGTGTATTTGGACTTTCAAACGCTCAATACGGCGAGCTTGTTGAATTTGAAACCGGAATGCAAGGGATTGTTCTTAACCTTGAGGTCGACAACGTTGGTGTCGTATTGTTGGGAGCTTCAAAAGGCGTAAGTGAAGGTTCTCAAGTTAAAAGAACAGAGCGTATCGCCTCTATCAATGTAGGAGAAGGAGTAGTTGGACGTGTTTTAGACACCTTGGGCAATCCTATTGACGGTAAAGGTCCAATCTCTGGAGAAACCTATGAAATGCCATTGGAGCGAAAAGCACCAGGAGTAATTTACAGACAACCTGTAAACGAACCACTACAAACAGGAATCAAGTCTATCGACGCAATGATTCCAGTGGGAAGAGGTCAGAGAGAGCTCGTTATTGGAGATAGACAAACAGGTAAGACTACAGTTTGTATTGATACCATCTTAAATCAAAAAGAATTTTATGATGCAGGAGAGCCTGTTTACTGTATTTATGTAGCGATTGGTCAGAAAGCTTCTACAGTTGCAGCAATTGCTCAGGTATTAGAAGATAAAGGTGCATTAGCATACACCACAATTGTTGCTGCTAACGCATCAGATCCTGCTCCTATGCAAGTATACGCTCCTTTCGCCGGGGCTGCAATTGGAGAATATTTTAGAGATACTGGAAGACCGGCCTTAATTGTATATGATGATTTATCAAAGCAGGCTGTAGCTTATCGTGAGGTTTCTCTCTTATTGAGAAGACCTCCGGGGCGTGAAGCTTATCCAGGGGATGTTTTCTATCTACACTCAAGACTTTTAGAGCGTTCTGCTAAGGTTATCGCTGATGATAATATTGCTGCTCAAATGAATGATCTACCTGAAAGCCTTAAGGATAAGGTAAAAGGAGGAGGGTCATTGACTGCATTGCCAATTATCGAAACCCAGGCAGGTGACGTTTCGGCTTATATCCCTACCAACGTAATTTCGATTACAGACGGTCAGATTTTCTTAGAGCAAGACTTATTCAACCAAGGGGTTAGACCTGCTATTAACGTTGGTATCTCTGTGTCAAGGGTAGGGGGTTCTGCACAGATCAAGTCCATGAAAAAAGTTTCGGGTACATTAAAGTTAGACCAAGCCCAATTTAGAGAGCTTGAGGCTTTCGCAAAGTTTGGATCAGACTTAGACGCGGCGACTTTGAATGTAATCGAGAAAGGTAAACGTAACGTTGAAATTTTAAAGCAGGCTCAAAACGATCCTTTTACTGTTGAAAATCAGGTAGCAATCATTTTTGCCGGTTCAAAAAACTTGTTGAGAAATGTTCCTGTCAATCAAGTAAAAGCTTTTGAAAGTGATTATTTAGAAGTACTTAACGCACAACACAGAGATGTTTTAGACGTTCTTAAATCTGGAAAACTAACAGATGAAGCGATTGAAACATTGACTAAAGTAGCTGCTGAGGTTTCTGCAAAATTTGAATAAAAATCTAACCACTTAGCTTAGACTATGGCAAACCTGAAGGAAATAAGAAATAGAATCACCTCTGTGTCTTCAACAATGCAGATCACCTCTGCAATGAAGATGGTTTCTGCTGCCAAACTCAAAAAGGCTCAAGATGCTATTACAGCGATGAGACCTTATGCAGAAACACTAACAGGCTTGATTAACGGTCTTAGCGCTGATCTCAATGACGATTCCTCTAATGCGTATTCTGCAGAAAGGCCATTAAATAAAGTTCTAGTTGTAGCAATTAGCTCTAATCGCGGATTGTGCGGGGCTTTTAACTCAAACATCACCAAACGCGTCAAAGAGCTTCAAGAGCACTATTCAGCTACGGCTGAGGTTGAGTTTATCACAATTGGAAAAAAAGTGGCAGACTTTGTCCAAAGAAGTGAATACAAATCGGCAGGAGACTTTAGCCAAGTTTTCGACAACCTTCAATTCAGTGAGGTTGCTCCTATTGCAGATGACATTATCGAAAGCTTTATCGCTAAGAAATACGACAAGGTTGAAGTAGTATACAACTCCTTTAAGAATGCCGCTACTCAAATAGTCAAGACAGAAGGGTTTTTACCTCTTCAGCCAGTGGAGAGTGAAGAAAATCAGGCTTCAGAAGATTACATATTTGAGCCATCAGCTGCTGAAATTGTGAGCCAATTGATTCCTAAGGCACTTAAAACGCAACTTTTTAAAGCCATCAGAGACTCTTTTGCTAGTGAACACGGCGCAAGAATGACGGCAATGCACAAGGCCACAGACAACGCCCAAGAGCTTAAAGACCAATTGAAGCTAACCTATAACAAAGCGCGTCAGGCAGCCATTACTAACGAGATTCTTGAAATCGTGGGTGGTGCCGAAGCCCTAAATTCTTAAGAACAGCTTAAGGCCTAAATTGTTTGGGTTATCTTTATGGAAACCTTAATCGATTTATGCGTAAAATTTTGCTGTACAGCGCTGCTTTTTTTATGCTGAGTTCCTGTTCTATACTCGGTGCTGTCGACTTCATTTGGCCTGAAATCACTTCTGCTCAACTCAAAACCATATATGGCGGTAGGCCTGAGCAAGAAATACAACAACAGTTGATTATTGAGTGCGGTAAGGACGTTTTGCCCTCAACACGTTTTTATGTAAAAATCAGAAAAGACTGGCTAGAACTTAAAGCTTCAGATCAAACGCGCACAACTTTTTTTGTCAACTTTGATAAATTAGAAGAGATTAAAAGAACCGACACTTCAGGAAGAAACGGCAGTTCTTCTGCAGTATTAGTGAGAAGTTTCGATCTTAAAATACAAGGGGCTTACACCAAAAAAACCCAACGCATTCAAGCGCAAATTAACAGTAAACCAACCATTAGACAGTAACCCATATGAATGCAATGGCTTCTTTGTTTAGGCAAACGCTGGTTTATGGTTTTGCAACAGTATTTCCTAGAGCTTTATCTTTTCTTTTATTGCCCTTATACACAGCGGTTTTTATTGACTCTTCAGGCTATGGGGAATACGTTCTCATTTACTCTTGGATTGCCATATTTAACATCCTCTTTTCATATGGAATGGAGACGGCATTCTTTAGGTTTTTTCACAAAAACACCAACAAGGAGAACACGATTTTTACAGCGCTCATTTCTCTTCTTGTTAGTTCTATAGCATTGGGTCTATTGGGTTATATATTAAGCCCTCAATTAGCTGAGCTTACAGGAATAAGACTCGAATTTTTGAGGTATGTCGTGGCTATTTTGGTATTAGACGCCATAGTAGTCATTCCATTTGCCTTATTGAGGGCGAAAGAAAAAGCGATGAAGTATGCGACCATAAAATCACTTAGCGTTGCTGTCAACTTTGGTTTTAATTTGTTCTTTTTATTGCTTTTGGGAGCAGATCAAAACGGAAAGGCGATCACCTACATTTTTTTAGCAAACATCATTGCAAGCGGATTTACATTACTCATTTTTGCTAACACTTATTTCAGTCAAAAAGGAACATTTGATTTGAAAATTTGGCAAAGCATGTTGAAGTATGCCTTGCCAGTTATGCTCGCAGGAATAGCCTTTACAATCAATGAGGTACTCGACAAAATATTGATCAATCAAATGCTCTCGAGTAAAGATGCCGGAATTTATGCCGCATGTTATAAGTTGACAGTTTTTATGACCCTATTTGCAACTGCATTTAGAATGGGGGTTGAGCCCTTTTTCTTCAAACAAGCGAAAGCGGAAAACAGAAATCAGACCTATGCTTTAATTACACGCTTTTTTGTGGCCTTTGGAGTCATCTTGTTTCTCGCTGTCGTGGTATTTATTGAACCCATAGCGCATCTATTCATCGCCAAAGAACAATACTTAGAAGGGCTAAGTATAGTTCCTATTGTTTTATATGCAGCCCTGTTTTTAGGGATTTACCACAGTCTGTCAGTTTGGTACAAAATAATTGACAAGCCCATCATAGGCACCTATATTTCTTGGGGAGGAGCTTTGATTACATTGCTGATCAATATCATTTTTATTCCTCGTTGGGGATATTATGCAGGCGCTATAGCGACCTTAAGCGCTTACTTTTTTATGGCCTTACTTTCCTTTTTGCTTTCAAAGAAATTCAATCCGATTCCATATGATTTAAAAAGCATTCTGACTTATTTGATATTAGCCTTAGTTTTGGCTTATATCGTTTATATCCCTTTTGATAAAGTTCTGTGGAAATCCGGAATTCTCCTTCTCGCTTTTAGTAGTTTTGTTCTGAGAAGAGAATTGAAATACTATAAAAATCAAGCAAATGAAAGTTAGGATCATCAATAAGTCCAAAAACGACTTGCCTCAATACCAAACTGTAGCTTCTGCAGGAGTAGACATTAGAGCCAACAACGAAGAAACAATTGTGTTAGACTCTTTAGAACGAACAATTGTACCGACTGGTTTATTTTTAGAAATTCCCGAAGGCTATGAGGTTCAAGTTCGACCAAGAAGTGGTTTAGCCGCAAAACACGGAATTACACTGCTGAATTCTCCAGGAACGATTGATGCGGATTACCGAGGTGAAATAGGGGTGATTTTAGTGAATCTTTCTAAGGATGCATTCGAAATCAAGCAGGGAGAGCGCATCGCTCAAATGGTGTTTTGTAAGCATGAGACCTTCGAATTTGAGGAAGTAGATGAGCTTAGTGACTCTGAAAGAGGCTCAGGCGGTTTCGGAAGTACTGGAAAAAAATAAAATTGATTCGAAAATGAAAATAATAGTCCCAATGGCAGGAAGAGGTTCTCGATTAAGGCCTCACACTCTTACCGTGCCAAAACCCTTAGTTCCCGTAGCGGGTAAACCCATAGTACATCGACTGGTGAGCGATATTGCAGCTATAGTTGATCAGCCCATTGACGAAGTGGCCTTTGTCATTGGTGACCCAGCTTTTTTTGGAGATGATGTTGTCGAGCAATTAAATGAGTTGGCCCAAAGTCTAGGAGCAAAGTGTTCAATATATAGACAAGACCAGCCCTTGGGCACAGGTCATGCCATAATGTGTGCGAAAGAGTCATTAGATGGACCAGCGGTAGTGGCCTATGCTGACACCCTGATTCGAGCCGATTTCAAGATTGATCAAAATGCAGATGCCGCCATTTGGGTAAAGCAAGTTGATCAGCCAGAAGCCTATGGAGTAGTCGAACTCAACCAAAAAGGACATATTGTAGAATTGGTTGAAAAACCGAGTGAATTCGTTTCTGATTTAGCGGTTATAGGGATTTATTATTTCAAGCAAATCGCAGAATTAAAAGAAGAGTTACAAGCTGTTCTCGACCAAAATCTCACCCATGGAGGCGAATATCAAATAAACGACGGAATCAAGAGCATGATTCAAAAGGGCAAGGTTTTTGTTACGGGTGAAGTGAGTGAATGGATGGATTGTGGAAATAAAGACATAACCGTTGAGACCAACAAAAAAATGTTGGATTTCTTGCAAGAGGAACAGCGTGAGGAACTTGTCGCAGAAAACATCCAAAACAGCAATTCGACGATTATTCCACCCTGTTTCATTGCTGAAGGAGTGCAACTCATCAATGCAAAGGTAGGACCTCATGTATCTATAGGAAATCAAACCATTGTAGAAAACAGCTCAGTATCAAACAGCATAATACAGTCACAATCTGTGGTGAAGAACGCACATTTAAATGAGGCCATGATTGGGAATAAGGTTCATTTTGACGGTTCGTTTACGAAAATAAGTATAGGAGATTACAGCGAATTAAAGGCCTAAGATTATAATGAAAAACACCAAACGCTTTAGTTATTTGATTTTACTCTTAGGATTGATGTCTTCCTGTGGAGTAAAGAAGGCAAGCGTTGAAACTGCAAACACAGTTAGCTCCATTAGTAAATCTGCCCTATTTCAACAGAGTCAAAAAGACATTGAAATCAATTCTCTTAGGGGACGTTTAAGAATGACATTAAATGACAATGGGAAGTCGCAAACGGTAACCAGTACAGTGCGTTTTGAGCGTGATTCTGCGCTTTTAATTTCAGCCCCATTTGGGGTGCTTAAGGCTTATCTCGACCAAAAACGTTTGAGTTATTACAACAAATTAGAACGCTCTTATTTTGATGGTGATTACAAGTATTTACAAGAGTTAATAGGTGTTGAATTAAATTTTACACAATTGCAAAACGTACTTTTTGCAAAACCACTCATTAACCTTAGCTCCAGAAGAGGACTTATATTAAAAAGCGAAGATTCCTATTGGGTGTTGACCAACAAGAACAAAAGAGTGTTTGATTTTAGTATGAGATATGATAAAAACACCCTGCAGTTGATAGGCCAAGATTACCGCATCACTAGAAGTAATCAGGCCGCTCGCATTACCTATGCATACAAGAAAGACACTGACCTACACCCCGCAAGTATCAAGTTAAAATCGCTTGTTCAAGATTCAAATATAGAAGTAGATTTGCAATGGACACAGGCCGAATACAACAGAAAAGTTCAATTTAACTATAACATTCCTAAAGGATATAAAAGTGTTTTGAAATGAGAATTAAATTGCTTTTGATATTTCTTTTTAGCTTTTCTGCGGTTGTTGCCCAGCGTACTGAAGATCAAAAAAACCTAGAAAGAAGAAAGCAAGAACTAAATCGTGAAATACAGAATATAAATGCACTTCTGTTAAAAGAACAAAAGCAAGAAGGGTCAGTTTTGCAGGAACTAAGAGCTTTAGGTCAACAGTCGACAGCAATCCGTAGAGTAATTCAAATCACGAATCAACAAATTCAAATCCTAGAAGAACAAATTGAAAACAACGAGTCTCAGGCGATTGAACTCAAAGAAACGTTAAAGGTTTTAAAGGAAGATTACGCCTTGATGATTCGCAAATCCTATCAGAAAAATCTAGAGAAAAACAGGTTGATGTTTTTGTTGTCGGCCAAAAGCTTTAAAGAAGCTTACAAGAGATGGGATTACATGATTCAATACGCAGACTTCAGAAAATCTCAAGGTGAGAAAATAGAACAAAATCAGGTTGAACTTGAGCGTGTAAATAAAGAATTGTTAGGCCAGTTAAAAGAGAAACAAGCACTGCTAGATGAGAATAATAACGCCAGAGCGAATTTGTTATCACAGCGCAAAAGGCAAGAGTCAATACTCACGACGATTCGAAAAAACGAAACCAAATATCAAAAAGAGATCGACGCAAAAGTTGCTGAACAACAAAGAATAGATCAAGAGATTAGAAGTTTAATCGAATTGGAAATCAAAAAATCAAGTTCGAGCAGAAGTAGTTCTGCTTTTGAGCTGACACCTGAAGCCAAGATAATTGCGGGGAACTTTGCTGCGAACAAAGGAAATCATATTTGGCCTGTTGAAAAGGGAGTCAAAAGTGAAGGGTTTGGACAGTACACTGATAAGTTGTACCCAGGATTAAAGCTGAACAATAATGGCGTTACTATTGCTACAGAACAAGGAGCTGTAGCACGATCAATCTACGAAGGGCAGGTCATGACGATTATGACCAATAAACAAGGAATAAAAGGGGTGTACGTTAGGCATGGAGATTATATTACCATGTATTACAACTTAGAGAGCGTGTATGTAAAAGAGGGTCAAGTAATTGAGGCCAAAACTCCTCTGGGAATTGTTCACACCGATAAAATAGAGAACGTCACCAAGTTAAAGTTTTATGTCTATAAAAATAAAGAGCGATTAAACCCAGAATCTTGGGTCAACAAACTGTAGTTGAAAAGGCACTTATTCAAAAATTGCCTTTAACTCATGAGCCTCTGCGGGTTTCATTTTACCAGCGAGCACCAAACTCAACTGTCTCCTTCTCAAAGCGCCATTAAAACGTTCTATTTCAAGATCAGTTTCAGGAATAAGCTCAGGAACCGCAGTGGGTTTTCCTGCTTCATCAACGGCAACAAAGGTGTAGATAGCCTCATTCACTTTTGTTTTTACGCCAGAAATTCTATCCTCTGTCCACACATCGATAAAAACCTCCATTGATGTGCTAAACGATCTTGAAATACTAGCCTCTAGACTTAGAATGCTTCCAACAGGGACTGCGTTGTTGAAGGCAACGTGATTCACGGATGCAGTGACAGCGATACGTTGACTATGTCTCTGGGCCGTAATATAAGCAGCTCTATCCATACGGGCTAACAATTCTCCTCCAAAAAGGTGGTTTAGATGATTGGTCTCGCTTGGAAGAACCATATCAGTTGTTGTAGTTCTTGATTCAGAAGGGGTTTTACCTGTCATGGTATTTGTTATTCAGAAATTTCTATTTGATCCACCAATATCCATGCATTAGGTTCTATTGAAGACTTTATCTCTTGAAGATAGTCTTGTGCTTCAGCATAGGATTGGAAGCTTTTATAGGTTGCATAATGAATCGTTTGTCCAAGGTCTGCTCCGTTTTCACCTGTCAGGTATTCAGAGGCAAATCCCTTGTCTAAAAGTGTAGTTATGCGGCGTTCAGCATCTTCTTTAGTTCTGTAAGATCCTGCTATTACATTGTAGCGTTTAACGACCTTGATTTGAATGGAAGGAAGTTCTAAAGGAGTGTCTGAATAATAGGTATGTGCTTTGATTTCATTTAGGAATATTTCACTAGCCTCCGCTTCAACAGCATTCAACATTTTTTGGTATTGATTATAAAAAAAGTAACCGCTAACTGTGAGCGATACGAATAGCAGAGACAATGCAGAATATTTGAACCAAGGATTGACATCAGCACTATCTTCTTCTACTAAATCAAGTTTCTGAGTAACAACTTTTTCAGTTAATTGATATGAGCCTAAATTCCTTACCCTTGAATTAAAGTTTACTTCTTCTGCAACAGGGATCGTTGCACCTGCAACTGGAATTTCAACAACACCTAATCCATAAGAACTCTTTAATAAGCTTTGTTTGGCAAATGAACTCACAACTATATTATCATTGGACTTTTCAAGCACTCCGAGGCCTTCGATTTGGACTTTTTCACCTAAGGCGAGCTTGCTTTGCCAACTCTTAGTGAGCTCCGTAATTTTTTGCTCTATTTCAACTAAACTCTTGTCTTCTTTTTGTGCAATGTGTTTGCAAAGAACGCCGTCGTTTTCTTGCAAGTAAGGGTTGAAGCTAATACTCTTGTGAGGAGGCATTAAATGGCTTTGGTCAGCAAAGGAGGCAGCCCCTGACGCATTAGTTACAAAGGCTCCAAATTCAGGTAAGACCACAAAAGGTTTGGAGTAAAGTAAGCTACTGATATACGTTCCTATATCCATACTGCAAATATCTGCATTAATACTGATATGTTTTTACACTGAATAGAAAGAAAATTACGTAAAAATATCACTAATAAAAACGCAAGAAATATATCATATAGTATTGAGAAACTTAAAGGGTCAACACAAGTTGAATTTAAAAGACATGCTCCTTGAGTTGAAAGATATAGATAAGGTAGTCCAAAAATTGGCACTACAAATAAGTCAAGCGCAGCTTTTTGAAGCTAAATTAGAATTAGAACAAGCCAAAAAGGCCAACATGAAATGGGTGTTATTGAGTGACAATAATTATCCTGTTTTACTCAAACAGTCTCATGACCCTCCACTAATACTCTATTACAAAGGCGATATCACTTTATTAAATAACAGGATAAACATGATCCTCAGTATTGTGGGAACAAGAAAAATGACTGCTTATGGTTCACAATTAATCCAAAACTGTTTAGAAGAGTTGGCGTCTATCAAACCTGTAATTGTAAGTGGTTTAGCTTACGGGGTGGACTATTTAGCGCAAAAGAGGGCTATTGATCTAAATTTGAAAACCGTACAAGTATGTGCACATGGCTTAGATATAATTTATCCAAACAAGCATAAGGCTTTATTTAAAAAAATTGAGATTCATGGCTTGGTGTTGAGTGAATATCCACCGGGAACAGCACCTTTAAAGCATCATTTTCTGAAGAGAAATAGAATTATAGCAGGAGTGTCTTGGGCTACTTTGGTTGTAGAATCAGCCTTAAAAGGAGGGAGTTTAACTACAGCTAAATACGCTTTTGAATTCAACAGACCACTTTTTTGTTTTCCCGGCAGAGTCACAGATGTCTATAGTCAAGGGTGTAATTTGCTTATTCGTCGGCAAATGGCTATTGGAATACTATCAGCTCAAGATCTGGCAAATGAATTGCAATGGCCTTTAGAGAACACAATTTCTCATTCAAAGACAAAGCTTAGTCCAATCGAACAACAGATTCTTGAATTGGCTCAAAAAGACTTGAAAATATCTATTCAAAGCTTGATCCAAAACACAAATTATAGAAAAGATGAATTAACTCTTGCTCTTGTTCGCTTGGAAAATCAAGGTTCTTTAAAAAGAACAAGGGGCTTGTGGTATGAAAAAATATAATGAATTAGTAACCGAGCTTATTTCTTACGCGCCCGAGCACTTCATCAGCTTTGGTTTGAGCTTTTTGGGCTCCAGCCAATAGAACCTCATCGATTAAAGATTTGTTTTCCATGAAGTAATGAAATTTTTCCATAGGCTCTTTGAATTTACTTTCGATGAGCAATAGAAGTTCCTTTTTAGCATGTCCGTAACCGTAACCTCCCGCTAGATAATTGGCACTCATCTCTTCAATAGCCTCTTGGGAGGCCAAGAGCTTGAACAAATTAAACACATTATCATTGCTAGGGTCTTTAGGCTCCTCTAAGGACTTTGAATCTGTCTCTATGCCCATGATGGTTTTTTTGAGCTTTTTGGGCTGGTCAAAGATGTTTATAGTGTTGTTTTTACTCTTACTCATTTTTTCTCCGTCAGTCCCTGGCACGTACATAGTTTCTTCGCTAATTTGTGCCTCGGGCAAAACAAAAGTCTCTCCAAATTTTGCGTGGAACCGTTGAGCTACGTCTCTAGTCATTTCTAAGTGTTGTAACTGATCTTTTCCAACAGGAACAACATCGGCATCGTATAGCAAAATGTCTGCGGCCATTAACATAGGATAGGTAAAAAGACCTGCGTTCACATCTTCGAGACGATCAGCCTTGTCTTTAAATGAGTGTGCAAGGGTGAGTCTTTGATATGGAAAAAAGCAGTTTAAATACCAAGCAAGTTCTGTAACCTGAGGCACATCACTTTGTCTGTAAAAGACAGTGTTTTCAGTATCTAATCCGAAAGCCAGCCAAGTGGCTGCTGTAGCATAGGTATTCTCGCTTAAGGTTTGACCGTCTTTAATTTGAGTCAAAGAATGCATGTCAGCTATAAACAAAAAAGATTCATTATCTGGCTGATTAGAAAGACTAATAGCTGGCTGTATAGCTCCTAATATATTACCTAAATGGGGAGTGCCAGTACTTTGAATACCGGTCAGGATTCTGGACATTACGCTTTATTTTGAGTTACAAAATAAGCGCATCTAGGCGTTTTAAAAAACAAAAAACCAAAATTTACTGTTTAGCAAAAAAGAAGTTTTGAAGTCTCTCTGTTAGTGAACGTGATTTTCTATTGTGAAAAGTTAAATTTACTCCTCGACAAACTCCTTCTTGTCTAATGGGATAATAAGACTGTACGGCTTGAACCACCTTGCCGTAATCATTGTCATACAATTGATCTACAACATCATTAATTTGGGGGCCATAAAACTCATTTGACGGTATCCCCGTTTGATTGGCAAATATCTGAACGATTTTATCTGTTTCTGAGTTTCTTCTATTATTAGAAATCATTGCAAGAAGTGTTAGAATCGTTAATTTCTCCATTTTTTTGAGGCTTTCGTAGTGTTAATCGTATAAGTTTTGTAGTGAAATTCTTATATGCTAAAGTTATTAACATTAAGCGAAAATCCAAATAAATTGACTTAAATTATTGATTCTATGACCTATATGCATTCTATCTTGTTTGAACACAGAAAGTTATTAACAATACAAAACAGAGGTATTAATTATTATTCTACCTTGAAATAAGCATGAAATGTTTGATTTAAATCCCAAAAGCACTTTAGAAATAAAAAGACAATGAGAAAACACATTAGAATTGGAATGATTGTCCCTAGCTCCAATATCACCATGGAAAAAGAAATTCCTCAGGCAATTAATTCCAATCGATTTGAATCTAAACCAATTATAACATACCATTCTGCACGTGTAGGTCTTAAAAATGTATCTCGAGAAGAATTAAAACAAATGAATTTAAGTGCTGTAGGTGCTGCAGAATCATTGGCCGATGCGTCTGTGGACATTATTCTTTATGCATGTTTGGTCGCTGTAATGGTAGAAGGAAAGGGCGCACATAAGATTTCTGAAAAAGAATTAAAAGAGGCTACTTCTAATGAAACTGCTGATGTACCTGTTGTTACTAGTGCTGGCGCCTTAGTTCAAACCTTAAAAGATATTGGTGTTCGAAAGGTTGCTGTTATTGCGCCTTACTTACCCTCATTAACAGATACTGTGTGTGGATATATTCAAGATGAAGGTGTTGAGGTCATAGATTCTCATTCACTAGCTGTAACCAACAACCTAGAAGTAGGAGAATTAGACCAAAGTCAATTGGTTTCTATTGCATCTGGAATGTCAGAAGAGGCCGAAGCCGTTGTGTTATCTGCTTGTGTTCAAATGCCGTCATTAGATGTTTTGTCCAAAACAGAAGAATTATTAGGCAAACCAGTAATTTCTGCTGCAACTGCAACGGTTTATCAGGCGATGAAAAAGTTGGGAATGCCTCTCAACATGAACACATATGGAAAATTACTTTCAGGAAAATTAGAGGTCTAGATGAAAAAGATGTGGATTAGCGACAAAGGGCTTGTAGAGGAAATCATGAATATTTTTCATTCTGATTATCCTGTTGTTATGTTTCAGCTTCCTACTGTTTACACACTTATTGCTCCACCCACCCATGCAGGAGCTCAAGCTTTAAATCACGCCAAACAGCGGTTGCCTGAAAAAAACTACGGCTCTGCCATAGGAAATTTAAACGCCTTTCACAGGTTAGCAAATAAGGGTTCTTTACCAGAAGAGTTGGATTCACCTGAAAAGTTAGAGCTTTTTTCAGGGGCATTTATGAGAATTGACGTGGGAGACAGCGATTTTAATTCTGTTTTAGTTCGCTCTGGCACACATCAAGGCCTATTGCTAAACTGGCCCTTTAGAGATGTTTTTATTGCATTAGAAAAAGCCATAAAACCATTAGTAGAGCCAGAATTATTCCAAGGGAAATCATACGCTTCAGTTTTGTGCACAAGTGCGAATTTGAGTGGAGATCCAAAAGGGTCTATTACAAAATGGAGAAGGGCAAGAAGATTTGCGCGAAAAAGAGCAATTAAACTCATCATCAGAACGCATTCAACAGCCGATGTACTAGGGTCTTACCCCATCTTTCATTTGACACCTAATAAAGTTGAAATTAAGCGACACGGACCCAGAGAAAAAGAGATCATGGGTCGACTTCCTGAGCGCTTGCGCTAAGCCCATAATCAATTCAAAAACAAATAATATTTAAGTCTTATTTTTGGAATTAGGTATGAAGGCTGTTTTTCAATTATTTTACAGAGTTTGGTTTTACATATTAGCTGGTGTTCCGGTCATCCTCTTTTTTCCGCTGTTACTCCTCTTATCGACTAAAGAAAAATACTATTCGAACCTTTATTGGTTTGCACGAAACGTATGGTCTAAATACATTCTTTTTTTTATGGGTTGTTCACCAAAAAAACTAGAAGGCAGTTTGGAATTACCTGAGCCTCCTTTTGTTTTTGTAGCCAACCATACAAGTCAGTTAGACGTTATGCTGCTGATGCATATTTGTCCTCATCCTCTCGTTTTTGTGGGTAAAAAAGAATTGAGTAAAATTTGGCTTTTTGGAAGTATTTACAAAAGAGCTGCTGTTTTAGTTCAAAGAGACAGTGCAGAAAGCAGAAAACAAGTCTATTACAGTATCAAAGAAAAAATGGACAACAAAAGAGGCATAGCCATTTTTCCAGAAGCAGGTGTTCCTCCAGAAGAGGTTCTTCTTAGGGAGTTCAGAAGAGGGGGGTTTTCTATGGCGGCAGAACACAAACTAAAAATTGTTGTGGCTTCTTTTTACGACTGTAAAAAACGGTTAAACTGGACGTATTTTCACGGCGGCCCGGGACAACTCAGATATCGCATTATAGACATCATTCCTTGGCAAAAACGAGACTCACTGGAAGCAATTGACGCTTTGAAAGATGAGGTTTACGAAAAAATGAAAAACGATCTTATCGCTAATCCTTGAGACTTTTCTCTAGGCTTCTCCTTTGATGGCTTGAGTTATTTTGTCTTCTATTTCTTCAGACAACTCAGGATTGTCTAATAAAATGTTTTTTACAGCATCTCTACCTTGTCCAAGTTTGGTGTCGGCATAGCTAAACCACGAACCACTTTTATTAATGATGTCGTAAGCAACGCCATGGTCTATAATCTCACCTACTTTTGAAATACCTTCTCCATACATAATGTCGAATTCTGTAGTTCTAAATGGAGGGGCAACTTTATTTTTCACCACTTTTACTTTGGTTTTATTACCACTAACATTGCCTTCGTTGTCTTTGATTTGAGAAGACCTTCTTATGTCTAGCCTTACAGAAGCATAAAATTTTAGGGCGTTTCCACCAGTTGTGGTTTCGGGATTCCCAAACATAACACCAATCTTTTCGCGCAATTGATTGATAAAGATGACTGTGCATTGGGTTTTGCTTATTGTTGAGGTGAGTTTTCTAAGTGCTTGGGACATAAGTCTCGCATGAAGACCCATTTTTGAATCTCCCATTTCACCTTCGATCTCACTTTTTGGGGTTAATGCAGCCACAGAGTCAATAATGACAATGTCTATAGCTCCCGAGCGAATTAAATTATCAGCAATTTCAAGCGCCTGTTCTCCGTGATCAGGCTGTGAGATAATTAAATTATCTATGTCAACCCCCAATTTTTCAGCGTAAAAACGATCAAAAGCGTGTTCAGCATCAACAAAAGCAGCAATACCTCCATTTTTTTGAGCCTCTGCAATTGCGTGTAAGGTCAGCGTTGTTTTTCCTGAAGATTCAGGCCCATAAATTTCAATCACTCTACCTTTTGGGTACCCTCCAACACCTAGAGCCAAATCTAAACCTAAAGAACCAGAGGAGATCACTTCGACCTGCTCTATAACACTGTCTCCTAGTTTCATAACAGCACCTTTTCCATAGGTTTTATCTAACTTATCTAATGTTAATTTTAGCGCTTTTAGTTTTTGATTTTCGTCTTTACTCATAACTCGTGAATTAATGATCTTCAAAATTAAGCTATTCTCTACATGAAAATTGCAGGCTTTATAATTAGTTCTTAACATCTAGAGCTCTTTCGTTTTGTTCTTTAAAAGGGATTATTTTGAAGCGCTAAAAGGGAGCATAAATATCAGTATCTTTACTATTGCAAAATGAAGATGAAATGAGTTGTAATACCTGCAGCACAAACGGAATACATCCAGGGTGCAAAAGCAATGGCTCTTGCGGAGAAGACTCTTGCAATAAATTGACAGTTTTCGATTGGTTGAGCAATATGCAGCCTGAAGACCAAACATCACAATTATACGTCGAAGTTCGATTCAAAAACAGCAGAAAAGAATTCTATAAAAACAGTGAAAATTTGAGCCTTCACATTGGAGATGTGGTTTCAACACAATCCAAATCGGGTCATGATGTGGGAATTGTCTCGCTCACCGGCCCTCTTGTCGGCGTTCAAATGAAAAAAAAGGGAATAGAAAAAGAAAAAGACGAACTCCAAAAAATTTATAGAAAGGCTTCTTCAAAAGATATTTCTGTTTGGCAATCTTCTAGAGATAAAGAAAAGCAAATTCAGAAAAGAGCTAGAGAGATCATCATTCACTTGAACCTGCAAATGAAACTGAGCGATGTAGAATTTCAAGGTGACGGTTCTAAGGCTACTTTTTATTACACCGCCGAGGAGCGAGTAGATTTTAGACAACTTATTAAAGAACTTGCGAAGGCCTTTGGAATTCGTATAGAAATGCGTCAGATTGGCTATCGTCAAGAAGCACAAAGATTAGGCGGAATTGGTTCTTGCGGTAGAGAACTTTGTTGTTCTTCTTGGTTGTCTGATTTCAGATCTGTAAGCACATCTGCAGCCCGCTATCAGCAGCTTGCCCTAAATCCACAAAAACTAGCAGGACAGTGTGGGAAATTGAAATGTTGTTTGAATTATGAATTAGACACTTATCTCGAAGCGCTAAAAGATTTCCCTCCAACAGATTGTAAACTTCAGACCGAAAAAGGAGTAGCGTATTGTCAAAAAACAGACATCTTTAAAGAGCTGTTGTGGTTTACGTATAGAGATGAGCCCTCAAATTGGCATGAGGTTCACAAAGATGTAGTACAAGAAATCATTGAAATCAATAAATCGGGTAAAAAAATTAGCAGTATTGAAGACTACATTGGAGAATCCTCAGAAACAGAAGAAATCAAAAGTTATCTTGAAAAAGATGTCTTAGAAGATTCTATCACTCGATTTGATAAGCCAAAAAACAAGAAGCGAAGAAAATCAAAGAACAGGCCTAGAAACAAACAAAAAACGAAGTCGTGAAAGTTGTCCCTTCAGCAGTTATACTACTTTTGAGTTTTTGCTTTTTTTCTTGTTCGGACATAGGCCAAAGTCAATTTCAAACTCTAGAAAATGCAGAGTGGTCGAAGTCAGACACGTTGAGTTTCGAATTTTCGATTACAGATACACTTAATCGATACGATATACTCATTCACATCCGAAATAACAAAGACTATGATTTTAGCAATATCTTTTTAGTCTCGACCTTAGATTTTCCAGAATCAGAAAGGACAATAGTGGACACATTAGAATATGAAATAACAGATGTAGAGGGAAATTGGCTCGGACAATCTCAAGGAACGGTAGTAGAAAACTTATTATTCTTTAGAGAAGCTGTCGTTTTTCCTAACAAAGGGAAGTACGAAATGAGCCTTAATCACTTAATGCGCAGAAAAGGTTTTGTTGAGGGCTTATCAACGCTAAAGGGAATTACCGATGTAGGCGTAGAAATAAAACCTGAAAATAATCAACAATAAGAAGTAGCATCATATGGGAAAATACGTGTGGGGAAAAGTAGAAGAATACTGGAAATTCATTAAAATTTTCTGGGCTGTTATGCTTCTGTTTATTCTTATAGGGGCATCTTTTTTTATCATCGCTTCCAAAGGAGGATTTGGACCAATGCCCACCTTTGAGCGTTTGGAAAATCCAGAGACCAACCTGGCTTCTGAATTTATATCAGCCGACGGAATCACCTTTGGAAAATTGTTCTTGAGCGACAATAGAACGCCGGTTTTTATTGAAGAGTTGCCAGACCATCTCATTGAAGCTTTGATTGCTACAGAAGACGTTAGGTTTTATAAACATTCGGGCATAGATGCTAGAGGAACGTTTCGCGCATTGCTCTTTTTGGGATCTCGTGGAGGCGCTAGTACAATTAGCCAACAGCTTTCAAGACAGTTATTTGTAGGTGTAAGATCGAGAAACCTAAAAGAAGCTATTTTACAAAAATTAAAAGAATGGGTAATTGCCGTGCAACTCGAAAGGAACTACACCAAAGAGGAAATCATTGAAATGTACCTCAACAACTATGATTTCAATTACAATGCTGACGGAATTCGTTCAGCTTCTCGTATTTATTTTGGCAAAGAACCTTCAGCTCTTAAAATAGAAGAAGGCGCAATGCTAGTGGGGATGCTTAAAAACTCATCCTACTACAATCCGATAAGAAGAACAGAATTAGTACTCGATAGACGAAACACTGTTTTAAATCAAATGGAGAAATACAGAAAAATCTCAAAAAAGCAGCGGGATTCGCTTAAAGCATTACCAATAGAATTAAACTTTCAACCCGAATCTCATCGTCAAGGCTTAGCTACATACTTTAGAATGTACATGCAGAGTTGGTTGTCCAAATGGGTAAAAGAAAACTTTAAGAGTGATGGTAGCCCATATAATATCTACAAAGACGGTTTAAAGGTGTACACAACAATTGATTCGAGGCTACAGGAAAACGCAGAAAAGGCAATGATTGGGCATTTAAAAAATCTTCAAGAAGCCTTTTTTAGACAAAATAATAAAGAGACCAATCCAACGGCTCCTTTTGTAGAATTAGAACAAGAGGTCATAGATGGAATCATAAACAGATCGATGAAAAACAGTAACCGATGGAGAAAACTCAAACAGCTCGGAAAACCTGAAGATGAAATTAAGGCAAGTTTTTACAAGCCTGTAGAGATGAAGGTTTTTGATTATGACAGCCCGAGAAATGAGAGAGACACCTTGCTCTCACCAATGGATTCACTTCTGTTATACAAATCGTATCTCAGGTCGGCGATGATGAGTTTAAATCCTAAAAATGGTCACGTTAAATCCTGGGTTGGAGGAGTAGATTACAAGCACTTCCAATACGATAATGTATTTCAAGGCACCCGACAAGTAGGATCAACTTTTAAACCTTTTGTTTACACAGCGGCCATAGATCAGCTCAGAATGTCTCCTTGTGACTCTCTGCCAGATGTGCAGTATTGTATAGCCCCAATGAAACACGGCAATGTTGAAGCGTGGTGTCCAAAGAATTCAGGAAGCAAATACAGCGGAGGAAATAGAACACTTAAAAACGCATTAGCCAATTCGATTAACACAGTGACAGCCCAACTTATTGACCGTGTAGGCCCTGGTTCAGTGGCATCAATTGCCAAGGAAATGGGAGTCAGCAGTTATATCCCTAAGGTTCCCTCAATAGCATTAGGAACCCCGGATATCAATGTAATGGAATTGGTTGCTGCGTACGGGACTTTTGCTAATGAAGGGGTATTTACCAAACCTGTGGTAGTTACTCGAATAGAAGATAGAAACGGTGTTGAAATTTACAATCACGTTCCCCAAACAAAAGATGTATTGAGTAAGGAAATCGCCTACACCATTGTCAAATTGCTAGAAGGTGTCACAGAGGCAGGTTCAGGAATGCGTCTTAGACATGACGTTGCTGTAGACAACGAAGTGTATAAAGATGTGGTCACTGGATATCCCTACATGTTTGAAAACCCAATTGCAGGGAAAACAGGAACAACACAAAATCATTCGGATGGATGGTTTATGGGCATGGTGCCCAATTTAGTGACCGGTGTTTGGGTTGGAGCAGAAGACCGATCGGTACATTTTGACAATATTGCATATGGACAAGGGGCAACGATGGCCTTACCAATCTGGGCAAATTACATGAAGATGAATTATGAAAATCCAGAGATTGGAATTTCAATGGAAGAATTTGTCATGCCTGAAAATTTTGATATGCGCGTGGACTGTTCTGTGCCCGAACTTGAAGATGTAGAAATTGAACTCGATGACGACGATTTAGATTTAGAATCCTTTGAATAAACAAGTACACACTAAAGAAGAGGTATTAGCCGGTCTAGAACAGGGAATGACCATTATGTTCGGAGGTTTTGGTCTGTGTGGGATTCCAGAAAAGAGTATTGGTTTTATATCAGAAACAAACTTAGGAGGCTTTCACTGTATTTCAAATAATGCTGGAGTAGACGACTTTGGGTTGGGTATATTACTCAACAAAAGACAGGTCCATAAAATGACAGCTTCTTATGTAGGAGAAAATGCCGAATTCGAAAGACAGCTCATTGCAGGCGAACTCGAGGTAGATTTAATTCCGCAGGGAACTCTTGCAGAGCGGTGTCGAGCAGCTCAAGCTGGAATACCCGCTTTTTATACTCCTGCAGGATATGGAACAGAAGTGGCCGAAGGAAAAGAAAGTCGAAACTTCAACGGAAAGAACTACATCTTAGAAGAAGCCTTTGTCGCTGATTTTGCCTTTGTAAAAGCATGGAAAGCAGATACTGCGGGAAATTTGATTTTTAAGGCCACAGCGCGAAATTTCAATCCACTCATGTGTGGAGCAGCTAAAATCACTGTAGTAGAAACAGAGGAGTTATATCCCGAAGGAGCATTAAATCCAAATGAAATTCATATTCCTGGTATATTAGTCGACAGACTATACCTCGGAAGCGCTTATGAAAAGCGTATTGAAAAGTTAACGGTTCAAGAATAGGATGCTGACTAAAGACCAAATCGCACAGCGAATCGCAAAAGAGTTAAAAGATGGCTATTACGTCAATCTCGGAATAGGAATCCCAACTCTTGTAGCCAATTACATTCCAAAAGACATTAAGGTGGCATTTCAGAGCGAGAACGGCATTATTGGCATGGGTCCTTTCCCGACCAAAAGCCAGGTTGACCCAGATTTAATCAACGCGGGAAAGCAAACGATAACGGCTCTTAAAGGTGCATCATATTTTGATTCTGCGATGAGCTTCTCTATGATACGAGGTCAGCATGTAGACCTCACTGTTTTAGGGGCCATGGAAGTGGCTCAAAATGGAGACATTGCCAATTGGAAGATTCCCAATAAGCTGATAAAGGGAATGGGCGGTGCAATGGATTTGGTAGCCTCAGCGGAGCAGATCATTGTCGCGATGATGCATACCAATAAAGCAGGAGCTTCGAAACTGTTAAAGCGATGCAGCCTGCCATTAACCGGCGTACGTTGTGTCAAAATGATTGTGACCAATCTAGCAGTACTCGAAATTCGAGAAGAGCAATTTGTATTAAAGGAGCGTGCACCGGGAGTCACTGTTGATGAAATTCGAAAGGCCACACAAGGTGATTTAATCGTCGAATCTGAGGTGCCCGAAATGCAATTATAAAAAAGCCCCAACAGATGTTGAGGCTTGAATCTTTCTTTCGAAGTTTGTATTATTTTTTGAGTGAAGCAGAGAGGTATTCTCTATTCAATCGCGCTATATTTTCAAGGGAAATTCCTTTTGGGCATTCAACCTCACAAGCACCCGTATTGGTGCAGTTTCCAAAACCTTCTAGGTCCATTTGCTTAACCATATTAAGCACTCTTGTAGTAGCCTCTACCTGTCCCTGAGGAAGTAGAGCGTACTGAGAAACCTTGGCTGAGGTAAAGAGCATTGCTGAAGCGTTTTTACAGGCAGCAACACAAGCGCCGCATCCGATGCAAGTAGCAGCGTTAAATGATAAGTCAGCATGTTCTTTTTCAATAGGAATAGCATTGGCATCAACAGGGTTTCCTGAGGTATTAACCGAAATATATCCGCCTGCTTGTTGAATGCGATCAAAAGCACTTCGGTCTACAATAAGGTCTTTGATAACCGGGAAGGCTGCAGCTCTAAAAGGCTCTACGGTAATGGTATCTCCGTCGCTAAAGCTTCTCATATGCAATTGGCATGCTGTTGTTCTATGCTGAGGTCCGTGTGGACGACCATTAATGGTCATTGAGCAGGTGCCGCAAATTCCTTCGCGACAATCGTGATCAAATTCTACAGGCTCTTCACCTTTTGAAATAAGTTCTTCATTTAAGACGTCAATCATTTCAAGAAAAGACATGTCTGCTTCTACATGATCTAAGTCGTAAGAGACCATTGCCCCTTTAGAATTGGCGTCTTTTTGTCTCCAAACGTTCAATTTTATTTTCATAATCAACTCTATTTGTATGATCGTGTTTTCAATTCGATATTTTCATACACCAAGTCTTCTCGGTGTAAAACAGCCTCTGAGGGTGTGCCTTTATATTCCCAAGCAGCCGTGTATTTGTATTGCTCATCGTCTCTTAAGGCCTCTCCTTCTTCGGTTTGGTATTCTTCTCTAAAGTGCCCCCCACAAGATTCATTGCGCTCTAGGGCGTCTTTGGCAAAGAGCTCTCCTAATTCTAGGAAATCAGCCACTTTTCCGGCTTTTTCCAGTTCTTGATTTTTAGAATCAAGCATTCCTGGTACTTTGACGTTTTCCCAGAAGTCTGCTCGGAGCGCAGCGATTTCTGAAATAGCCTCTTTAAGCTCTTTTTCATTACGAGACATACCGCATTTGTTCCACATGATTTTACCCAATTTCTTGTGGTAATAATCTACAGAGTGCTTTCCTGAACCTGACATCAGTTTTTCTAATTTTTCTCTTACAGCCTCTTCGGCTTGCACAAATTCTTCTGTCTCTGTAGAAATTGCACCTGTTCGAATGTCGTCACTTAGGTAATCTCCTATAGTGTAAGGCAGTACGAAATAACCGTCTGCGAGGCCTTGCATTAATGCTGAAGCTCCTAGGCGATTGGCTCCGTGATCACTAAAGTTAGCTTCACCCGCTGCATAACAACCAGGAATGCTCGTCATAAGGTTGTAATCAACCCACAATCCGCCCATAGCGTAATGCACTGCTGGATAAATCTTCATCGGAGTCTTGTATGGGTTTTCATCTGCGATTTTCTCGTACATCTGAAAGAGGTTTCCATATTTAGCCTCTACAATGGCTTCACCTAGAGCTCTTACTTCGGCATCACTTGCGTCTTTTCGACCTGAGGTGTTGGCCTTTTCACGTCCGTAACGCATGATGGCTGCATCAAAATCTAAGTATACCGCTTCGCCAGTTTTATTGACGCCATAACCTGCATCACAACGCTCTTTGGCCGCTCTTGAGGCTACATCTCTCGGCACTAAATTTCCGAAAGCCGGGTAACGACGTTCTAAATAATAATCCCTGTCTTCTTCTGCGATTTGTGTAGGCTTTAATTTGCCTTCACGAATGGCCTGAGCATCTTCTATTTTTTTCGGAACCCAAATTCTTCCATCGTTTCGGAGTGATTCAGACATAAGTGTCAGCTTAGACTGATGATCTCCAGAAACAGGAATACAGGTAGGGTGAATTTGCGTGTAACAAGGGTTCGCAAAATAAGCACCTTTTTTATGGGCTCTCCAAGCTGCAGTCACATTTGCTCCCATACAATAGGTCGAGAGGTAGAAAAGATTACCATACCCACCAGTGGCTAAAACTACCGCATGAGCAGCATGGCGCTCTAATTTTCCACTGACCAAATCTCTTGCAATAATACCGCGGGCCTTACCGTCTACTAACACCAAATCAAGCATTTCATGACGGGTGAAGGATTGAATTTTCCCCCTCTGAATTTGTCGGTTCATCGCAGAATAAGCACCTAATAACAACTGCTGACCGGTTTGACCTTTAGCATAAAAGGTTCTTGAAACCTGTACTCCTCCAAAAGAACGATTGTCTAGAAGACCTCCGTATTCTCTGGCAAAAGGAACTCCTTGGGCCACACATTGATCAATGATATTAGTTGAGACTTGGGCAAGACGATAAACATTTGCCTCTCGAGAACGATAGTCACCTCCTTTGATGGTGTCATAGAACAAGCGGTAAACACTATCTCCATCTCCTTGGTAATTCTTTGCAGCATTTACACCCCCTTGAGCAGCAATAGAGTGTGCTCTACGCGGGGAGTCTTGATAACAAAACGTCTTGACGTTGTAACCGAGTTCAGCCAAGGTAGCAGACGCAGAGGCCCCCGCTAGACCTGTTCCAACGACGATGATATCAATATTTCTTTTGTTGGCAGGGTTGACTAAGTTGATTTGATCTTTATGCTTGTTCCATTTTTCAGCCAAAGGACCTGCTGGAATTTTTGAATCTAATGTTGCCATGTTTAAAATTGATTAAGGTGGTGAAACAAGGCGATAAAGGCGAAACCTGCTGGAATACCTATCGAAAACAAGGTCGCAAATGATTTCAAAGCCTTACCGAGTTTATTATCTAATCCAAGTGTTTGTAATGAAGAGGTGAATCCGTGTAACAAGTGCAGGGCCAACAAAAAGAATGCAAACACATAAATTGCGGTGCGTTCAATCGTTGCGAACTTTAAAACGGTGTAAGCATAGTAGCGCTCCTCATCTACAGGCAATTGTTCGACGTATTTATAACTCATTTCGTGTACCCAGAAGTCGTACATGTGAAGACCGATAAAAGCTAAAATTACTGCTCCAGAAAGAATCATATTCCTAGAAATCCAACTGCTGTTTTTTGATTTCCCACTGACTTTATAACTTACCGTACCGCGCGCTTTGTTGTTCTGAATTTCAAGTACAAAGCCCATCACAAAGTGAACGATAACACCAGCGATTAAAACGGGCTGAAGTACAAATTGTACCAAACCATTGTATCCCATAAAATGAGACCATTGATTATAGATTTCTTCTGAAAAAACAGAGGCGAGATTAATCGCGAAGTGTAGGCTTAAAAAGGAGATTAAAAATAATCCCGACAAAGCCATAACAATCTTTCTTAACAAAGAAGACTTAAACATAATTGTTGTCAATTAATTGATTAAAACCATAACAAATGTAAACCCCAACAAGGTCTTAAGCAACGTTGAGCCCTAAAATAAAATCTGTATAGTTTAATTCTAAATAATTCCGTAAATACTTGAATATCAATTAGATGAAACCTATTTTTAAAAAAATTATAAAAAGGCTAAACAGAAATTATGACAAAAGCCCAGGCATTTGTTGTAAAAACAGAGCTTAAGCGCAAAGCGAACACAGGTGTAAAAGACAAAATCCGCTTGTGAAAAGCGGATTTTGTTTAACGTTTACTCTACCTTGATTTCAGTGGATGAAGTCATCCCGTCAGGTGAAACAATACTGTAAGTGTAGGTTCCTTTAGAAAGAAAAGACATTCCGTTTGAGGCTTTTGCAGGTTTCTTACCCTTGGCGGTTTCATAGTTTTGCATTCCTTTTTCTGATAGACTTAGGTCGTACTTCAAATAGTGTAAGCCTGAACTTAAATCAAGAGCGTCTTGCATTAATTCCACTCCGTCTTTATCTTTTAGACTAACCACATAGGTAGATGCATTTTTGAGATAAACGGGAATATCAATGCTTGGTACATAGGCTTCAGACCAGGTCGACCAACTCATCCCCCATCTTCTATTAGACTTGACGGGACTTACCTTAAAGAAATGAACATTCTTATCCATTATGCTTGGACTCAGCGCTTCTATATGTTCAATATTGAGTCTGTAGATACTCCTTCCGTGAGTTCCAACTAATAAATCTTTTGCCTCGGGCTGAATGACCAGGTCGTGAACCGCCACCTCAGGAATACCCTGCTGTAAACTTTCCCATGAGGCTCCCCGATCAACAGACACGTAAACGCCGTTGTCTGTGCCAATAAATAAGACCGATTCGTTGTGTGGGTCTTCGAGTATTACGTTAGCAGGAGACATCGGAATGTCCTGCGCAATTTGTCTCCAAGTGTTTCCGTAGTCTTCACTGACATAAGCGTAAACACTAAAGTCATCCCATCGATATCCATTTAAGCTGAGATATACTCTTGATGGGCTGTGTTTTGAAGCAGCCACTCGGCTTACCCAAAGGTTTTGAGGGAGGTTTTCTGAGAGCAGCGTCCAATTCTTTCCACCGTCTCGTGTGAGCTGAACAAGGCCGTCATCACTACCGGTATAAATGGTTCCAAAATCAAAAATAGATTCGCTAATTGTGGTAATTGTTCCAAAAGCTACATTCCCCTTTCTTCCTCCTGCTGTTAAATCTTCAGATAAATTGGTCCAATTGTCCCCTTGATCCATAGATCGGTGCAGTTTATTACTACCCATATAGAGCACGTCTTGATTGTGACTTGAGAGTAAAATAGGAGTTTGCCAGTTGAAGCGATAGGGAGATTCTCCCAAACTGTGTTTTGGGGTGATGAACTTTCTTGAATTATCAGCTAAATTGAGTCGATAGTAGTTTCCAAATTGAAGGCCGGTATATACGATGTTAGCGTTTCTATTGTCAATTTGAACCTGCATTCCATCTCCTCCCATGATTCGTTTCCAAGGGTTTTGCCCTTCACTCAACCACCTGCGATTTGTCGGACTGTTATGCGGTGCTTTCCAGACCCCATTATCCTGAAGTCCACCATAGACCTGATAAGGTTTTTGGTGGTCAACATTGATGGCATAGAATTGACCAACAGCTGGAGTATTGGCAATCATCCAATCTTCACCGTCGTTATAGGTAATGTTCACCCCGCCGTCATTTCCATTGATGATATGTCCAGATTTATTGGGGTTCACCCAAATGGCATGGTGATCTGAATGCACATTCTCTTTTCCAATAGCGGAGAAGGTTTTACCCCCATCATCACTTCTTATAATCGGCACACCCGCTAAGTAAATCTTATCTGTATTAGAAGGGTCTACGGTTACTTGAGCAAAATAATAGCCGTAACTAAAAAACAGACCGTCTAAATAATCTTCGTGCGTTTTCGTAAAAGTCGTTCCGCCGTCAGTAGACTTATACAATTCTGCCCCAACTACAGGGGTGTCAAACAACATCGAATTTGCATCTTCAAGAAATAGAGCAACGTCCTTAGGGCTGGCCTTACCTGCTTTTACCATTTGCTTGACACTTGCAGCCTTGTAGATTGCCGGAAACCTATTTTGACGTAAAAAAGCGTTGAGTTTTTTGTCGTCAAGGGCTAAAAAATCAGCAGTCGACATGCTTTTAAAATCATCCTTTTCCAATGAAGAACTCGTCGATTCTTGTCCTTCAGCTTTTGGTCTTCTAAATTGAGAATCGTGAATGGCAAAAACGGTATTGGCGTCGGTAACGGCTAATCCAATTCTACCAACTCCAGTTCCAGTAGGAAAACCACTTTCCTCTGTGGTAATTAGCGTCCATGTATTACCAGCATCTGCACTCTTGTAAATTCCCGATCCCGATCCACTTCCGTCAAAGTTCCAAGCTTTTCGGTCTTTTTGCCAACTCGCTGCATACATGACATTAAAATCTTCAGGAGCATGGGCAAGGTCAATGATTCCAGTTGAGTCGTTGACGTATAAGGTTTGCATCCAATCTACACCTCCATTAGTTGAACTAAAGACTCCTCGGTTTGGATTATTAGAGTACAAATGGCCGACAGAACCAACCACAATATGCTCAGCATTTTCGGGATTAATGACAATTCGTCCAATATGATGGGAGTCTTCTAAACCTAAGAAAGTCCAATTTTCTCCATTATCGGTAGATTTATAGAGCCCTGTTCCCGCATACGATGATCGTGAAGAATTGTTTTCTCCTGTACCCACGTAAATTGTTCTGCTCTCCCAATGCACGGCAATATCCCCAACATTTTGTGTAGGGGCGTTATCAAAGATGGGATTGAAAGATATACCATTATCTGTAGTATGCCATACACCAGCAGTAGCGTAGGCTACATAGAATTCTGTAGGGTCATTTTCATTAACTGCTAAGTCTACAACACGGCCACTCATGATGCTTGGGCCAATGTTTTCAAAGGATAAGGACTTAAACTTAGAAGTGCTTAAGTATTGGGTTTTGGCTTGAATTGCACTCAGTAGATCTTCTCCTGATGTAGCGTTTTGTTGTGCCACCATAACACCTATACAGCACATGGTGAAACAAGTTATCAGCTTTTTCATATATGTCTTAAATTAGTAGTTTTTAAAGATAAGAATTCAAATTTATCTCCAAAGTAAAAGCTCAAGATGTATAAATCTTATATCAATAGTAAGGCAGTAGTCTATTCTTTAGTACTCGCGGTATTTTTTGTGTTTTCCCTTCAGGGACAAACCGCAGTACCGGTTCAAAACTACAGCCCTACATCATTGCCGCTTAATCCACAAAACTGGTCGATTGTTCAGGGCGCTAATAACAAGATTTATACGGCTAGTGATAACAAGCTCATTGAGTTTGATGGTGTCAATTGGAATGAATACCCTTCTGCTAATGGCTCACAGATAAGATCTTTACTCGCCGCAGAGGAGTTGATTTATGCTGGCGCTTATATGGATTTTGGCTTTTGGAAAGCAAATCAACAGGGAGTTTTAGAGTACACTTCAATAGTTCAAAAAAACGGCATCGATTTAAAAGCAGACGAACAGTTTTGGGATGTCAAATTATTTTACGGCTCCATTATATTTAGGTCTTTAGATCGAGTCTATATCTATAACCCCAGCACTTCTTCTGTAGATTGGATAGAGGCTTCTTTCGACAGAGGCTTGCTATTTTTGATCGATTCAAATATTATTTTTCAGACCGATGAAGGGCTGTTTTATATACGAGACGGTAAAAAACAATTGTACACTAATGTACCTTCAGATGTCGGGGTTATTTTAGGAATTTTTGATTTTGAAGATCAAATTTTTGCTGTTAATCAGTCTGCTCAAGTCTTTGAACTAAGAGAGAATCAATGGTTACTTAACCGGTCTTTGCTCAGCACTTTACCGAGTAACGCTTTATTTAATGTCAATTATGACAATGACAAGGGCATTTTGAACTTGGGTTCTGTAGATGAAGGCTTAATACGCATTGATTTAAACACCAAATCGATGTCTAATTTTAATCGATCTAATGGCTTGCAAGACAATACCGTTTTAAATTCCTTTAGCGACAATCAATCTGGTCTATGGCTGGCCTTAAATTACGGAGTGAGTCGTATAGATTTCGGGTCTAAGATTTTAGAGTATCAAGATTCAGCTTCACAGTTAGGAGCTGTCTACAAAGCTATTGATTTTGAGAACTATCGTTATCTGGCTACCAATAGTGGACTCTTTGTCAAACGACTAAATAGCACTGAAGACTATGAGTTCATTGAAGGCAGTCAAGGTCAAGTTTGGAACCTTCAGAACATTAACGATGAGCTTTTTATGGGGCATGACAAAGGGGGATTCTTGGTTAAAGGCAGGACTATTGAGCGCATTACCCAGGTATTGGGAACATGGG